>JAKSJM010000012.1 GCA_024398075.1 Bacteroidales bacterium | reverse complement strand
TGCCCCACCAGGTGGGAGAGTAGGCAGCTGCCGTTCTTCGAGGAGCTCGAGACATGTGTCTCGGGCTCTTTTTTTTATGCAAACATGCATTATTGTATTTTTTTATTGCGTAAAAGTTTAATATACTGTATATTTGCAAGTCACTAATGTTGTTAATATGAAGAAAATTTTCGTTTTGGCGTTTGCTTTCATTGCCACTGCAAGCGCAATGTTTGCTCAGGACGCATATCGTGGACCTGTTGCTACAAAGAAATTTGGAGATGACATCTTCGTAGGTGCTGGCGCTGGTATCAAAACAATGTTTGCACCTCAGAACCAGAATAAGGTTACTGGAGATTTCGATATCTTCGCTGGTAAGTGGTTTACTCCTTCTCTTGGACTCCGTGTAGGTTTCCAGGGTCTCTCACTTAAGGAGCAGTATCCAGCAGATTTCCACGAGCATTTCTGGATGGAGCCAGATGATAAGGGTGTTTATACTTACGGCTTCACAAATGTTCACGCAGATGCTATGTGGAACATCCTTAACACTATCTGTGGCTACAAGGAGAGAGTATTCGAGCTCGTTCCTTACGCTCATGTGGGTTTCCAGACCATCTATGATCCAAATAGAGGTATGTTTGGTCCTGCTCGCGATCCAGAGTTTGAGGTTGGTCCTGGTGTCATGGGTATCGTTAACATCACTAAGAACTTTGGCGCATTCATCGACGTAAGAGATAATCTTTTCTCAGGTCGTTTCCATAACTGGAATGAGGGTGGTGTTACCCAGGTTGTAACTGCAGCTATCGGTGTTATGTACACCTTCAAGAAGACTGATTGGGATCATGCATGTTCTGGTGCTGAGCTTGACGCAGCAAATGCATCTCTCGCATCAGCTCGTGAGGCTCTTGCTAGCGCAAACACTGCTCTTGCTGCTGCTCTCGCTGCTAAGGAGGCTCTTGATGCTAAGGTGAAGGCTCTTGCAGACGAACTTGATGCACTTCGTGCTCAGAATACAAACAACGACGATAAGGATGTAGTTTACATCAAGACCGCTCTTGGTGTTCCACCTCTTACTCTCTACTATGAGATCAACTCTAAGGTACTCAACGTTACAGAGCGTCGTCACCTTGATGACTATGTTAAGGCTATCCTTTCTCAGGATCCTGATCGTCTCTTCGTTCTTACTGGTAGCGCCGATGAGGGTACTGGTACCCCTGCTATCAATGCAGACCTTTCAGCTGGTCGTGCTGCTGGCGTTAAGAAGATCCTCGAGGAGGTTTACGGTGTCAAGGCTGAAAACATCAACGTTCACAGCAAGATCTCTAACGAGAGCGCAGATCCTAGATTCGATCGTTCAGTTCTCATCGAGCATTAATAGAAATTTTTCTATCACATAATAAGATGCCGACACTAGATGCCGGCATCTTTTTTTAAACATTATCAACATGTATATTGCGGTTGACTTTGATGGTACTATAGTGGAGCATAAGTACCCAAGCATTGGAAAAGAAATTCCATTTGCAGTCATGACCTTAAAGAAACTTCAGAAGGAAGGGCATCAGCTCATATTATGGTCTGTTCGAGAGGGAGAACTACTCGACGAGGCCGTAGAATGGTGTAAGGAAAGAGGACTTGAGTTCTACTCTGTAAATAGGGATCATCCAGGAGAGGGTATGGAGCCAACAGATGGCGCCAGAAAACTATGTGCCGATATGTTTATTGACGATAGAAATGTAGGTGGAATCCCTGATTGGGGCGTCATTTATCAGGTTGTTCATGACGGACTAACGTACGCTGAGTATTATCGCAGACTATTTAATTCCCAGCCTCTGGAGAAATCTTCATTCTGGTCACGTCTTACTGGTAAGTCGGAAAGATAATGAAACCATTTTACTTGTTGATTCTTCTCTCGATTGCTTGGTCATGCGCTCCAGAAGTAGTTGTTCCTGACTCTAGTACGGAAGAAGAATCTCCATATAAGACTACAAATTCCTATGTCATGGACGGGAAATGGATAGGGGAGGGTGTCGAAATTGACGGGACAGTATGGGCCCCTGTCAACTGTGGCTACCGACGTGGTTCGGCGCCTGCAGGTGCGCTGTATCATTGGGGCAGACCTGATGCTATCACTTATCACTCCATTGTTAAGGAAAGCGACTCGTGGATGAATGTGGTCAATGATGAACTTATCCATGCGATCAATGACCCTTGTCCCAAGGGATGGCGCGTCCCCACGGATACTGAACTTGCCAAGCTCTATAAAGGCAAATTTACGCCATTTTCCAAGGATGAAGCCAGTGGACTATATGGTCGCTCGTTTTCGGGCATAGAGGGCCGTGTGAGCGTTTTTCTGCCCGCCGCTGGGTTTTATGACAGCTCTGTGGCTGAAGATATTTACGTGGGAAGAGAAGGCCGGTACTGGTCATGCAGTCAGAAAGACAGCACTGTGGCGAAGTTTATGTTCTTTATAAACGACGACCCGTCAGAAGAGGCTGATCCAGTTCTGACGGGCAGTGCAGAGGCGACAAAACTTGACGCCTATTCTGTGCGTTGTGTAAAAATCTAATGCCTTTTCTCTACAGTATCGTACACGAGAATATTGGCATAACGATTACTTCCAGAAGATTCGTTACGGCATGCTACACCAAGGTATAGCTTGCCGTTCTTTATTTTGAGGCTCTCGCCTTCGGCGTAACCATTGAATGTCATACCATTGTCATTTAGACCACTCGCGTCTGAGATAGCACCTACCTTGGTGCGTTTCATGATAATATTTCCTTTGTAGTCGAAGATGGTCACATACGCCACAGAGTCATATGTGTCGCTCCCTGACTCCTTTTCTACAGCATTGCCCTCATAGAAGTATATGTAGTTTCCATAAATCTCGTGCCCCTGATGCGAGTAGTAGTAGACGTCGGTGTCTGCATTCTTGCCCCTTGGTATTTCGAAATAACCAAGGGTTTCAAGGCTGCTTAGGTCGCGAGCCTTGATGGTCCTTACTTTCTCGCCTTCCCAGTCTACTGTTATCTTCATGTCTTTAATAGGAAGTGCCATGACCTTATCCAGGTCATAAATCCAGAAGTATCTGATAGACTTGCCTTTAATCCTGGTGCCGATCAGGAGCCTTCTGCATTCGAAATCTACAGATACTTGCAGATCCATGTGCCCAGGCTTATTCAGTACGAAATTCTCGCCAGCACAGTTTTCATACTGTGCCCCAGCGCGGAATGGAAAGCGCGAAAATGTGAGGTTGTCATTGGCCTCGCCACTCACGAGTGCCGCGTTACTGTTACACCATATATAGGTCTTGCCATCCTTGTTTTTTTCGGCGACGAACTGGGTGCCATGTCCGAAGCCGTACAGGCTCATGTAGCTTGCGCTGGCATCCTGGTTCGGACCCGCCGCCATGCACAGATTCATGGTCACCTTGTCCTTATGTGACTGTGAATAGTATACCTTGCCGTCCGCGGTGATGTCGAAGCCCTGCATGATGTTCCTTGGCGCTGCTAGGAGCACTTTCTTGCTGAAGATGATGTCTTTTGTCAGCTTGGCGCTTAGGCTTCCAGATGGATCCAGGTAGCTCCTAGGGTCACGGGTTTCTTCCGGCTGATCCTTTTCTTCTTCCTTCTCCTTGTCAGGCCCTTCTGGTATAGGCTTCTCTTGACCGCATGCGATGGCAGTAAGCGCCATGCTTACGAGCAGAATGCGAAATAACTTCTTCATGATGCAATTCTTTTTTGCAAATATAATAAAAAGACAGCCTCCTTGTCCTTGAGGAGGCTGTCGATTTATATGCTTGGCTAAAAATTATTCGCCGTAGACTGCAACGATCTCAACCTTTCCGTTAGTTCCTGTGGTTGGAGAACCAAGGAGATAGCTTGAATAGTTGTCTGCAGTAAGTGTAGTGCCATTGATGGTACCCTTAACCTTGATAGGAGCAGCCTCGGTACCAATGGTGATGGTCTTTGTGAGTGTTCCTACGTAGCCGAGGAGCATACCTGCCTTGACAGCTGCAGGGGCGGTGATAGTGCAGTTGATAGAGCAAGCTGTGTAGCTCTGTACTGTGTTACCACCCTGTCCTCCGATACCACCTACATAGTAAGCTGTGTTAGCGTTACATGTGATGTTACCAAGGCTCTTACAGTTAACGATGGTGTGGAATGTCTGGGTAGGGTAGCCGACAAGTCCGCCGACTGCACGACCAGCCTCCATACCATTGATGACGATCTCGCCCTTGTTTGTACAAGAATCAAGAGTAGCTGCGCCACCGCTGATACCGCCGACACGTGCGCCACCGACACCTTCCTTGACAAGCTTACCGAAGTTTGTACAGTTGGTAATCTTTGTGCCCTTGTCAGTAGCCTCGATCTGCTGCTGACCAGTGATACCTCCAAGGTAGTTGTTTGCTGAGTAGTCAGTGATGAGGGTGATAGTACCATGATTCTCGCAATTGTCCATGTTTCCACCATCGGTAGAAGCATCGCCGTTACGTCCACCGGTTACACCGCCGACGTAGATCTGCTTACCGTTTGATGTCTTGGCTGTCGCGTTCTCATTGAAGTCTGCGGTAACTGCACCATTGTTGATACAGTTCTTTACAGTAGCATTGTCAGGAGTACCGATGACACCACCTACATAGTGACGTGCACCTACGCCTGCTACATTTGTGCAGACTACCTTTACTGCGCCATTGTTCTTACAGTTGTCAGCAGTAGTGTTTACGAGTACACCTACTACACCGCCGATTACGCTGAAAGGCTTGCGGTTGAAACCGTCGATAGATACATTTGCTGTTCCAGCGTGGGTGAGGGTGATGGCACCTTCATTTACGTTACCGGTGAAGTCACCATTCTCCTGGTAAGCTACGAGACCTGCTACTACAGGGCTTCCGAGCTTGCCGGCTGAAGTGAGGCTTACGGTAGCCTTGTTTGTACAGTTGGTGACAGTACCAGTAGATACGATAGCGAGTGGAGCTACAGGATGTCCTGCTACTATATCCTCTGCTGCGTTGATAGCCATGTTACCGGTGATGACGAGGTTCTTCACGGTACCTGCCATCTTTGCGAACAATGGGGTGTTGCCGATCTTGATGCTGTGACCTGCACCGTCGAGAACGATACCAGCAGCCATCTCTGCAGGAGTGAACTCGACATTTGAAAGGTCGAGGTCTGCTGCGAGTGTCGCTGTACCTGGCTTGTCAGCGTTGTTTGCGCCGAGATCGAGCCAATCGATGAGGTCGTCAACGTTAGTTACAGAATATGGGTACTTGAATACCTTGTCAGTGGTCTTGATGATCTGGATAGGAGTCCATGCAGTCTCCTTGCCATTTGTACCAATGGTCTTTGCCTGCATATGGTACTCAGTGAGTTTCTTGAGACCTGTGATTGCAACCTCTGGGGTAGTAGACTTGAACTCAACCCATGCATTGTCGTCATAGATACCGCACTGCTTGATCTTCACTACATATTCAGCTACATTTGCAGCCTCGTTGAATACGATGACACCCTTGTTGTCCTCCATGTTCACTTCCTTGACGCTTGCGCCACCTACAGTTACTTCGTACTCTACGAGCTGGATGGTGATCTCATCGAGGAAGAAACGTGCCTGACCTGAAGCGGTACCATAGGTTCCGTCAAGCTCACGGCTAGAACCGATAGCGATACGGCTGCCTGGCTCTACACCGGCAATCTCACACTCGAAGCTCTCCCATGTAGCGGTAGAAGGAATCTTGAACTTAGGACCAGCAGCAACAACGGTTCCGCTTACGGTTCTGTAATCGTCACGTGATGCACCAGGTGCGAGGACGAGGATCTGACCGAGAGGTCTTTCCTTTACTGCGAACTTCTCAGTATAAGGAGCTACTCTGAAGCTGAGCTTGATCTTCGCGGTCTTAGCGAGGTTTGTGAGCTCAGGGGTAACGATGAGACCATAAAGGCTTGATGCACCCATCTTGAGGTGACCTGTACGCTCACAGATATAACCCTTGTTTGTAGCGCCATCCTCATTGATGACACCCCATTTGTCAAGACGTGAGCTTGTGAGGCCGTTCTTCAATGTGTTGAACAGACCGTGCTCAGAGTCAGGACCTGCGAAGGTGTAACCCTCATTCATGATGTCTGCTGTACCTGTCTTAGGGGTGATAGGGAGCGAACTGCTACCGCAGAAACCTGTGACGTAGTCAGCAGGAGCCTTTCCAGACTTGGTGCTGTTAGGGATGGTAGAATATGTACCTACAGAGAGTTCTCCGAAGTCCTCACCGAGGATGATGTCGCCTGCCTGAGCAGCTTCTGTGCCAGGGACAACGATCTGGAAATCAGAGGTGGTAGCCTCGATAGGATCGGTAGACAGACCGCTTGATGTATCGGTCATTCTGAAGTAGTATGTTGTATTTGGCTTAAGACCTCCGAACATGAATCTAGGCGCGCGTGCGTCGCCTACGGCGGTCTTACCTACGAGATACCAGTTAGAAGCCTTGTCGCTTGTGAGACCATAGATGAGAGATGAGCAACCCTTGTCGCTGAAGAGCTCGATCTTACAAGGGATGTTTGCGTCACCTTCTGCGCTGGTGTACTCGGTCTCTGACCACTCGAATGCGAGGGTAGAAGAGGTCTTGTACATTTCAACCTCTCTTGCGATAGGAGGGATGGTAGGAGGGATTGCTGGACCCTTGCCGACCTTGATGACCTCTGTGGTGTCGTTCTTGAAGTATACCCACTCTGCGAGATGTGCGATATCGCTGTCGTCAAGAATGTACTCTGCACGTGCGCGGACCTTGTAGAACTTGTCCTTGGTGCATCCTGTGACCACTACGGTGCCGTCTGAAGGAAGGTCTACGGACGCATCTTTGACAAGGACTCCTGTGGTTCTGTCCAGGAGCTGCATTCTGACGGAGGTAGCACCCTTTGCCTCAGCAGCAGAAGACTCTACATCCATGGCAACGGTAGTGCTTGCAGAGAGGGCCTCATTATAGTCGATGCTCTCTACTGTAGGGAGTGCAGCGTTCAGCAGACCATGTCCCATCTCATACTTTGCAGGCTCACCGGCAATGCTGATGTACACCCACTCTGAGAATACGGATCTAGGATAGTTCGCTCTGACTCGTACATAGAACTGATCGTACTCGTTGAGCTTTGAGAAAGTTACGAAGTTATTGATTTCATCATCTTTAAAAACGGTGATGCTCTTGGCTTTGTCGTAGACGTCGCCAAGATCCTGCTCTGCAGGAATCTGTGCGGTGAAGCTTACTGCTCCAGCGGCTACAGCCTTTGTTACGTCCCACTGGACTGTCAACGTATTTGTCGTTGATGTCTCCAGGTCAATGGCGACGTCCTCTGGTGCTGGCTTAGTCGGATCTACTCCTACCACAGGTATCTCTTTCTGACATGCTGTGATGGAAAGAACCATTGCGACGAATGCGCCAGCAAGGATTTTGAATGATTTCATATTGAATTTCTGAGTGATATTGATTAATACAATAAAATAAAAAAGCCGGAGATTCGTTTCTTAAACGCTCCCCAACCCGCATCAGAAATATATTTTCTCCGGGGACACCCGGAAATACGTACTTGCAGTGGCAAAGATATGACTCTTATTTTGAATTTCAAACGATTTGGACAAAAAAAAGATTTTATACATATATTAAAAATATTTTTCTTTTGAAATGTTTCAAATTGCGTTTGAAGTGTATATATTTGCATTGGCTTTTGCCACTAACTAGAAAGTATATTAGGTAATTTTATAAGTAACAATTAAAAAACAACAACAATCACTAACTTTATCTAACACCAAAAACCACTAACCCCAGCATCAATTTTCGAAGATACGTTACTTGCAAAACATTAATTCTCAGTTATTTGAGACATTTTTAATTTATCTTTGAAAATAATATGAAAATACACTTTTCTACGAAAGGTCTCTTTATGTGCATCTTGAGTAGTCTTCTGATGATGGTGTCAATCGACGCCTTCGCCCAGAAACAGACTATTAAGGGTGTGGTTATAGATGCTACCACTAAAGAGCCAATTGCAGGAGCTGCCCTCATGGTCAAGGGAACATCTACAGGTACTGATACCGGTATCGATGGTACATATGCTCTTGCTGTGAAGAACGGAGATGTCATCGTATGTCAGTTCTTCGGATATAAGACACAGGAAATCACCTTCAACGGACAGTCAAAGATCGATTTCGTCCTTGTCGAGGATTCTGAGACCCTCGAGGCTACCGTGGTCGTAGGTTACGGTACCCTGAAGAAGACTCAGCTTGTAGGTGCAGTCGAGAATCTCGATGGTGAGGCTCTCGAGAACCGTCCTACCACCAACGTTTCCAGATCTCTCCAGGGCCAGGTCGCAGGTTTGAACATCATCTCTGTCGATGGTAAGGCTACACACCAGGGTAAGATCTACGTACGTGGAGGTAGCACCTCTTACAATACCCGTTCATCAGGTACCTCTGCTTCTGGTACTACACACAGCATCGGCCAGGGTGGTTCTGCACTCGTCCTCATCGATGGCGTCGAGGGTGACCTCGCATCAGTGAACCCAGAGGACGTACAGACAGTGTCTGTCCTCAAGGATGCCGCTTCTGCAGCTGTGTATGGTGCTCGTGGATCATATGGTGTGATTCTCGTTACCACAAAGAACGCTTCTAAGGATCGAGTATCCGTTAACTATAACGGTTCAGTCTCTGTCAACCAGCGTCTTATCATGTGGGAGGATTATCTCGTATCAAACGGTCTCGAGTGGGCAGACAACTTCATCGAGTTCTTCCAGGGTGATGGTCGTACCCCTACATCTTCAGGTACATATCCTTCTACCATCAACTCTCATAAGGCATTCTCTAAGTCTTACTATGAGGAGCTCAAGAGACGTTACACTGATTCTTCATATGAGAAGTACATCCCTACCCATCCAGAGGCTGTTTGGGAGACTGAGGCCAATGGAAACTATGTGTACTATGGTAGCACAGACTGGGTAAGCGAGTTCTACAAGAGACAGTACACATCTCAGACCCACAATGTAACCGTTAGTGGTTCAAGCGACAGAACTTCGTTCTCTGTGTCTGGTCGTTTCTACACACAGGACGGTATCTATAAGGTAGGTAACGAAAGCTTCCAGACCTATAGCATCCGTTCAAAGGGTTCAGTGAAGATCAATGATTGGGCTACACTCTCGAACAATACTTATGTATACCACATGGCTAACCACGAGCCTATGATCTCTGGTTCAGACAAGGTGCTTATGCGTCAGTTCGATATTCGCTGTCAACCTCTCTATCCTATCTACAACGAGGATGGTTCCCTCACTTATGCAGGTGCATCTGCCATGTATGATGGTTGGGTTAAGGACGAGGTATTCCAGGATGATGAGAAGCTCCAGCTTACCACCACTACTACCCTCGATCTCCAGCCTATCAAGAATGTACTCGATATCAAGGCTGATTTCACCTATAAGGCAAAGAGAGAGGAGAGAACACGTCTTTCTTCCAGCCAGACTGGTTACAATGGTATCGGCGCTCCACAGACTTATAACACAAACTCTTACAAGTCTACTTGGGACTACAATACTAACTACATCGTAGCAAACGTTGTCGGCACCTGGACTCCTAAGCTTGGTGACAACCATGATCTTAACCTCATGGCAGGTTGGAACCTCGAGAAGTCACAGTATCGTCGTTTCTACTTCAACCGTAATGGTGTCATCTACCCTCAGGTTCCTTCATTCGAGCTTTTCGATACCGACGTATTCAAGGTAGAGGACAATGGTAATGACAAGTCTATGGTCGGCGTATTCGGCCGTCTTAACTACACTCTCCTCAAGAGATACATCTTCGAGTTCGCAGCTCGCTATGATGGTTCTTCACTCTTCCCTTCAAATCAGCAGTGGGGTTTCTTCCCTTCAGGTTCATTTGGTTGGAGAGTATCTGAGGAGCCTTGGATGAAGTGGTCACGCTCATGGCTTGACAACCTCAAGATCCGTGCAAACTATGGTTCACTTGGTAATGCGAACATTTCTCCATACTACTTCCTCGAGACCATGTCCATTGCAAAGACCAGCATCCTTATCGACGGTGAGAAGCGCCCTTACACTACAGCTGCTTCCATCATCCCTAAGACCCTTACCTGGGAGACTGTCACCACTTGGGACGTAGGTTTCGATATGGATATCCTCAAGAACCGTCTCTCAGTTTCTGCAGACTACTATGACAGAGCTACCACTGACCTCCTCGTCGCTGGTCCTGCTGTTCCTGCAGTTCTCGGTGCTGGCGCTCCTAAGGGCAACTTCGGTGCACTCGATACCAAGGGCTGGGAGGCTACTCTCAGCTGGAGAGACTCATTCAAGCTTGGCGGCAAGGACTTCGTATACTCATTGAAGGGTAGCGTTTGGGACAGCCGTACTTGGGTAACTGAGTATAACAATGCTACTGGTGCTATCTATAGCTACTACAATGGCAAGGAGCTTGGCGAAATCTGGGGTTTCCGTACTGCAGGTATCTTCAAGTCAAACGAGGAGGCCAACAACTGGGTTCCTGATACATTCCATAAGAATGGTCAGAACTTCCGTGAGTACGCCGGTGACCTTAAGTTCATCGATGTAAACGGTGATAACCAGATTGGTGTAGGCAAGGTGACCCTTGATGATCATGGCGACCTCGAGAGAATCGGTAACGAGTCTCCTCGCTATCAGTTCGGTGTCAACATGGACTTCAGATGGAATGGCATCGGCCTCTCACTCTTCTTCCAGGGTGTCGGCAAGCGTGATTGGTATCCTGACTGTGAGACCGGTCTCTTCTGGGGTATGTACAACCGTCCATACGCTATGTATCCATCTAACCACGATAACAGAGCTCATCTTGATTACAGCACTGAGAACTGGGTTGTTACCAACTGGTCTGAGGATCTTTACTGGAC
Organism: Bacteroidales bacterium; assembly: GCA_024398075.1. Classification (GTDB taxonomy): domain Bacteria; phylum Bacteroidota; class Bacteroidia; order Bacteroidales; family UBA932; genus Cryptobacteroides. The sequence goes on along the minus strand of JAKSJM010000012.1, from coordinate 42,663 downwards.
AAGAGCCGTAGGTTACTGTGCAAACCGTAACGTAGGTCCTCTCCAGTATGAGAACGATCACTATCTTCTCAACGCAGCTTACTGCCGTCTCAAGAACCTCACTCTCGACTACACTCTTCCATCAAAGTGGACTAAGAAGGCAAATATCGAGAAGGTGAAGATTTACTTCTCTGGTGAGAACCTCCTCACTTTCACTCCTCTCTACAAGTACACAAAGATGTTTGACCCTGAGGTTATCACCAACGGTGACTCAGACTTCACAAACAATGACTACGGTCTTAGTGGAACCGGTCAGGGATATAGCTACCCTATGACCAGAACCCTTACCCTTGGTCTTAACCTCACATTCTAATCAGGTACGAATATGAAATACAACTTTATAAAATTCCTTCTTGGAGCCGCAGCGGTGCTTTCTATGGCATCTTGCGAAAAATTCCTCACTGCTGAGCCTCTTGATGAGGTTTCTGCTGAGACTTTCTTCTCCAATGAGACTGAGCTTGAGATCTATGCAAACGGTATGCTTCAGTCATATCGTCCAGGCGCATGGGACATCGCTGGTGGCGATGCTTACTCAGATATGGGTAGCTCATGGTCATCTACAGATATCTATAAGGTAAGCGCTACCTATGGTATCTCAAAGGTCAGCGGATGGAGCTGGACAAACGTTAGACGTGCTAACATCCTTATCACAAACATGGATCGTGCAAAGGACAATGTATCTGAGGACGTTTGGAAGCACTATCAGGGAGTTGGCCGTTTCTGGAGAGCGTATTTCCACCAGGCTAAGCTTCAGAGCTACAGTGATATTCCTTGGGTAGACCATATCGTTGATGTGGATGATTCCCTTACTCTCTATGCACCTAGAACTGATCGTGAAGAGGTATTCCACAACATCCTTGAGGATCTTAACTATGCTTGCGAGAACATGTCAGGTGACGTATCTGCTTACGCAAATAGAATCAACAAGTGGGTTGCTATGGCTTACAAGAGCCGTATCTGCCTCCAGGAGGGTACCTATCGTAAGTATCATACCACCAACCCTGCTACAAACCAGCCTTGGAACAACAAATTCGAGAGCAGCGACGAGCTCCTCAGAGAGTGTATCAAGGTATCTAAGGAGATGATGGATGCAGGACAGTTCCACCTCGCGCCTGAGTTCTCTTCTTGCTTCCTCAGCAAGTTCCAGGAGATCAAGACTAACCCTGAGGTTATCTGGTACGCTGAGTATCAGGCAGGTGATTTCAACATTCTTAACGAGATCACCCATGACTTCAACTCACAGACCGGTTCTCAGAAGAATGCTCCTACCAAGCCATTCATCCTCATGTTCCTTGACAAGGATGGTAACTCAGTGACCACAGATCTTAACAACCTTGGCCGCATGTCTATCAAGGAGGAACTCGTAGGCCGTGACCCACGTCTTTGCAAGACTGTTCAGCACGAGGGAACTACCTATACTTCACTTGCTGGTGCAACTCTTCCTAAGCCTATGAGATGTACTACTGGTAACTCAGGTTACTGGTGGACCAAGTTCAACGTAGAGACTGAGGAGAACTGGATGTACGACCGTGCAGACAACTGTATTCCTATCTTGCGTTACGCTGAGGTACTCCTTAACTATGCTGAGGCAAATGCCGAGCTCGGTATCCCAGCAGCAGAGTGGTGGGATGCTTCTATCGGTGCTATCCGTAAGCGTGCTGGTCTTACCAAGACTGACGCTCCTACAGAGGCAGATCCTTATCTTCTCGCATACTACACCATCGATGAAAACCCTGAGAACACTCAGTACCTTACAAAGGAAGTTCTCGAGTGTCGTCGTGAGCGTGTGACCGAGATGGCTATCGAGGGTCGTCGTGTACAGGATCTTTATCGCTGGAAGTGCGGTCAGAGAATCGCAGACCGTGGTAACAAGATTATCTGTGGTAGCGAGAGAAACTCTTGGGTAGGTATTTGGGTAACTGCTGATGAGGCTGCAAATGGTCTCGTATTCAATGGCACCAAGGTAACCTTCAACGGCAAGAAGGAGGATGCAAATGGTACTTACTCAGACACTGCAGCTGACGACGAGAAGAACTGGGGTAACTACTGCGTATCAAACGCGAAGAAGGACGCAAACTATAGCCTCTCTGAGGGTACCTATGGCTACCTCCTTTACTACTACAACCTCCAGTGGAAGGATTGGTTCTACACCCGTCCTCTCGCAAATGCCGATACCACCATCAATCCAGCACTCGGTCAGAACTGGGGATGGGATACCTGGAATAACTAATCATATTGATAATGAACAGAAAATCATTATTTGATATTCTCTGCGTGACAGCCCTCTTCATGGGGGCTGTTGCCTGCGGAGATAAGCCTACACCAGATCCAGGTCCAGGACCTACCCCTCCAGGACCAGATCCTGAACCTGAAGTCGTAGACCCTAAGCTCGAGACCCTCTCTGACACAGAGATCAATGGTACTACCCTTGATGCGACCACAAATCTCGCGGGCTTGATCAAGGACTCAAAGACAGGCAAGGGTATAGCAGGCGTCGCTGTGAGCGATGGCTACAGCTATACTGTCACAGATGCGAATGGCGTATATCAGATGAAGAGAAACTCCAAGGCTCGCAAGGTGTATTACACCACCCCTGCGCAGTACGAGGTGTATCTCGACTCCAAGAACCACATCCCTTGTTTCTACTCTCCTAGCAAGATGGTGGCATCGAAGAAGTACCGTGTGGATTTCACACTTACTCCTCTCGCTGCCGTTGAAACAGACTTCACACTCGTAGCAGTGGGTGATCCTCAGTGTTACAACAATGATGAGGTAAGCAGGTACAAGAATGAGACTGTGGCTGATATCACCAGCACCCTCACTTCATATAAGAATGTATATGCAGTGACCCTCGGAGATATCACTCACGACAGCACAAACCTTTGGGCCGCGCTCAGAAACTCAATGGCCAATGTTGAGGTGGGTGGCAAATATATGCCATTCTTCCAGTGCATCGGTAACCATGACCATAATTCTCTTGAGGCAGACAACGGTGACCGTTATGACAACGACTACCGCGCGACTCAGAAGTACTTCGATATCTTTGGACCTACAGATTATTCATTTGATCGTGGCCAGGCTCATATCGTAGTGATGGATGACATCATGGTCAAGACCCTGTCTTCTTCTTCCAAGCCTAATGGAAAGACCTGGAATTACGATGGCGGCTTCACGGATGAGCAGTACAGCTGGTTCAAGGATGACCTTGCACAGGTTAAGGACAAGGAGAACAAGATTGTATTCCTCTGTCTCCATATTCCTTTCCGTGGCGGCTCATCAAGTGGTGGCGCAAATATCAACAAGGATAAGCATTATGCTGACTTCCTTACTGCCATGACTGCTTTCAAGGAGGCTCACATCCTCATTGGACATACCCATTATCCTCAGAACTGGATCCATACTTCTTACAAGACCAAGAATGGCCAGCCTATCTACGAGCACGTACATCAGGCTGCGTGCGGTTCATGGTGGACCTGCAAGTCTTGTGTGACAGGTGCTCCTAATGGTTACAACATCTACAGCATCAGTGGCGCATCTGTACAGGACTGGGTAAACAAGGGTACAGATCGCGACATGAACTATCAGATGCGCGTCTATGACGGAAACCAGGTCTATACAGGTAGCAAGAACATGGCTCTCAGCTGGTACAATGAAGGACAGACTGTAAACGGCAGCTCAGTGCTTCCAGTTAAGTGCAAGGCTGTGACCAAGGGCTGTTTCGTGGCAGAGATCTGGGACGATGATGACACAAACTGGAAGGTCGAGCTCTATGAGAACGGCCAGAAGGTGGGTGACTTCACCAGACTTGCGAATGGAACTTCTGCAAATGTGGCTATCGTAGCTTACTATTTCAATGAAAAGGGTAAGACCACTGACACTTGGACGAACTCTACAGCAAGCCACTTCTGGTACTGCAAGCCAAGTGGCGGCGTAGCACCTGACAAGGCAGCAAACTGGGAAGTTCGTGCGACCCAGACCATCCCAACAAGTGGAAAGACAAAGACTTACAAGGTCAATAAGCTTACCACCGACTACTCTGAGTTCTAGTAGAGCGAATTATATGATGAAGACGGCCCTTCCTGCGAAGGGCCGTCTTTATTTATCAGTATGTAATCTTTCTTGTGATTACCTCTCCGGGTAACCTTTCGTCTCCGAAGAAGACCCTTCTGGTCGTCCAATTGCCTTTTGAGTCATATTCGTATTCATATGTGGCGTACCCAGCCTCATCCAGGATGTCGTCCCAGTAAAGGGCACCATTTGAATCTACCATGGTTCCGATGCTCTTTACTGGCAGCTGCATGTCGTCATATTCGATATCGAAGTTGAAATCCTCTGAATGGGCAGACTGGGGCTTGTTTGGTGCCAGATCCCTCAGATAACCCATGTTCAGGGTGTCGCCCTGCTCATCCATGAGGACCTGAAAATATGTGTCGCCATCGTAGGTGTTTGTGGTCACAAATCTGAGCTCATTCTCTTCGAAGCACTCTATCCTTACCACTCGTTCTCCATCATAGCTGTATTCCCACCTCTTGATTTCCTGGTTGTTCATATTGATGGCGGTGTATTTGGAGATGAACTCTCCATCGAATTCATACTCGAATCGTCCCGTCTCCTGTCCGTCGGCGCCTATTGGCCATACCTTTGTGAGGTGGTGTGAAGAGTCGTAGAAATACTTCTCGTCTATGATGAGGGTGCCGTCGGACTCGAGGTATCTAACTTGTTCTACCTGGCCATATCTGTTGAAGAATGCTTCGTAGTGTGAAGACCTGATATAGTCGTCATCTGCGTCAACATAAATGGATTTCACGGTCTGGTTCAGACCGTATTTGCCGAGATCGTTGTTCTCCGCAGGTTCGACCTGGCATGCGCTGAATGTCACCATACCGGTGATGGTCAGTAGTAGATTTCGTACATTCATGATACTAAGTTAACCAAATCCATTGGATTCTGCAAGATTAGCAGTAAATTTGAAAGATATTGTGAAACCTAATGAAACAAGTACTAATCAAACTTCTAGCAGGTGTTCTGTGTCTTATGGCGTCATCGCAATTCGCTGCAGCACAAACATCCCATGAATATGAAGAGTATGCCGGTGCTGCTCGTGAACAATCCATGCTGTTTCGTGGAAGGCAGGCTACGTCATACACTTATCTCCATTACAATGGAACATACTTCTGGACTAGTCCCGACTTCAAGGAAGGCACTGTCATGTACAACGGAAAACTCTATACGGGTGTACAGATGAACATAGATGCTTCTGAGCATCAGCTGCTTGTCAGGTATGCCTCAGGTATGCCAAGTGTGATAGTCTCGAAGGACTATGTCACATACTTTACCATTGGAAATGATAGATTCATAAACGCTTCCGCGCTTGGTCTTACTGATGATGCGTGCTATTTACAGGTGCTGTCAGACGGCGACAACAAGGTGTATTATCGCGTTTTGAAGGTGTTGTCTTCTTCATCAAACAATGTCAATGGCAGCATGATCGGCTACCATGACCCGAACTATAATGAGGGATACACTAAGTTTTTCCACCTCAGGGCGCAGTATTTTACCATGGAGAATGGGGCGCTGAAGAAGATTTCACGTAGAAAGGCAATGAAACTGATGGCTTATGGCAAGTAGAAGTAAAGCATGGATTTGGCTTGTGTCATTGATGACGCTCTTCACGCTGTCAGCACAGGCTCAGGATATAGAAGTGAAGAGAGTTGCTTCTGACTCATTGGTCAGTTATCTGCGACATCATTGCGGTTCGCAGGTTTACTTCGTCAAAGATGCCGAGGACGTAGCAACGTATACGGTAAAGGCTCCAAAGGAGAGCTTCGAGAAGGCGGCGCTCGATGAGCTGCAGGCGAAGGGATATACTGTTTCACGCTTCGACGGGAAGTGGTTTGTCCTTCAGGGGAAGAGCATCGCCGCCGTCGATCTGCCGGCGGGCTTCTTCGACCCACGCACCGATCGCCGTGCCGATGATGGTCTCGCTAAGCTAAGAGAGGAGGAGAATCAGGTCGTCACTTTCAGAAATAAGATCTACGAGATCGGAGATGTGACTCCAGGACGTAGTGGAAAGGCATTTGTACGTGGACATGTCCGCGATATCACGACTGGAGAGCCTCTTGTGGGAGTCGCTGTCTATGACGACAAGACAGGTGCATTCGTCACTACTGACTCTGATGGTTTCTACCGCGTGGAGCTTCCATTGGGCGAGAATATCCTCCATTTCAGCGGTTACTCCATGGAAGACATGGCGCTGAACCTTCAGGTATACGGCGAAGGTGGTCTTGACGTCGTGATGAAAGAAAAGGTGACCTCGCTGAAGGGCGCCGTCGTCTCAGCTGACGGCCGTTCGGCTCACAGAGACGCCAAGATGGGTGTCGAGACAGTGAGAATGAATGTCGTGAAGACCATTCCTACCGCATTTGGTGAGGCTGATGTCCTCAAGGTCGTGCTTACTCTGCCTGGTGTGAAGACAGTCGGCGAGGCTGCTACAGGATTCAATGTCAGAGGTGGAGCCACCGATCAGAACCTCATCTTGTTCAACGACGGTACGGTGTTCAACCCTAGCCACATGTTTGGCCTGCTGTCGTCATTCAATACTGATGTGATCAATGATGTCGAGCTCTACAAGAGCTCCATCCCGGTGGAGTATGGCGGACGCATTTCCAGCGTCCTCGACGTAAGAGGCAAGGAAGGCAATAACAAGAAGATAAGCGGCAGCCTGGGCTTGGGCTTGCTGACCTCGCATTTCGAAATGGATGGACCTATCGTGAAGGACAAGACCACATTTGTGCTTGGAGGCCGTACCACTTATTCAAACTGGATGCTGAATCTCCTCCCCGCGAGCAGCAGCTACTCTGGCGGTGTGGCCGGTTTCAATGATATCAATGCGTCCGTGACCCACAAGTTCAATGACGCAAACTCCCTCCAGGTATCTGGCTACTACTCTTCGGATGGTTTCTCTTTTGCCAATGATACCACATTCCATTATACTAATGCCAATGCTGCCATAAAGTGGAGGAGTCATTTCAAGGATCGCCACACGATGACTCTGTCTGCCGGTTATGACACTTTCAGCAATAGACTTGATGATACTCATAGTCAGTATACAGCTTACTCCTTCTCTACTGCAATACAGCAGGTTTATGGAAAACTTGACATGAAGTCGATCTATGGACGCCATACTTTGTCGTATGGAGTCAATGCTCTTTTCTATGACCTGGCACCAGGCTCAATGACACCGGCATCAGAGGAATCTTACGCCGACGTAATTATTCTTGACAAGCAGAATGCGTTGGATGCAGCTGTCTATCTTGGTGATACATGGAACTTGACAGATAGGATCTCTGTCGATTTCGGAACGAGACTTTCCGGCTATTTAGCCATGAATCCTGGCAAGTTCTACTTCCATCCTGATGTGCGGCTTTCTGGAAAGTATTCATTCTTAGATAACTTTACATTCAAGGCTGGATTCAACTCCATGAGCCAGGGTATACACATGATTTCGAATAGCACTTCTGTGTCGCCTATGGATACCTGGCATCTCAGCTCGGCAAACCTTCGTCCACAGACAGGCTGGCAGGGCGCTTCTGGCCTGTATTGGACCCTTGGCCAGGTGGATTTCTCTATCGAGGGTTACTACAAGGAGATGTACCACTACATCGATTACATGTCAGGTGCGAAGCTAGTCATGAACCCTGAGATCGAGAGTGTCTTGGTGGAGACTCGTGGCAAGGCGTATGGCGCCGAGCTTATGATCAAGAAACCAAGTGGAAAACTTAATGGATGGTTATCATACACCTATTCCAGGACAATGCTTCAGGAAGTGGAAGATAGGGGAGTGGACACCATCAATGGCGGTGACTGGTACTGCGCTGCCCATGATAAGCCACATGATTTCAAGCTCGTGAGCAACTATAAGTTCACTCATCGAGTGAGCGTCTCCATGAATGTGGATTATTCAACGGGCCGCCCTGTTACCATCCCTGTGGGACGATATCAGATCAATGGCAAGTACTACATGGCATTCTCTGGTAGAAATGCCTACAGAATACCAGACTATTTCCGAATGGATATGGCTGTGAATGTCGAGCCTGGACATTACCTTAAGCAGCTGGCTCACTTCTCCCTTACATTTGGCGTTTACAATGTCACCGGTAGGAAGAATGCGTACTCTGTATTCTTCAACCACGATGAGTTTGGACGCGTGAAGGGCCACATGCTCAGCGTTTTCGCAGTTCCTATTCCTTACGTTAACCTAAATCTCAAGTTCTAATGAAGAAGATTATACTATTTGTGTGCGCTGCCCTGCTTGCAGTATCATGTGTATATCCATTCTCGGTAGATGTGTCTTCATCTGTCGACAGGCTTGTGGTATTTGGTGATATCATAGTCGGAGATGAGTTTGAGATCAGGGTTTCCAAGCTTGAACCATTGTATGTGGAAGAAGGGGAGCCTGAGTTTGACAATAGGGTCACTGAGTTGTCCGATTTATGGGTTGAGGGTTCTGATGGAAGTACTTTCAAGGGTGTTTTAATGAGCGATCAAGGCATCAGCAAGGTGGATATGAAATCTGCTTCGCTCAGTGCTGATTATAGGCTTCATTTTATATATAAGCATAAGGAGTACATCTCTGAATGGGGACATTCGGATACTCGTGTAAATGTGGATTCTCTTTACTACCAGCTGGATTTTGAGAAGGAAAAATTCAGAGCAAAGGTGGATTTCCATGCCGATGGTCCTTCTAAGTTCTTTAGCGTAACCTACAAGGAGGTATGGGAGTATACAGCTCCCTATAAGGCTAAGTTTGAGTATATCCCAAGAGATATGACCACATCTCCAGGAAAATACAGATACGGACTCGTTCAGCCTTTGGCCAATCCTAACTATAGATGCTGGAATACTGCCTATTCAAGAGGATTCCAGATGCTTACGTCTGAATCATTGACCCAGAGTGTCTTCAAGGATGTAGAACTGGCTCGTTTGAACCGCACAGACAGCAAACTGTCGAATTGCTACCAGATGGAGGTAAGTGTCATGCCTGTCTCGCAGGATGCGTATGAGTACATGCAGCATATTGATGAGATGTCGCATTCTCTAGGCGACCTGTTTTCTCCAAATCCAAGTGAAATGAGAGGTAACATAAGGTGCACGAGTGATCCTGACGAGTTTATAATCGGCTTTGTTTCCGTTACTCATAAATCCACCAAGTCCATGTATGTGATAGACTCAGTCCTGAAATTCTATAAAACGACGGGTCAAGTCTATCCATCCCAAACTATAGGAGAGTATAGTTGGCCAACTTACTACAACAAGGGGTGGGTGCCGTATGATTACGACCCGGATACGAAGCAGGCTTGGTGGACGCCAGCATACTGCGCGGACTGTAGAGCCTTAGGTGGAACCAGGACAAAGCCAGAGGGCTGGCCAACTAAAGGAATATAGATATGAAAAAGTTCATGATATTCATCCTGATGCTCGCATCAATGTGTCTCCGTGCTGAGAACAGAGTGTCAGAGAGGGTGTTTGTAAAGACTGATCGCCCAGTTTATTTAGCCGGTGACAAGCTGTGGTGCTCGGCGTTCTGCGTGGATGCGGCATCTTCTGGAAAACTTTCTGAGGTATCCAGCATCGCGTATGTCGAACTCCACTCCATGGATGGACTTGCTCAGACAGCCAAGATAGCCCTGCTGCATGGTAGAGGAGCTGGAAGCCTGGAGTTGAAGTCGGATCTTCCCACCGGTAATTATAGGCTCGTGGCATATACTGCAAACAGTCTGAATGAAGATGGCGTGGATTACTCTTCATGTGCTACCACCATATCCATTTTCAATCCTACTTCTACTACAAGGGTCAAGGATGGTGTGAAGGTGTCAGATCCAAAGTCACTCCCAGTAGTTTCGGACAAGGGCACCTTAGAGGTTAAGGTGGCTGAAAATGCCACAGGAAGAGTGCTTCCAGTAGAGATTCATAACAATGGAAAAGCTCTCGCCGCTGTCTGCATCAGCATCGCGCATGATGACGGAATAGTGGCTCCACAGTCCCATGATATCGATTCCTTCCTCTCTTCCATCAAGCCATCTAGTTCATTCAGCGGTGAATTCATCCCAGAGTATGATGGCGAGATCATCAGGGCGAAGGTGTCTGGAATAAGCCCAGAACAGGCAGATAGTCTGGCTGGTAAGTTCGCTTTCATCTCTGCTCCAGGAGATATGGCGGATGTATACTCGTCACCTGTGGCTTCAGATGCTACGGCGACTTTCTATACAAACAACATCTTCGGAGATAAGGATCTTGTGTGCGAGATAGAGGGGCTTCCAAAGAAGACTTACTGCCATTTGGAGATACTATCTCCTTTCCAGGATGTCCAAGTCGGTAATATACCTGAACTTGTCATTTCGAATGTTCAGAAGAATGCGCTTCTGGCGCGTTTGCAGTATCGCCAGATAGAGAATAACTTCGAGGGTGATTTCCTCTACGATTTGATGCCTTTCAGGGCAAACAGGATATTCGGTTCGGAAGCAAAGTCTTATAAACTGGATGACTATACCAGATTCCCACTCATGTCAGAGGTTCTGGTGGAAATCATCCCTGAGCTGAGAGCACGTACAAGCAAAGGCAGAACCGAGATTCAGTTCAGGATGGAGGATCAGTACAGAAATGTGGCCTTTACCCAGAGTGAAGGACTTGTGCTTCTGGATGGTACGCCTATCTTTGATCACGATAAGATCATGTCTTATGATCCTATGCTTGTGGAGACGGTCAACGTGTATCCGTACACTTATTTCATCGGCTCCAGAGCATACCATGGTGTCGCTGATTTCGTGACTTACAAGAAGAATCTTCCTTCCATGGATTTCGATACAAATGTACGTATCGTATCCTTCCAGGGAGCCTCACTTCCAATGTCTTTTACTGGTGAGAACCTTCATGAAAATGAAAGCTATCCAGACTATCGTCAGGTGGCATACTGGCATCCTGCTGTGAGCGTAGAGGCGGGGGAGACCTTCAGTTTTGAGTGCACACTACCTTCGTATGAAGGTGACTTCATACTTACTGTTGAGGGCTTGACCGAAGATGGCAAGCCTGTGAGGGTGGTGAGAAAAGTTACTTCTTCTGCCCGTAGTAAGCGTTAGGCCCGTGCTTGCGCATGAAATGCTTCTCCACCAGAAGTGGATTCATCGTGAGAGAAGGGTTGATTGTAAGTGATACGAAGGCCATTTTCGCTACCTGTTCCATGACTACAGCGTTGTGTACTGCCTCTGCGGCGTCCTTGCCCCATGAGAATGGACCATGGTTCTTGACAAGTACGCCAGGGGTATGAATGTAGTTTAGCTTTTCGAAACGCTGCACTATGGCGGTGCCGGTCTCTGCTTCATACTCGCCATTCACCTGCTCCTCTGTCATGTCGGAGGTGCAAGGTATGGCGTCGTGGAAGTAGTCAGCATGTGTGGTACCTATATTTGGTATGTCTACTCCTGCCTGAGCCCATGCGGTGGCGTAGGTGGAGTGAGTGTGGACTATGCCACCGATTTCGGGAAATGCCTTATAGAGAGCAAGATGTGTAGGCGTATCCGAAGATGGCCTGAGCTTTCCTTCCACTACATTGCCGTCAAGGTCTACTACTACCATGTCATCAGCCTTCATATCGTCATAGCTTACTCCACTTGGCTTGATGACGACCAGTTTGCTTTCTTTGTCGATAGCAGACACATTGCCCCAGGTGAAGATGACGAGACCATGCTTCACAAGGGCGAGGTTCGCTGCGAGAACCTCTTCTTTAAGTGCATCTAGCATACTACTTTCCGTTATATCTGAATTCGCAATATAAAATTACACATTTTTTCGTTTGCATCAATCAAATGAGTAACTTTGTAGCATTATGGAAGACAGAAAAGCAATCTACGACAGTTTTGAGGAGAAACTTCGCGCAGAGCTCATCAAGCTCTGCACTCAGTTTGAGAAGTTGAATGGAAAGCTGCTAAGCTCTCCGGACATCGATGAGAAGTGGGATGAGTACGCGCGTGAGTGTGTCTCCGATGCTGTCGTGAATTTCAATGGCTATCCTGTGGTCGCCCTCGCTTGGGCGGCATACCTTGGCGCGGGTGTGGCATCGCGATGGGATTGTGGATGGGAGTCACATAAGTCTGACAAGTACCAAGACTACTATGGCGCCCAGGGCTATGATGATATGGATGAGCATATCACGCGCGATATCATTGGCAAAGCACTTGACTCTATGGAGGCCAAGGAGATGGCTGCGCTTTTCAGTACTCTGGCAGAGAAGACACTTGGCCTTATACGCCATGAGGGCTTTGAAAGCCAGAGTGTCGAGGCATACTATATCCTCATTCGCTGCGTAAAGGTGATGTACCAAATAGGCGCCTCAGTCGAGCTGAAGCGCCTTGGGTATAATTATGTTCCTGTAAACGTCAAGTAGTTTACTGCTCGAGCCAAGCACCTAGTTCATTGTAGATCTTGGTAGCGATGTAGTCCATCGCCTGTGAGCCTGGGTGGCATCCTGAAGTACCATTGTAGTCATGCTTAGGCATGTAGGTCTGGTCGTTGAAACCATTGACGGCCAGAAGGTCCACCGTTTTCGCTCCGTAGTGCGCCGCCATCTTGAGCATGGACTGCTCGAAAGGCTCGCTCAGGTAGTCTCCGATTATGCATACGACCTTGCACTTAGGATATCTCTGTCTGATCTGGCAGAGAAGCTTCACGTATGCTTCACAGAATGTTCCGTCTGGGAGAGCATTGACCTCTTCTCTGGTCTGGGCGGCATCTGCTACCTTGTAGATGGCATCGAGAACGCCATCTGAAGGGGTGCTGGCCGACTTGCTGAGTTCTGATCCTGGATATAGTGGGTCTGCATTGTGTGCCCAGTCATTTGTGCCTCCATGGATAAGGATGATGTCTGGCCTTCCGCATCCTCCACAGGCGGCGAAGCGCTCGGTGAAGCTGTTATGCCACCAGGCGTTGCTTGCTGAACCATACCTGTTTGTGTAGTTCTGCTCTGTGGTGTTTGTGACGGTAGATCCAGAGAATGCTATGTTAGTATCGAACTGTGCGTTCTTCATGTGGTCGTAAATGAGGCGGTACCAGTAGGTCTCGCTTACGAGGGTCAGCGAACCGTCTGTGGCAGGGTAGTGCGCGCTGTAACCACCTGGAATCCATCCCTTGAAGGTCGAGATCGAGTCGCCGATTACGCTGACCCTCTTGGCAGCCTTCGGCTTTACATTTGGATCGGCAGGAAGTCCGGAGATGGTAGGGTAGCCGTCAGCTCCCTTGACCCAGTTAACGCCTTCTGCCGATGCCTGGAGATAGCCCAGAAGGGTACCATCTGTCATTTGCGATACAGATAGGGCCTGGCAAGCAGTCTCGGATGCCTTGCCCTCCTGAGGACCAGTGATGTAGTCAGCGTCGTAGTAGCAGTTTGCCACTGTGCAAGGCTGGGTGGCTCTTGCGTAAATGGCTCCCAGGAAGAACTTGCTGCTGGATTCTGCTGGATCATTGCAGTTGAATGTGCTAGATTTTGAGATGGTGGTGTAGATGTTCTTGTAGCTTACACTTGAGGTGTTGTTCTGATATCCGGTGACACCTCCAAGTCCACCTCTGTTTCCACCGCTGGTGGTCTGGAGTACTGATGGGTTTGCATAGCATCCGGTGATGGTGACGCTGCCTCCTGCGGCTGTCCATCCTGATATACCACCGACGAGGGAGTAAAGGTTTGAACCTCCATTGTTTCCGGTGCCTGTGATTTCTGAACCTATCACAGCACAGCCCTTGATGAGTGTGGAGTTTGTCGAGCCGGTGACGCTTCCGCCGATGGCGGATGCTCCGGAACCTGTGAATCCCACGATGCCTCCGACTGAGTAGCAGCCCTTGATATTGCCATAAACGGCGCAGTTCTCGATGCTGATCTCGTCAACTGCTGCAGCGTGGCCTACTATGCCTCCGACGGCATATTTGTCAGAACCGATGGTGGCGTAGCTGCCGAGTACGCAGTCCTTCACCTTGCCTCCCTGGAGCTGTCCCACGATACCTCCGAGGGTGTAGCCTACTGAGCTGAGACTGCCTTCGAAACTACATTTGCTGATGGCTGTCTTTGGGCCAATGGCCTTGCCTACGATGCCTCCTTCCCAGTGATAGTAGAGATTCACTGCCATCTCCTTCGCTACATGGCAGTCTTCGATGACGCAGTCTTCAGCATATCCCACGATGCCACCGCAGTACTTTCCGAAAAAGGTCGCTGTGCCATTCAGTGTACAACCCTTTATGGTAGATTCCAGCGCATAACCCACGAAACCTCCTGAATAGCCGACATTTGTGTCGCCGTCCAATGAGATCTCCTTCGTGTACTGTCTGATCTTTCCGCTGAAAGAGATGTTCTCTATGGCGCTTTTCTTTGCCTGTCCGACTATGCATCCGCAGTAGATGTAGCTGCAGTCGATGTCTGCACTTAGGATGGCAATGTTCTTGACAGTGGCCCCCAGGGTGTATCCAAACAGACCGGATGCCCTCTCGGCGGTGGTCTTAATGCTCAGCCCACTTATGGAGTGGTTCTTTCCGTCATATACTCCCTTGAAAGGCTTGCCTGGATTTTGTGCAATAGGGGTAAAATTACCCTCAGATGACATGTCGATGTCAGCACTCTGGACATAGTATTTGTCGATGAATGCGTCCCTGGTACTGCTGCTCATGATCTTTTCGCTCATGCTCAGAAGGTCGGCAGCCTTGCTGATGACATATGGATTTGCCTCTGTACCCTCACCGCCCGAAAACAGAGTCTCTACCGGTGGAGTAGGTGGATCCACCGGAATGACGGGATCTGGATCTGGCTTGGGTTCTGGTGTGGGCGGAACGGATGGTTTCTCGCAGCCTGAAATGGCAACTATCGCTGAAGCCAACAAAGCAAAGAAAATGCTTTTCTTCATTTTGTGTTATTTTATTAGTAATTTTGTGGTAATACAAATATAAACAAAAAATCATATATGAAAATCGGAATCTGCTCTGATCACGCTGGTGTGGAGTATAAGGCTAAGCTCATTTCCTATCTTCTCGGAAAGGGCTATGAAGTGGTTAATTTCGGAACTGACTCAGAAGACAGCTGTGACTATGCTGACTTCGCTCATCCACTCGCTAATGCTGTGGAGACGGGTGATGTGGACAAGGGCATTGCCATCTGTGGTACAGGAAATGGCATGGCTATCACATTGAACCATCATCAGGGTATCCGCGCAGGTCTCGCATGGGGCACTGAGATCGGTCGCCTCGTAAAGGCTCATAATGATGCAAATGTACTCGTGATGCCGGCTCGCTTCATCAGCTATCGCATGGTGGTTAACATCACCCGCACTTGGCTTGACACCGAGTTCGAGGGAGGCCGCCACGAGCGCCGCATTGCGAAGATTCCTGTGAAGTAATGGGTGCGCTGATCGCGAAGGCAGGCCTCTCGCTTTCTCGCCTCATAGATGATTATCCGGAAGGAATCATCATCCCCATAGACAAACCATACAAATGGACATCCGCCGACGTGATCCGCAAGGTCAAGTGGGCGGCTTGCCGGCATTTCGAGAAGAAGAACCTGAAGGTGGGACATGCTGGGACCTTGGACCCATTGGCTACAGGCGTGCTGCTTGTATGCATAGGCAAGGCCACGAAGTTAGCGGAAGAGCTCCAGAAGCATGAGAAGCAGTACCTTGCAGGTGTCTGCTTCGGTGCGACTACGCCATCGTACGATAGGGAGAAGGAAGTGGATAGGGAGTACCCTCTGGACGGCGTGAGCGAGGAAAGCATCAGGCAGGCACTGCCTGCGTTTCTGGGTGAGCAGGAGCAGGTCGCTCCACTTTTCTCCGCGAAGTCAGTGGACGGAGTACGTGCCTATGAGCTTGCGCGCAAGGCGTACAAGCAGGCGGCACGCACCGGTGAGGACTTCGACCATTCTGCTTCGGAACTCCTTTCCAAGCAGATGATAAATATCCCGGCCATCGAGCTGGTTGACTTCACTCCCGAATTTCAGGCGCCTGCCTATGAGAGCGAGAGAAATATTCATGTCAATGATCTCGCGGGATATAAACTGGCAAATGCCGACATCCTGGTGACCTGTTCTAAGGGCACCTACATACGCGCACTGGCTCGCGACCTCGGCGAGGCGCTCGGCAGTGGCGCTTTTCTCAGCAGCCTTCGTCGCACAAGGAACGGTGGGTTCCGCGTCGAGGATGCGCTCAGTGTCGAAGAAACGATCAAACTCTTGTCTCATGAATAGAAGAATAATTGCTTTGGCTGCGGCATTGGCATGCTGCATCACTGCAGCTGCACAGCCATCCATCAAGGTCCTCCAGGGAGTGAAGGATACAGTGACCACCTCGTCAGTGGATCTGATTTTCCAGACAGCTGCGCCTGCTACCGCCTCCATAAATGATGTCGAGGTGCCAGTATACAGGACTGGTGCTTTCGGAAAGAGATACGAACTGGAACCTGGTGCAAATGTCATCAAAGTGAAGGTCAATGACGGTTCTGCAGATTCAGAGCTGGTGCTGAAGACTTTCTACAAGAAGGTGAAGAGTACTCCTAAGCCAGCAGTTTCTCCTACCAAACCTGCGTTCAAATCGCTCGTGAAGTATGTTGAGACCGTGGAGGGTGCGTACCTTCAGTATGGCAATGGCTCTGACCGTCTCGGCGGTTCGAGGATAGGGACCTTGGATGAGGGAATTGTCCTGAAGACTCTTGGAACAGAAGGAAATCTCTATAAGGTGGAGCTTTCTGACAATAGATTCGCATATATCCACAAGGAAGATGTGAAGGACTCGAAGAAGACCACTTGGCGCATTAACTCGAAGAATACTTCCGTGTACAACGCTGGCGCTGTCGATATAGTAGCCCTTCCTCTTGATTTCAAGCTGCCTTACGCATCTTGGACCGAGATCGATCCTATGACTATCTGTGTAGATGTCTATGGTGCCATGAACAACACAAACTGGATTACCCAGAAGCAGGGTCTTGAGATGATTGAATGGGTGGACCTTCGCCAGGTGGACAGCGATGTGCTCAGGATTGTCATCCGACTCAAGCAGAAATATAGCTGGGGCTACTCAGTGGGCTACGAGAGAAACAGCCTCGTGGTGAGGGTGAAGCATACTCCATCGTTGGAGCTTAGCTCCATGACCTTTGGCCTCGACGCTGGTCACGGCGGAAAGGCTGCCGGTGCCATCAGCATTACAGGCATCAAGGAGAAGGACGTGAACCTCACCCTTGTGAAGCTCGTGCAGCAGAGGCTTGAGGAGAGGGGAGCGAAGGTGGTCCTGAGCCGCTCAGACGACTCAGCTCCATCGATGACTGAGAGAAAGAAAACCTTCAAGGATGCGGATATCGACCTCATGCTCTCCATTCATAACAATGCCGGCGGATCTCCTTTCGTACCAATGGGTACCAGTACATACTACAAGCATATCGCGAACAGGGATCTTGCGGCATGTGTAAGGGCGAGAATGCTTGAGCTGGGAGTGAACGACTACGGAATGGTAGGCAACTTCAATTTCTCCCTTTGCCAGCCTACAGACTATCCTGCAGTCCTTCTGGAGGCAATGTTCATGAGTAGCCTTGTGGACGAAGACAAACTCGCAGACCCTGAGTTCCGTGATCAGGTGGCAGACAAGGTGATCGCTGCCATTGAAGACTATCTTCAGATGGTCAAGGCATCATTGAAATAATATCTGATGACATATTGAAGAAGGGGGCTGACACCAAAAGTGCCAGCCCCCCTCACACAGATATTAAGTGTTGATTGGTGTGTGGACTACTTGAGTCTTTCAGCGGCGTATGCTACTCTTTCCACGAGCTGCTCTGTGCCGATGAATGAGATGATGTCTGCTATACCGAGACCGCTTGATGCTCCTGTAAGCGCAAGGCGAAGACAGTTCATGACCTTGCCCATTGGCCACTCGTTGCTGCGGATATACTCCTCAAGGGTGGTTTCAAGGGTCTGCTTGTCCTTCGCGCATCCACAGCTGTTCATGTACTCAGCTGCCTTCTGTGCGAGGGTGTAATTCTCTTCCTTCCAGAACTTATCCACGTCCTTCGCGAGGAATGGAGCGGTAGCAGCGTCATCGTAAACCTTGGCTCTAGGATCTGCGGCTCTGCGTGGGTCGGCAGGCTTCTGCTCAACTGCAGCACCAGCCTTGACTCCGTACTTCTCGAACTCCACTGGTGAGATGAAGAGGTATGAAGCGATGGTCCAGAAGTCCTGTACGAAGGTCGCTCTTTCCTTGATGAGGCTTACTACGTTCTTTACGTAGTTCTTTGAGAACTCCTTCTTCTCGAAGTCTGCAGATACAGGGCACATGTAGCAGCCTGAAACTGTGATTCCATGGCTCTCGAGGATAGGCACAAAGAGGTCTGTAAGCTCCTCATCGCTCTTCATGCGGAGGTACTCCTTGTTATACCACTTAGCCTTCTCTGGGTTGAACTTGGCGCCAGCCTTTACGATGCGCTTGAGTGAGAATGCCTTGATAAGCTCGTCCATGGTGAACATTTCCTGATCATTGCCAGGATTCCATCCGAGCATAGCGAGAAGGTTGACGAATGCCTCTGGGAAGTAACCATCCTCACGGTAGCCGTGAGAGCTCTCGCCCTCAGCGTTTGTCCATTTGAGTGGGAACACTGGGAATCCCATCTTGTCACCATCTCTCTTCGAGAGCTTGCCGTTTCCGACAGGCTTGAGAAGGAGTGAAAGGTGAGCGAAGCGTGGCATGGTATCCTCCCAGCCGAATGCCTTGTAGAGCATATAGTGGAGAGGAAGTGAAGGAAGCCACTCCTCACCGCGGATGACCTCGCTGATCTCCATCAGGTGGTCGTCCACGATGTTTGCAAGGTGATAGGTAGGAAGCTCATCGGCTCTCTTCCAGAGTACCTTGTCATCGAGTGTGTCTGTATTTACTTCAATGTGTCCGCGGATGAGGTCGTCCATCTTGACGACGGTATTCTCGGGCATCTTGAATCTGATGGTCCAGTCTGTGGTCTCTGCGATGAGTCTCTCTACCTCCTCTGCAGGGAGGGTGAGGGAGTTTTTCAGACTGGTCCTTGATTTCTGATTATAAGTGAAGGTCTCTCCCTTGGCCTCCGCTGCTGCGCGGATGGCGTCGAGGTCCTCTGAAGAGTCGAAAGCATAGTATGCATATCCAGCAGCGATGAGCTGCTCAGCATACTTGCGATAGATACTTCTTCTCTGGCTCTGACGATAAGGAGCGTGTGGGTGCTTCTCTGAAGCAGTCTCCACTACCTTTCCATTCTCGTCTACACCCTCGTCAGGGATGATTCCGCACCATCTCAGGGCCTCGATGATATAGCTCTCGGCTCCTGGTACGAATCTATTTGAATCGGTGTCCTCGATCCTTATGATGAAATCTCCGCCATTCTGCTTTGCATACAGATAGTTGTAGAGCGCTGTTCTCACTCCACCCATGTGGAGAGGTCCAGTAGGAGATGGCGCAAATCTAACTCTCGTTCTTCTTTCCATTTCTTGTCTTTTTTGAAGGCGCAAATATAGCAAATTATTTCTGCATATCAGTCTTGGCACGTCTACGGATTGCAGGAGTGCCCTCGTACTCGGCTATATTCTGCGAATTCGAGATGCAGAGAACAGGTTTTTCATCCTCCTTGAAGTTGAATGTCCTTCTCTTGGCGGTGGTGAAGCCGATGGTCTGTACCACGGCAGCCCCTGAAAGGCTCACGCCAGCCTCGCTGCTACGCTCCGCTTTCTTGTCGTACACGAAATCATTGTCAATGATGATGAGATTTCCGAGGTCGACATTTGTGAGGTTGATCATCTTGTTGTACTCGAAACCAGTGGCGATGACGGTGATGCTGATGGTGTCATCTGCGTTTGGATCCTCATGCCAGATGATACCTCTCTTGAAGGTAGTGAACTTGCCGAGAGCGTCCCAGATCTTGTTTGTGAGGCTGTCGAGCTCCTCCATGTTGAGGCCGTTCTCATTGTTCGCTACGGTGATGTTGAGGAGCACCTTCTGCGCTGAATTGATGACGAAGTCGTTCAGCAGAGGGGAGTTGATGGCGCTGTTGATGGCGTCGGAGATTCTGTTTTCGCCCTTGCCGGAGCCGCAACCCATGAGGGCGAGTCCGCTCTCCTTCATCACGGTCTTCACATCTTCGAAGTCCACATTCACGTAGCCTGGCTTCTTGATGATCTCGATGATGCCCTTGACTGCGGTGGCGAGCACCTCGTCGGCCTTAGGGAATGCGTCCTGGATGAGATGGGTGCCGAACTGCTTGTAGAGGTTCTCATTCTTGATGATGAGGAGGCTGTCTACGTTTTTCTTGAGCTCGTTGAGGCCATCTATTGCCCTTCCCAATGCTTCCGTTCCTTCGTGGTCAAATGGAATGGTGACGACTGCCACGGTGAGAATGCCAAGGTCCTTGGCCATCTTCGCGATGACAGGTGCTGCGCCGGTTCCGGTACCACCGCCCATACCGGCTGTGATAAAGAGCATGTCAAGCTGGTTGCTGAACACGATGCGCCTGATCTCGTCCTGGGTGTCAAGTGCGGCGTTACGGCCCTTGGTGGCGTTTGTGCCGGCACCAAGGCCCTTGCCCATCTGTATCTTGGTAGGCACTGGGCTCAGCGCGAGGGCCTGGGAGTCAGTGTTGCAGACGATGAATCTGCAGCCCTGCACCTTCTGGTTGAACATGTAGTTCACAGCGTTGCAACCGCCTCCTCCCACTCCTATCACAGAGATATTTGATTCCTTAGGGGTCCAGTTCTTAGGTACCTCTATTTCGATATCCATATCCATCAAATCTTCCATATCTTAATCCTCCGAGTCTTCTGTAAGATCATAAATCATGTCGCCAATGTTGCTGGCCTTGTTCCAGATGAGGTTGCCAAACTTGGTGAAGAGCGACTGGCGCGCTGGCTTTTTCTTCTTCTTAGGCTTTTCCTCTTCCTCTGCTTCTTCCTCAGTCTTTATCTCCTGGATAGGTTCCTCCACTTCTTCAGTGTCTTCATGTGCAGGTTCGCTTTCTACGTGGGTTTCCTGCACTGGCTCATCTGCCTTAGGCTCTGTGGTGAAGAAGTCACTGATAGCCTTTTGAGGATCTACTATCTCTGGTTCTCTGGTTTCTACTACCACTTCCTTTTCTTCTGTAGCCTGCTCGTAGGTCACTTCTGCTGCTGCAGGCTGCATGGTGAGACAGTTGAGATGGAGGTCGTCCTTAGCCTGAAGTATCATGCCCACGATAGTTGACGCTGATGTTTCGGTTATTTCGTTGCACTCTGCGTAAGAGAACTTGCATCGCAGTGGATAACCTATTCTGACGTCATATCCTGAGAGTTCCTTGAAGTAAGTGCAGAGATTTGCGGTCTGTGCGACACCTCCTGTGATCACTACTCCACTGATGAGGTCATCCGCGAATCCGCTTGCCTGGATCTTGTAAAGAGATGCCTGGATGATCTCTTCAAGTCTGGCTGTGATGATCTCTGAAAGGTACTTGACTGAGAGTTGCTTGCTGGTGCCGGACTCATTGTTGTTGATCTGTATGATCTTGTCCCTGAGCACCTGAAGTTTCTCGGGCATGCAGACTCCGTATGCGAGCTTGATGTTCTCAGCCAGCTTCTCGGATATGCCGCACTCGATGCGTATGTCATCGGTGATGCTCCTTCCTCCAAACGGAATGGATGAGTAGTATCTTAGGATACCTTTCTTGAAGATGCTCACAGAGGTCACATCGCCACCTAACTCCACGAGAGCTACACCATTGGCCATCTCCTCCTCGCTGAGCACTGCCTTGGCAGTGTATTCTGGGGTGAAGAGTTTGCATGAAGTGGCTCTGCCGAGGGTGTTCATGACCATATCCACGTTTTTCGACTTTCTGCGGTTTCCGATGTAAGCCTTGAAGTTTCCTTCAAGCTTGTCGCAGACCATGCCCACAATGTCGTTTTCGTCGGCGTTGAGGTAGTCATCTGTGTTGAATGACTGTGCAATGATGCCGTATATGTCTTCCTTCTCCTCGTCGGTGAGAGGGTAGCTGCGTGACTGAGCCTTGAGGAACTCGATCTCCTCCTGCTCGATGGAACTGTCGGCATCGCTTCTCTGCAGGCTCGCATTTGCCTGTTCCTGGCGGACCTCCCATCTAGGAAGGTTGAGGACAGCCTGGAGGATGTTTATCCTAAGCTCGTTCTCTGCCTTGTTTATGAGCTCTTTCACCTGCTCGGATACCTTCTTAGGGTTCAGTACACCTGAGTACTTGATGCCCTTTGAGGGTACTTCAGCATAATAGATGATCTGGACGTTCTGTCCAGTCACCTGAGCAACTGAGATGGCGATCTTGTGGCTTCCAAGGTCGATCGCCGCTATATATCTTTCGTCCATATATGATAACTTTTACTTACAAACTATCTGTCCGTTGTATCTTACGTCCACTCTTGAGTAGTGGTCCTCCTCTACGTTAGGTTTTATGAACCCGTAGTATTTCTCTATCCTGTCGAACTTCTCGCTGACTTCCACAGGCTTTCCGAAAAGGAACATTTCCTTGCCTTCTCGTGGTACCAGGCAGAGCTGTCCGCCTTCCTGCACATGGATCTGCACGATGTTCTTGTCCCAGATGCTGCCGTGCATGAAGTCAAGCATGGATATTATGCCATTGATCCACTCCTGCTCTCCCTTGTGTGGTGCCATGCCCTTGAATCCAACCGGGATGTTTACGGGTATGTGACCATCCACTACAGCGACGTGTGATGTGTAGTTCTGCTGCAAAGGGAAAATGTAGCCATCGTGGTCTACATAGAACCCGAAATCCTCTCCTTGGAGGCGTACAAACGGCTCTCTCTGGGTGACATGGATATGGAGCACTCCATCTTCTGTGATGTATGCCTGGCTCTTCTTCACCGCTCCTTCTCCATCGATGATTTCCTCTATCTTGTGGAGTTTTAGGCTGTCCAGGTGCATGCCGATGCAGTCTCCATAGCCCTTCTTAAGCCTATTCACCACGTCTTCTTCAGTGACAAATCGGTAAGACTCAGCTATGTTCACGATGACTGAGTGGCATTTCTTGGCGTCTCTTCCAGCACGGCAGAGCACGGCAATGGAGCCGAACCCTATGATGAGTACGACAAGCAGTCCTAGATACAGTATGTTCCTTACTCCTTTTTTCATTATCTTGAGAGAAGCATCTGAGTGATAGGTTCAATGTATCTGTCCACATTACCAGCTCCAAAGGTCACCAGTACGTCGATAGGTTCCTTCTCCAGAAGGTCCATGAGCTCTTCTTTGTGGATGAGTACCTTCTCTGGTGCCGTGACATCCTTGAAGATGATTTCTGAGGTTACGCCAGGGATTGGCTCCTCGCGTGCTGGATAGATGTCCAGCAGGATGAGCTTATCCACAGCGCTTAACGCCGCCGCGAATTCAGCCGCAAAATCGCGTGTCCTCGTATAGAGGTGCGGCTGAAATACGGCGGTTATCTTTCTATGAGGGAATATGCCACGGATGGATGAAATCGCGGTGGCAAGTTCCTCTGGGTGATGTGCATAGTCGTCTATGTAGGTAAGGCCTGGGACATTGACATGAACGTCCACTCTTCTCTTGGCGCCCTGGAAGGTGCCTATGGCGTGACGTATGGCGTCCTCTGAGATGCCATGCTGAAGGCAGATGGCTGCAGCTGCGATGCTGTTCTCGATGTTTACCCATCCGAGCGTGCCTACCTTGATGTCCTTGATGACTCCCTGTGGGTGTACAAGGTCGTATGTGTAGTGACCGAGGTCATCCAGACGGATGTTCTCTGGGTGGTAGTCAGCTGCTGCGTCCTTGTAGCTGTATGTGTATATCTTCGCCTTTGTGTCTTTTTCTGTGATGTCCAGTCCGTATTTCTTGATGACTACATCGCTCACTTGTGAAGCGAAAATCTTGAATGCCTCATGGACGTGCTCAAGGTCACCATAAATGTCGAGATGGTCTGCATCCATCGCTGTGATGACTGCGATGGCAGGGTGAAGCTGGTGGAATGAACGGTCAAATTCGTCAGCCTCCACCACTACGGTAGGGGTGTGGCTTACGAGCATGTTCGTGCCGTAGTTCTTCGAAATGCCGCCGAGGAATGCTGAACAGCCTGCTCCACTCTCAGTGACGATGTGAGCCACCATGGTGCTGGTAGTGGTCTTTCCGTGCGTGCCGCTGACTGCGAGGCACTTCTGACCCTGAGTGATCTCGCCTAGCATGCGAGAGCGCTTGATCACGCGGTAGCCATTTGCAAATACATACTGGAGCTCATTGAGCGACTGCGGTATGGCAGGAGTATACACTACAAGAGTCTTCTCCACATCCTTCGGGATGAAGTCTACATTGTCCTCATAGTGTACGCCAATGCCTTCAGCGACAAGCGCTTCCGTAAGATCTGACGGGGTCTTGTCGTAGCCTGAGACATTCAGTCCCTTGAACTTGTAGTATCTGGCGATGGCGCTCATTCCGATACCGCCAATGCCTATGAAATATATATTCTCGTATGCCATTATTTCACTAATTTATATGCTTCGTCCACTATGGTCTGCGCCGCGTCGGCAAGCGCGAGTGGCGCTACATTCTTCTCGATAAGTGCGATGCGCTCTGGGTCATGCACGAGTGCCAATGCTTCCGGCATCAGCTTCTCCATTGCCTCCACATCCTTCACCATTATGGCCGCGTCCTTGCGGACAAGCGCCATGGCGTTATGGGTCTGGTGGTCTTCTGCTACATTTGGCGAAGGCACGAACACAGCAGCCTTGTGGGCTGCGCAGATCTCTGAAATCGAGCTGGCGCCGGAGCGAGAGATGATAACGTCAGCTGCAGCGTAAGCAAGGTCCATGCGCTTGATGAAGTCGCTATGGTGTATGAGTGGTAGATTTCTCCCAGCCATGAAGGCATCCACCCCGCTCTTGTAGTACTTTCCACACTGCCAGATGATCTCTACATCCTCTCCTCCCTTGCAGCCTTCCTCGATCCACTTCTTCATGGACTCGTTGAGTGTGCGGCTACCGAGGCTGCCACCTACGATGAGAATGTGCTTCTTCGTGGCGTCGAGGCCGTAGAATTCCATGGCTTCTGCCTTCATCTGTGGAGTGGCTGGAACTATTTCCTTTCTGATAGGGTTTCCGGACATGACGATCTTCTCAGCAGGGAAGAACTTCTCCATTCCCTCATAAGCCACGCAGATTGAACCCACTTTCTTTGAGAGTATCTTGTTTGTGAGGCCAGCGAAACCATTCTGCTCCTGAATGAGCGATGGTATGCCTTTTCGTGTAGCCATCCACAGAAGGGGAGCGCTTGCATATCCACCAACTCCTATCGCGAGGTCTGGTTTGAACTCGTCGATGACCTTGCCTGCCTTTCTGATGCTGGCGAGTACCTTGAATGGCACCTGGATGTCATTCACAATGTTCTTCCAGTTCAGCTGTCTCTGGAGTCCGACCATAGGCAAGCCTACGATCTTGAAGCCTGCTGCAGGTACTTTCTCCATCTCCATCTTCCCTTCTGCGCCGACAAAAAGAATCTCGGTTTCAGGGTTTACCTCCTTAAGCTTTGAGGCAATGGAAACGGCAGGGAATATGTGGCCTCCTGTGCCACCTCCGCTGATTATGACTCTAAGTGGTTTATATTCTTTCATGTTTTCTACTCCATTGATTCGTCAGAATCCAGCATGTCAAGCGTGTTGAGTTCTGACTGTATGCTGTCGTGTTCTGGTCTTTCTATGATAGGATCCTCTGCGTTCTTGTACTTCATCTCTTTCTCGATTCTCTTGGTAGCCATGCGGCTTATTGAGAGAATGATACCAAATGCTGTACAGAATACAAGGAATGACGACTTTCCGTGACTGATAAGAGGCAGGGTCTGGCCTGTCATTGGACCTACTCCCAGGTTCACCATGATGTGCATGAACGCCTGGACAGTAATGAGAAGTACAAGTCCAGCCACTGTCACCTTGGCAAAGTGGTCGTTACAGTTTCTCACGATGATCGATCCTCGCGCCAGAAGGCTCAGATAGAGCATCATTATGACGATACCTCCGAAGATTATGCCATATTCTTCCACGAGAAGGCTGAACATGAAGTCCTCGAACATCATGGACACCTGGTATTTCTGTGTGCTCTGTCCTGGACCCTTGCCAAGGATTCCTCCCTCCATCACAGCTACCTTGGCTGATTCCTGCTGCCTGATATCGTCCAGGGCGTTGTAGTATTCAGTGGTGCCCTTTGGCGCATCAAAGAATCTTTGCTCCTTCTTTGAAAGAAGCTCGAGTCGAGACTCTACCGTGGCAAACCTCTTCAGCGCCTTGATGTCATAGATCTTCCATAGTGTGAAAAGGCCACACAGTATCGCGAGAAGGATTAGTCCTGGTCCGATAATCTCCCTCATCTTCAAGCCTCCGATGAGTATGACAAGGAACATGATGATGGCCATGATTCCCGCAGTGGAGAAACCCTGAACTGCGATGAGAAGGGTCACTAGAAGGATAGGTATATATATGAAGATGGCCTTTTGCGCGAAGTCATTCTTAAGGAACTTGAATCTCTTCTTCTGAGAAAGTGCCTTTACAAAAGGCAGATCCTTTTTCTGGTAGCGCTCAATGGCCCATGCCAAGTACAGCACCATGAGCACCTTGATGAGCTCGTAGATGTGGATCTGGAAGCCCTTGATGGATATCACTCGCCACGCAGTGTTTATAGGCGCAGCCTTTATAGGACCAATGGACATGTGTGCGTCGACGAAGACGAGCATCGCGAATGACAGTATGAATCCTGCCATTCCCAGATACTTGAACCATTTGAGATTCTTTATGTTATAGCATCCTATCACTACGCCCAGACCGAGCAGGATGATAGCCATCTCGCCCTTCATGGCCTGGACTCTGGTGATGGTGCCATTTATGACCTTAGGGTCACAGGAACTCGCTGAAAAGAGGCTCACCACCGAGTACATCATCAGCAGGAGCACAATCATCCAGACGACCTTGTCACCAGCCAAGTCATCAAAGATATTCCAGATTCGTATTTTCTTCTTCGACTCCATCGATTACAGTTTCCTTACAGCCTCCTTGAATTTCTCACCTCTGTCCTCGTAACAGGTGAAGAGGTCGAAGCTTGCGCAGCATGGGCTGAGCAGCACTACGTCACCAGGCGCAGCGAGCTTGCTTGATACCTTCACAGCCTCTTCTGCGGAAAGCGTGTCTACCATCTTGTCTGCTCCTACTATACCTTCGAATGCTGCATGGATCTTGGTGTTGTCTACGCCGAGGCAAACTATGGCCTTGACCTTGTCACGTACGAGGTCGTTAAGTACAGAATAGTCATTTCCCTTGTCTGTGCCACCAACGATCCATACCACTGGCTTGGTCTGGCACTCAAGCGCATACCATGCAGCGTCTACATTGGTAGCCTTGGAATCATTGATATAAAGTACATCCTTGATGCTGAGCACTGGCTCGAGACGGTGCTCGATGGCTTCGAAGCTCGAGAGGCTCTCGCGGATGGTCTTGTCGTCGATGCCAGCTGCCTTCGCTGCGAGGGCTGCCGCCATTGAGTTGTAGATGTTGTGCTTGCCGCCGAGTGCGAGCTCCTTGAGATAGATCTCGCTCTCTGACTCTTCGTACTTGATGACTATCTTGTCATCCTCTACATACGCGCCCTGGTTCACCTTGGTCTGCTGGGTGAATGGGAGCATCTTTGCGTGTACGATGATGTTGTCGAGATGGCCAATGGTGATGGCATCATCAGAGTCAAAGATGAAGCAATCCTCAGGACGCAGGTTCTGGGTGATGCGGAACTTTGCTTTCACGTAGTTCTCCATGTTGTAGTCATAGCGATCGAGATGGTCAGGGGTGATGTTCGTGATGATCGCGATGTCTGGACGGAACTCGTAAGCATTGTCAAGCTGGAAACTGCTGATTTCCAGTACATAGTAGTCATAATGTTCGGTAGCCACCTGAAGCGCATAGCTTTTGCCGATGTTTCCACCAAGTCCCACGTTGAGGCCAGCCTGCTGAAGGAGGTAGTAGATAAGCGAAGTGGTAGTGGTCTTGCCGTTTGAGCCCGTGATACAGATCTTTTTCGCAGTGTCGTAGCGACCTGCGAACTCGATCTCGGAAATGATGTGTGTACCATTGCTCTCGAGCTTCTTCACTATAGGCGCAGTGGCAGGGATGCCAGGGCTCTTTACCACTTCATCAGCGTTCAGGATGAGCTCCTCGCTATGCTGTCCCTGCTCAAATGGGATGTCCCACTGACGCAGCATATCTGCATAGTGATCAGCAATCTTTCCTCTATCTGAGAGGAATACATCGAAACCCTTGACCTTTGCGAGCACGGCAGCTCCTACGCCGCTCTCTGCTCCACCGAGTACTACAATGCGTGACATATCTTTGACTTTTTATCTAATTTTCAACAATGCTAATGTGGCAACCGCCAGGATGAGACCGATGAGCCAGAATCGAGCTACTATCTTTGACTCAGGGATGGCTCTTGCTGGTCCCTTGATGAGCGCAGGGATGCCCTCCTTCTGGAAATGGTGATGGATAGGGGTCATCTTGAATACCCTCCTACCTTCTCCGTACTTCTTCTTCGTGTACTTGAAGTAGAATCTCTGAATGAGCACTGATGCACTCTCTACGAGGAAAATGCCGCAGAGGATAGGGAGGAGGAGCTCCTTTCTGATGAGGATGGCGCTCACGCCAATGATACCGCCAATGGTAAGGCTACCTGTATCTCCCATGAATACCTGTGCTGGGAAGGAGTTGTACCAGAGGAAGCCAATGAGTGAACCCACAAAGGCAGACATAAATATGGCGACTTCACCCGTACCAGGTATGTACATTATGTTCAGATAGCTGGAATCCACTAAGTTGCCACCCAGCCATGCCAGTATTCCTATGACTACGCCGACTATTGCCGATGTGCCGGCTGATAGTCCGTCAAGTCCGTCTGTGAGGTTTGCTCCGTTTGAGCATGCCATGATGACAAGCACTATCATGAGCACGTAGATAGCCCATTTGCAGTACCAGCCCCACTTGCCCTTGAAAGGTGAGAGCCACTTGTAGTCGAACTCATGTGACTTGACAAATGGGATAGTGGTCTTTGTGCTCTTTACCACGTCCTCCTTGTGCCATACATTCTCTACGAGAAGTTCGGAGTCTACATTGAGAGAGTCTCTGCTCTGGGTGATCTCAGCGGTGGTCTGCACGTCCTCTCTTACCACGATGTTTGGGTTGAAGCAGACGATGAGTCCGATTCCGAGGCCAAGCAGAAGCTGAGAAGCAAGCTTGCCTTTCTCGCTGAGTCCTTCCTTGTTATGCTTGAACACCTTGATGTAGTCGTCGGCGAATCCGAGTGCACCACACCAGACGGTGGTCATGAGCAGTATCCTTACATATATGTTTGTGAGATTACAGGTAAGGAGTACACCCACGAGGATGGAGAGGATGATGATGACGCCTCCCATGGTAGGAGTGCCTTTTTTGCTCATCTGTCCCTCCAGACCTAGGTCGCGGATGGTCTCTCCGATCTGCTTCTTCTGCAGAAAGTGGATGATCTTCTTTCCGGCGAATAGGGTAGTGAGCATGCTGATAGTAAATGCGAGCATGGCTCTGAATGACAGGTAAGTCATAAGACCCTGTCCTGGGATATCGTACTGCTTGAGAGCTTCAAAAATATGGTAAAGCATGTCCTACTGGATGTTTATGGTCTTGAATACTTCGTCTACTACTTCTCTCTCATCGAAATGGTGAACTTCCTTTCCGATGATCTGATAAGTCTCGTGTCCCTTGCCTGCGAGAAGGATGGTCGCTCCTTCAGGAGCGAACATGATGGATGTGCGGATGGCCTCCTTACGGTCTGCGATGAAGATGCTCTTGGCGAGTCCTTCTGCATCGAAACCCTTGCGGATGTCCTCCATGATGTCCTCGGTGCGTTCTGTGCGGCTATTGTCAGAAGTGACAATGATTCTGTCGCACCACTTCTGTGCTACCGCGGCCATTTCGGGGCGTTTGGTCTTGTCTCTGTCGCCACCGCAGCCGAAAACGCACATGAGGTGTTTTTCTGGAGCGATGTCGCGCAGTGTCTTGAGCACATTTTCCATGGCGTCTGGGGTGTGCGCGTAGTCGATGATGACCGAGAGGCCACGTGGGCCGCGAAGGTTCTCGAGACGTCCAGGCGCAGACTCGAGCTTGCTGAGCGCGATGAGCGCCTCTTCCTGCTCGGCTCCCACTTCGAGTGCCGTGCTGTATATGGCAAGGAGATTATATGCGTTGTGCATGCCGATGAGGCGGCTCCATACCTCTGTGCCGTCTATCTTCAGCAGCATGCCATCGAAGCTTTCCTCCATCACGCGACAGTTATGGTCGGCGATGCTCTTGAGCGAGTATGTCACTACTCTTGCAGCTGTATTCTGCACCATCACCATTCCATTCTTGTCGTCAATGTTTGTGATCGCCACTGCATCTGAAGGGAGCGAGTCGAAGAATGCTTTCTTGCATCTGAGATACTCGGCGAATGTTCCGTGATAGTCGAGGTGGTCGTGAGTGAGGTTTGAGAATATGCCCACCTTGAAGCGCAGCGCAGCGACTCTCTCCTGCTCAACGCCGATGGAGCTGACCTCCATGAAGCAGTATTCGCAGCCCGCTTCCACCATCTCTGCCATAAGGGAATTTATGGTGATAGGGTCGGCGGTGGTGTTTGCTGTCTCGGTGCGCTTGGTACCTACATAATTGGCAATGGTAGAGAGCAGTCCGCAGTTGTAGCCAAGGTTCATGAACATCTTGTAGAGCAATGTCACTGTGGTGGTCTTGCCGTTTGTTCCGGTGATGCCCACAAGTGTGAGGTTCTGCGAAGGGTGTCCGTAAAAGTTGTCTGCGCAGATGGCAAGTCCCTTCCTGTCAGCGGAGATGACGCCGGCTGCGCCGGCTGCCAGTGCTGCGTCGATGTAGTCATGGCCATCGACTGCGCATCCCTTGACGGCAATGAAGAGCGAACCTGCTGTGGCCTTTCTGGAGTCACTGCAGATCGATGTGATCTCTGTAGTGGCGCTTCCGTGAAGGATCTTTGCGCCGCTGCCTGCTATGATGTTCTCTATTCTCATTTCAATGTAATCTTTATTATGTTGCCTGCCTTCAATTCCGTTCCGGCTTTGATGCTCTGCGCTGTCACGTGTCCTACTCCTTCGAAGTCGCATCTGTAACCAGCGTTCTCGATGGCGTAGATGGCATCTTTCAGTCCAAGTCCCATGACGTCAGGAACGATGCCTGATTCGCCTTCTGCAGGCCTGCTGCTCATGGTAGGCACTCCGCCTGTCTGTTTGATGTCCTCTCTCCAGTATGGATCCATGGAGCAGAGTCCATTCACGACCTTTCTTACGGTGATGGCCGGCTTGTTTCCTCCATAGTATACAGTCCTTGTGAGACCAGTGTATACGGTTACAAGCATGGTGTATTTCGGATTCTCGGCAGGGAAGAAACCGACGTAAGTACCTGTGTATTTTCTCCTTCCGTCTGAATCTGTATCCATTCCAGCTCTGGTTTTCGAATCTTCCTTGGTGAGTGTTCCTCGTGCAGTACCGGTCTTGCCTGCCACGAGGGCTACAGCGCCCTTCACATTGCTTCCGGTACCATGCTGGGTGACAGAAACAAGGCCTCTTCTAAGTGTGTCTGCAGTGGCTTTTGAGCATATGCTTGCGTTTAGCACTCTCGGGCCTCTTTTCTCTACTACTCTGCCTTCTGTCTCGAATGATTCTACCAGGTATGGCATCATCATTTTTCCTCCATTCGCAATGGCATTGTAGAAAGTGATGATGTGCAGTGGGGTCTGCTGCATCGAGTAACCATAGGCTGTGGTCCCGAGGTCGGTAGGAACCCATCCTGGCTGGTCCTTGGTCCTGAGTCTTCCTCCTGTCATTCCCTCAAGGTCAAAGTCTGCGTAAGTCTCACCGAACTTATATCTATATAGGTGATCGTAGAATTTCTCTGGGTCCTGACGATAGTTGTTCATCGCGAGATATGCGAATACGTAGTTTGACGAGATCTCGAGTCCGTGAAGGATGCTTATCTCTGATCTTCTGGTTTCGCGCTCATAGTCTCCGATGTGCTTGTCCTCAGGAAGGTTCGCTATCCTTCCATGGTTTGTCGGAATGGTCTGGTCGAGGCCTTTCACGTATCCGTCCTCGATGCAGTTCATCAGCGTCGCGAGCTTGAATACGGATCCTGGGTTGTCAGCATGCGCTACTGCATAGTTATATGTCTCTCCGAGGTGACCGTATGAGTCTCTCTTGAGGTTGACCATGGCTCTGATGGCTCCAGTCTCCACTTCCATCACTATGGCTACACCGCCTACTATGAGCGAGTCTGTGCCAATGGTCTCCCTAAGAGCCCTGTCGGTGATGTCTTGAAGGTCAATGTTCAAGGTAGTCCTAAGATCAAGTCCGTCGTTTGAGTCCACCCTGGTGCTGTCGTTGTCAGTGACCTTCATCTTTCGATCTGTATGCCTGATCCATCTCCAACCTCTTTGTCCGCGTAGTGTGGCGTCGAACTTGCCCTCGAGTCCCTTGTATTTGTCTTCCTTGGTGTATCCGATGACGGTTCTGCCAAGGCTTCCGTAAGGATACTGTCTGTCAAGCTTTTCCTCTACGATGAGTCCACCTCTGTTTGAACCCTGATTGAAGAGAGGGAGCTTTTTTATCTGCTGGAGAGTGTTGTAGTCAACATTCTCTCCAAGTTTCTTGTGCTTTCTTCCAGGTGTACTCTCCTTGTACCTGGCTTCCTTTATCATCCTGAAGTACTCGTCGCTATTCTTCTCCGGGAAGAACTTAGGGAGCTCCTGACAGAGGACTCTGGCGCTGTCTATCCATTCCTGCTCCATCTTTGCGCCCTTGTCTCCCTTTTCCTTGAACTCCTTGTGTCTTACGGTGCAGTCCATGTAGAGAGAGTAGTTAGGAACTGATGTCGCAAGCAGTCTTCCGTCGCTTGATAGGATGGTTCCTCTGCTTGGCTCGATGTAATCCTTTGATGGCTTGGCCTTCACGATGCTCTCGATCCTGTCGTCCATGTCGTAGGCTATCTGTAAGTAGACTAGCCTGTACGTGAGGAAAGCTGCCAGTATGAGTAGCAGCGTGTACATGAAGGATAAGCCTTTGGCTATTCCATCGCGTTCTTTTTTTTCTTTCCTCGCCATATTATTTTACCAGTCTGACTGCGGGCTTCTCTGGCTCCTGCAGGGTCGATCCTTTTTCCTGGAGCATTGTCGCTATGCTGCTCCTTCTATATAGGCTCTTCAGTTCATATTCCTTGGAGGACTTGATGATCTGAAGCTCCCTTATCTCGGCACTGTTCTTCTCTACTCTTGAGAGTGCACTGTCCACTATGATTCTATAACCAATGATTCCGGCACAGAGTGCAAATGTCCAAGCAATGTGCAGGAAGTACTTTCCTGCGTTCATCTTAAGCAGGAGCTCTCCCTTCATCACCGCCTTCAGGGCATTTACTATGGTCTTTATGACTCTCTTGAAATCCATGCTATTCCTCCTCGGTCTTCTGTGCTACGCGAAGCTTTGCGCTTCTCGCTCTTGTGTTTGTAGCGATCTCGCTCTCCTGGGGAAGTATAGGCTTTCTGTTTACTGCCTCAAGAGGGGTCTTGCATCTTCCGAATACGTCCTTAATGATCACTCCGTCCACATTTCCGGCCTTGATGAAGTTCTTCACCATTCGGTCTTCGAGTGAGTGGTAGGTAATCACTACCAGCTTGCCGCCCGGACGAAGGCTGGCGGCTGCGCCTTCGAGAAACTTCTCCAGCGAGCGCATCTCCTGGTTCACCTCGATGCGTAGCGCCTGGTATACCTTCGCGAGGTACTTGTGCTCTGCAAATGATGGGAGCACCGGTTTGAGGGCGTCGCTGAGCTGACCTGTGGTGGCGATTTCTGCTTTTGCGCGTGCGCTGACGATGAGTGAAGCCACCTTTCTAGAGTTCTCTACTTCACCGTAGATTCTCATGATACGCTCCAGGTCGTCCTGCTCGTAGGTGTTAACTACAGTCGCGGCTGAAACTTCCGCTTCTGTGTTCATCCTCATATCGAGCGGGGCATCGTACCTGAATGAAAAGCCTCTGTCGGCAGTGTCGAACTGATGTGACGACACTCCGAGGTCGGCGAGTATGCCGTCCACACCGTACTCCCGGAAATCGCGTGTGGCCTTGTGGGCCTCCAGGAGCACGTAATTGTGGACGAATCTGAAATTATTATGAATCAATGTGAGGCGTGGGTCATCGATTCTGTTCGCGATAGCATCGCTGTCGCGGTCAAATGCGATGAGCCTGCCGTTCTCGCCTAAGCGGGAAAGGATCTCTGCAGAGTGGCCACCGCCACCGAAAGTGGCATCCACGTAGATGCCCTGTGGGTCTGAAATGAGTGCGCTTACGCTCTCGTCTAGAAGAACGGGATTGTGATATTCTGACATCTTGATAGCCTCCTACCTGGATTCAGGCAGCTTCTCGGCTATCGCTACGAATTCGTCGTTTGAAAGGGCAGAGGCTTCGAATTTCTCCTTCGCCCAGATTTCGATCTTGTAGTCGTTGCCTGAGAAAACCACTTCTTTGTTAACACCGATCATATCGAGGAGTGTCTTGGAGATGCTGATACGGCCGAACTTAGGGTCTGGCGACACTACGTCACGGTTACGCATATATTCTCTCCAGAACTTCGCGTGATCGGGATTGAAGATGTTCAGGCGGCTTCGTACCGCCTCGGACTGCTTCTCCCAAGCTTCGAAGGTGTACATCTCGAGGCAATCCTCGAAAAGATCCTTCTTCACAACGAACCTGGTATCACTTCCTTCGGGCAGCATACCTTTAAGCGGCGAAGGGAAAACGAGCCTCCCTTTGTCGTCTATCTTGGCGGTATATGTGCCGATGAAAGTAGTCATACAATAATTATTTCACGCGATTGACACAAAGGTAGCAATTATTTTCCATTTTCTTCCACTTGCTTACATTTTTTTCCACAATTTTTTCAACACATAATCTCGGAAGAATGTGTATCTTTGTGGTGAACAAAAAATAATGACCAATCAAATGACCGAGAATCATAATAAAACTCTCACTCCAGAGCTCAAGGCACGTCTCCGTGGACTTAAGCATCTGGCCCTGGATATGGATGGTACTATCTATCTGGGATCCAATCTTTTCCCTTTCACCATCGACTTCCTTGAATCCATGAAGAATGCCGGCATAGGCTATTCTTTCCTTACGAACAACCCTACTAAGTCTGTGGCTGACTATCTCGCGAAGCTTGCGGGAATGGGCATCCATGCAGATGAGGGAAACATGTATACCACTTCACTTGCTGCCATCGATTACATCAAGCGTACTTATCCGGAAGCGAAGAGGCTCTTCATGCTTGGTACTCCGAGCATGATTTCACAGTTTGAAAAGGCAGGCTTCGAGTCTTGCGCTGACGATCCAAATGACAAGCCGGATGCATTGGTGGTGGCTTTTGATACCACTCTCGTGTATTCTCGCCTCTGCCGTGCGGCTTGGTGGGCATCGCAGGGTGTCCCTTATGTGGCGACAAATCCGGACAGGGTTTGCCCTACAGACCAGCCGGTAGTGCTCGTGGACTGTGGTTCTCTGCAGAAGTGTATCGAGCATGCCACTGGACGCAAGCCTGATATCGTTCTCGGTAAGCCTGATCCTACCATGCTCGATGGCATCCGCCTTCGCCATGGCCTTGAGCCATCTGAGATAGCGATGATCGGTGATCGCATCTACACCGATACAGCCATGGCTCATAATGCAGGTGCATTCGGAGTCCTTGTCCTCTCAGGTGAGACACTTCTCGAGACAGCGGAGAAGGTGGCTGAGGATGCTGCGACAAACCCAAATCCAGAGTTCTTCCCACCTGATCTCATCGTTCGCGATATCAAGGAGCTGGGCGAGCTTATCCTTGAGGCCCATAAGGATTAGGCGTCGTTTCTTGTGAAACACTAAAATACTTGAAAATATGTGTCCGACCCCTCTTTTTGAAGGGTCGGATTTTCTTTGTGTTCTTAACTTTAGAACATGAAAATCAAGGATATGTGTGAAGTGGAGCGCCCGAGGGAGAAGCTCCTTAAGAGGGGAGCGTCAGCGCTCAGTGATGGAGAGTTGCTGGCTATCTTCATCGTGTCAGGAGTAGAAGGATGCAGTGCGCTGGAGTCTGCCCAGCGCCTCCTTGTGGAGGCTGGCGGCAGCCTCTCGGCGCTCGCCTCCATGGATAGAAAAAGGATCATGAGTGTCCCTGGGGTGGCGGAAGGAAGGACGGCTATGCTCCTGGCTGCGTTTGAACTTGGAAGGAGGTATGTCGGAGAGGAGTACAGATATGAAAAGACGCCAGTGACTTCAGCGAGGCAGGTGTATCTTCATATGATTTCTAGGATGAAGGGACTTGAGCATGAAGAGTGCTGGGTGCTGCTTTTGAATAGGTCCAGGTTCATAATCGATAGCGTCAAGGTGTCGGTCGGATGTGGGGATGCGACGGTCATAGACTCCAAGACCATTGTCAGGCTAGCCCTGGACCGTAAGGCTTCCTACGTGATACTTGTTCACAATCATCCTTCTGGCTTTCCTGTGCCCGGACAGGCGGACATAAGAGAAACAGAGAGCCTGTCAGAGGCTCTCTGTGTATGTGGTTTGACCCTGATGGATCACGTGGTCGTCTGTGACGACAGCTATTATAGCTTTGACAGCGAGGAGGTGTCTAGATCTCCTTTCTCATCCTCGCCTTAGGGATGCCTAGCTGGTCGCGGTATTTCGCTATGGTGCGTCGCGCTACCTTGTATCCACGCGATGTGAGCTCTGCTACGAGCTGGTCGTCGGTAAGTGGCTTTGACTTGTTCTCCTTCTCGACGCATTCTGAGAGTATCTTTTTTAACTCTCTGGTTGAGACCTCCTCACCGCTCTGATTCTCAAGTCCTTCCGAGAAGAAATACTTGAGTGGGAAGATGCCGAAATGGGTCTCGATGTACTTCGAGTTGACCACTCTTGATATCGTCGAAATATCGAATCCTGTGACTTCTGCGATGTCCTTGAGAACCATTGGCCTTAACTCTTCCTCATTTCCCTCCACGAAGTAGTCGTGCTGGAAGTCTAGTATGGCCTTCATGGTGCTCTCCAGGGTGTTGTTCCTCTGCTTTATGGCTTCTACAAACCACTTGGCAGAATCTATCTTCTGCTTTATGAATGTGGCGGTCTCCTTCTGGGCTCTGCTCGATGCTCCCTTGGACTGCTCCAGCATCTCGGCATAGATAGGCTTTACCCTGATCTCAGGGACATAGGCCCTAGGCATGGTAAGCTCGAACTCGCCATCTACGTAGTTAAGCCTGAAGTCTGGTACGACCTGCTGCGCCCTGTCGTTGTACGAGTCGTCAAACTGTCCTCCTGGCGCTGGGTTTAGCTTGCTGATCTTTTCGATGGCTGGCCTTAGCTCGTCCTTGCTGAGTCCAAACTTGGACATTATCCTCTGAAAGTGCTTGCTGATCAGTTCATCATAGCATTCGGCCACTATCCTTATGGCTAGCTTGGTCTCGTCTGTCTTCTTCATTCTTGCGAGCTGGAGAAGCAGGCATTCTCTCATGTCTCTGGCGCCGACTCCGGCAGGGTCGAATCCTTGGATGATGCTGAGAATGTATGAGACTTCCTCGTAGTCGGTTTCAATGGCTGATTTGAATGCCAGGTCGTCTACTATCGAATCCAGGTCGCGACGCAGGTATCCATCATCGTCTATGCTGTAGATGATGAATCGTCCGATGGCCATCTGCTGATGGTTCAGGTGACAGAAGCCCAGCTGGCTGATAAGGGTCTGGGCGAAACTCTCCTTGACTGAGAATGTGTTATATTCAGGCTTTTCGTCCTTGCCCCAGTTGCTGACCTTGAGTCTGTATGCTGGGATGGAATCATCGTCCTTCAGTTCGTCTAGGGAGAAGTCGCGTGGCTCATCATCCTCGTCGCTGCGCTCTACCGGGGTGTCGTCAAGGACAGGGTTGTCGTCAAGCTCACTTTTGATGCGCTGCTCCAGTTCCTGGATAGGCTGCTCAATGAGCTTGATGGTCTGAATCTGCAGAGGCGAGAGCTTTTGGGTCTGCTTCTGTTCCAGTCCGAGTCCTTGTTTCATTTCTCTAATATTGTTTGGGTTTACTGTGAAACCGCAGGGTAATCAATCTTTTCCTTCACTATGAACGAAGAAGGGAATTCGTATTTGATGGCATTCAGTAGCTTGATGGCTTCGGATTTAGTCCTGAAGTTTCCTACTGTCACCTTGTGGAATGGGCTTGAGAAGGTCTTGTAAGCCGCTATGCCAGGGTACTTCGCCTTGAATGACGCCATGGCAGCCTGTGATGCCTCTCTGGCGCCCTGCTTGTTATCGAAATAGATTCGCACTCTGTAGCCGGTGATGCTCTTTCCTTTGCCCTTGACTACTGAGTTAAAGGCCTTCTCCACTTCCTTCGACTGGTGCACTGTGACAGTGGCCTGACCAGCGGAAGACATGATCTTGAATACATCCTTTCCTATGAGTGTGGAGTCTACCTGAGCCTCTGTCTCGCCCTCGGCGATGTTCTGTGCGCTGGCCTGGAGACTGCCGATGCCCATGAATAGGGCTGCTGCGAATATGACTGCAAATATCTTTTTCATTCTAAACTAAATTTTCGAGTTCTGTGAGGTCTATCTCGTCCATCGCGAGTCCTGCGGCCTCTAGCAGCGAGTTCACGCTGATGTCCTTGAAGTGCAGGGTGGGTCCCAGCCCCCAGAGGAACTTTATGGCCACATCTATGTCCACTGTGAATCCGTCGAAGTTCTTGGTCCTTGCGAGGTTCGCCACACTGACCAGTCCTATTCCCTTTGCAATGGTGCCGGTACATGGAACGCTGCAGGTCTGCATCCTGCGAGGTGCCACCTTCACCGGGCCGGCGTCAAAGTAGGCGAAATCCTGGCCATCCCGCTTCACTGTGATGTCCAGATCCTTGATGGTAAAACGAATCGTGGGATTTGTCACTCCCAATGCTACCAGAGCGTCCAAGCTCTTGAGTCCGTTCAGTGAGACGGACTGGACGCTGCATGAGTTGATGGAGAAGTCCTTGACCTTTCCACAGCTGCAGCTAAGCATCGCCACTATGGCAATGGCTATGATTACTAAACTTTTCTTCATATCTACTTGTTCGCAAAGATACAAAAAATCCCTATCTTTGTTAGAGCTTTCGTCTGAATCTTGCTACAATATTTGTACCATTGGACGATGTGTTTAATCTAAGTATTTTATACTGAATAAGTTAATATGGCTAAAAAAGTTTATATCGAAACATACGGCTGCCAGATGAACGTGAATGACACAGAGGTGATTTTCTCTCTTCTGTCAAAGCACGGCTATGAGCGTACCGAGTCTATGGATGAGGCGGATGTCATCATGGCAAACACATGCTCAGTCAGGGACAACGCCGAGCAGCGCATCTGGGGACGCATCGATCAGTTCAATCTCCAGAAGCGCAAGCGCGATGGCGTGCTCATTGGCATCCTCGGATGTATGGCTGAGCGCCTGAAGGACCAGCTCCTTGATACCCACAAGGTGGATGTCGTCGCCGGTCCAGACGCGTATCGCTCCCTTCCGGAGCTTCTCGCTGCCGCTGCGCCTGACCATCCTCAGATAAATGTGATGCTCTCGCGCGAGGAGACGTATGCCGATGTAAACCCTGTCCGCATTGACAAGAACGGAGTGTCCGCATTTATCTCCATCATGAGAGGATGTAACAATGTCTGCTCTTACTGTGTCGTACCATATACAAGAGGTGCGGAGAGAAGCCGTGATGCGCACACCATTGTGCGTGAGGCTTGTGACTGCTTCGAGAAGGGATACAAGGAAGTTACGCTCCTCGGTCAGAACGTGGACTCATATCATTGGAAGACCGAGACTGAAGATGTGACATTCGCACAGCTCCTGGAGATGGTGGCGCAGGTGAGTCCCGACCTTAGAGTGAGATTCTCGACCTCGAATCCTCAGGATTTCTCGGACGAGTCCATCGCCGTGATGGCTAAATATGAGAATATCTGCAACCACATCCATTTCCCAGTGCAGTCTGGCTCGAACAGGATGCTTGAGAAGATGCGCCGTCGCTATACCAGGGAGTGGTATCTGGAGAGGGTCGCGAAGATACGCGAGGCCATTCCTGATTGTGGCCTTACCACAGACGTGATTGCCGGCTTCTGCTCGGAGACAGAGGAAGATCACCAGGATACGCTCAGCCTCTTCGATGAGGTGTGCTTCGACACAGCCTTCATGTTCTACTACTCAGAGCGCCCAGGCACACTCGCTGCGCGCAATTATCCCGATGACGTAGACATTGAGACTAAGACCCGTCGCCTGAACGAGATCATTGCCCTTCAGAACAGAAAGAGCCTCGAGAGCTATAAGAAAGATATAGGAAAGACCTTCAAGGTCCTCGTGGAAGGCCCATCGAAGAAGAACCCCGAGGAGCTCTGTGGCCGTGCGTCAAATAACAAGATGTGCGTCTTCCCTGACACAGTCCACAAGAAGGGTGACTACGTCGAGGTGGAGGTCGTCGACTGCACCTCCGCTACGCTGCTTTGTAGGCTAGCGTAAAAT
This sequence comes from Bacteroidales bacterium, assembly GCA_024398075.1. Taxonomy (GTDB): domain Bacteria; phylum Bacteroidota; class Bacteroidia; order Bacteroidales; family UBA932; genus Cryptobacteroides. The sequence goes on along the minus strand of JAKSJM010000012.1, from coordinate 1,981 downwards.
CTTTCTATCTTCCTTTTTTTATAGCGCGTCTATACTCTGAGGGCGATAGTCCAAGATGGGTTTTGAAGAATCTTGAAAAATTTGAAGGTTCTTCAAAACCCAGTTCGTAGCAGATGGAACTGATGGTTGAAGAAGTTGCCGAGAGACGTTGCGTCGCCTTCCTTACAATAGCGTCATTCGCAAGCTGTTTGAAACTTGTACCAAAATTCTCCTTTATGTATTTGCTCAATTGGGAGGTGCTCATAGAGAGATGGTTAGAAATAAATTCAATGCTTATGTCTGGATATGCATAAAGATTTATCGCGTCTAATATTCGTTGTTTGATAAATACATCCCTATTAAGTGTCCTGGCGTTAAAACAAGCAAAGAATCCTCTAAGAATGGATGTTAGAGCACCTCTATTCGATTTTTTTGAGTCGATGATTTTAGCGCAAAGCAAGTGCGAGTCCTTGATGATATCTAGTTCGGTCTGGTCATAGCAAGTGATAGGATTTTCCCTAAAACTGATTAGTAGGTCTTTGGTAAGGGCTCCGGCATTTGTTATGAAGTAGTCTGCTCTGGAGAGTGTAATGAAACATCTGCAATCTTCGTTGAAACGATTGATATGGCTTAATTTGGTAGTGGGTGGCATCGCTATTGACTCTCCAATGTGCAAGTCATATTCTTGGTCATTTATAATAAGGGTAAGGGAGCCGGATGTACATAGGATAGTGAGGTAAGCATCAATTGTTGTTGGATTTGGGAATATATGCGAAGGGGAAGCATTTAGGATTATCGCGAAAATGTCTTCAAATGAATGCACATCGCCATTCAGCAGGGGGAGGATGTCATTGAATGAAAGCATGGCACTTGTTATTTGATATTTTTTTGTTTGAAAATGATAAGTTCGATTGTTCGTAAAGTAAATACCTTTGCAAGGTAACAAATTAACAAATATAATGAAACGAATTGTTCTATTAATTTTGTCATGTGGCATCGTGTTTTCGTGCCAGGACAAGCAGCCGTGTGAAAATGCGGCTAAGTGTAGCCACTCAATCTCTATTTCCGCAGGTTTTCTACATGCAGAAGCTACTAAGATTGAGACAAAAGTGCCTAAGGATACTACTGTCTACGATTTTATTATCACGGACGATTTTGTCCCTGGCGACGAAGTCTTATTTACGGGAGAAGTAATTTTTCATCGTGAAGGTAATAATGTGGTTGAGAATGTGTATGATGAGAACCATACTCTCTTACTTACTCACGTTTATAATGATTTTGGGTGTGTGAGTATAACGGAATACATAGATGAAGAGGCTCTTGGGGTTAGTTTGAGCCCAAGTTCAACCAATGGATATCGTAGGAGAGGAGAGGGATATGGCACTTGTGTCAGGAGAGTCACAGATGACTACTATAATGAGGACTTTGGTTCGGTTACTGATGCTTATCTTGGTGGAATAAAATGGGCCATGGCTCATTACATTGGTGTTATTGGTTGCTCAAAATATGTTGATCAACCGCTCTAAATCACATGCGTATGAAACCAACTAAACTATCAATCGCATTACTTGCGATCTCGACGGTATTGATGTCTCTTGCTCCTGCATTTGCAGTTTACCCTTTTACCACAAGCATATTGTCGGTGGTGCTGAAAAGAGATGAGTCGAAAAAGATAAGACCTCTTGAGATAGTGACACTTGTCCTGCTGATAATTGTTTTGGGAATCGTTATTTTCTATGCTAATAAGTTTCTAGAGGGCTGGGGGTTGAAATAGACAAAGAAAGAAGGCGACTAATAAGTGATTATTGGTCGCCTTTTTTGCATCCTAGCCCTAGCTCAGAGAGCGTCGCAGGTGCGGTAGCCCCTTCTCCGCACCTGGAGACGGTGCTACGAGGGTCTGGAGGTGTGAATAGCTAATTTCTGCACCCCGCGCTCGGCTCTAAGAGCGCCGCAGGTGCGAAACGGCCCTCTCCGCACCTGGAGGCGGTGCTACGAGGGTCTG
>JAKSJM010000011.1 GCA_024398075.1 Bacteroidales bacterium | reverse complement strand
TCAGCCCGTATGCCTACTGTGCTGGGGATCCTGTGAACAGGGTGGATCCGGATGGAAAGATTGTTGTGTTTGCTGAAGGCGTTTCCGACGATTTCAAGGATAAATTTAATCAAGCTATTAAGTTTATGGAGGAACACGGAACCTCATATTTGTATTCCATTCTTAGTGACTCAGATATTGTATACAAAATTGCAGAGGGAGAGGAGTCGAATTACGATTCGAACAGTTTCACGTTAAAATGGAATCCAAACATAGTTGCTATAAATAACGGAACAAAACTATTACGTTCCCCAGTGACTTCGTTGGCTCATGAATTCTCTCACGCTGTCCATCACGATACAGCCCTCAGAACAAATACAATGGATGCTTATTACAAAAATACAATAGAAAGAGGCGATCTCATTTTTGGATCGTTGGAGGAGACAAATGTGATCACAACAACAGAACAGTTTGTTGCGTGGAGGCATGGCGAAATCTCTCTTACCCAGTTTACAAGGTACGATCATACTAGCGCCTTATCGCCGCTTTTATTAGTTAATGATGAAATTATATTAGTTAAAGACTTGACTCAATCGAAAATATCATATTATGTTGCCATCCATAATAGAAAGAAGCGTTAAAAGTTTAGCAATAATTATTTCCGTTATTGCTTTGATGTGCTTCACGCCCTTTAAAAGACAAGATTGCAAATTTCAAGGAGCATCATTGGCTTCTGTAATTGATACCACTGAAGAAATGACGATTACATATCATGATCACGTACCATGGTACGTACTTCGGGACTGGGGAGTAAGCATATCTGACGTTCTTGAATCTAATTATACCAGAAAAATATATATATCTGACACAGCGGAGATTGCTCAATTTAGGGGTTTGATAAATAAAGCAGGTAGAGAACCATTACCATATGATACTCTTTATTTGCAGTTAGATGTATTTCGAAATGATACTACGGGTATATTAGTATATCCTAGAGGCATAGACGTTGAATTTGTCGTTACAATAGAAGATAAAGAATCAAAAGATACTCTAGGAATCGGTCGTATGCCGTATAATAAAATACAATTCGGAAAAGCAGCCCTGAAGAGTCACGACATCTATTACTTTATTATTGCCGAGATTTTGTCTAGGGATAGTACATGGTCAATCCAGTGCGAAAGTCATGACGACGGCAACTTTGGCCTTCCGTCATGGTATATGAATGAGGAGCCAGTTCTATAAGCGGCACACAAATAAAGGAGCCCCCATTCCGGCAAGAATCAGCGAGGCTTAGAAGACAACCATCAAACAATACAGCAAAATGAAAACAAACAATCACATTCGCGGACTAATGTCCGCAGCGGTAGCCATGCTTCTGATGGCACTACCATGCCTGGGCCTTTCTGCCCAGGAGAACAACATGTCAAGAAATTCTGTATATTTGTCCACGGGAGGCCAGCCTTATGGCTTCGGTGGCAAGGAGCGTCAGAGGCTGGGGAAAAATTATAGACACAAATATGTCATCTGGAAATGCCAACCTAAGATCATTTCTGTATCAACATATCGATAGATTGATAATAAACTACTACACAAGTGCAGAAGGAATAGCTTCTGAGAATTTCTTTTCTGATGCCGTGGTTGGAGAATATGGCTTTGAGTATGGTGGAATAAATTTAACGAGCGCATTTGGCTAACAGGGAGGGACTATTTATAGGTCAATCAATAATAAAGAGAATAGTCTCTTAAATCAAAAGAATTATGATGCGGTACAAATCAATTTTGATGAAAAGAATGCTGAATCTTTTCGTTTGGCTATTTCAAGGTTGTTCTTTGGCAAATAAAATGAAGTGGTCTTATCTTATAATCTTATGCTTGATGCTTGTTTCGTGCCAAAATACAGAGACTATCAGGCGAAAAGCAATTAGATATAAAGCACACTCTGAGTTGAACAATATAATAGAGTACTACTCGATGTGCTATTATAAACTGCCAAAGAGCGTTGATGACATAGTTGGCTTTCTAAACAAGTGGAAGGCACAGTCGCCTAATACTTACACCTATTCTATCTCAGGAAGAGATATAATGGACGAATTGTTTTCGAATGACCTACAAATGGCGACTTATGATGATTCGCTGTTTATTTTTAACAAACACCGCCAAATAGGGTGCGTTGTTTACGGACACCCATTATATTGGTTTGCCCACAAGGATGAATACCCATTGATAGATTAGATTACTGGTATCAATTTCAGGCATGTGCTTACGATGCAGGTGGTGATTATTTATTTGATTGGGATCCATCCATACTTTATCATACTATATTTACTGCGACAGGTGGATTGTTGCGAGGGAGTGAGGACTCAAAGGTAGACATAATTCTTTGGAGTAAGGGAAATCATGTAAGTAGTGTTTTCACAGGGTTGGATGTAAATCATTATGTTCCAGATTCTGTATTACAATGTGTTTATAAATATTTAGATACTAGTCTCGAAATAGACGAAGTCATTCTCCCGATGCGCCTCCTGGAAAAATAGCGAATACTCAATGTGCTGTATTTTGGTGTAGACCTCCCAGACATTGTTTTAAAACACATGGGAAAACGTTGATATGAAAAGAATTATACTAATAATCATTGCTTTTATTATATCCTCAGATACCTTAAGAGCTCAAACTTTTTTTGTCATAGATAGCGTAGAAGTGATAGGGGCTAGTCTTTATTCTGAATTATTGGATTCTAGTGAACCATATTTGTGTGACATGCTAGACGAAATAAAAGAAAAGGGTCCATTTGTGAGATTATACGGCAGAATAATAAACGATTCAAAACATGCATATATTTTGAGTGGTAATTCTGTCGATGATTCACTGTGGCTCCAAAGAGTCTTTGTTGTGTTGGTTCAATATCAGGGGCACACATATAAAACAGATTCTATGACTGCAAGTGAAAGATATTTTTCATATGTGAAACAAGGCCGTGCTACTATTTCAAACATAGATTGGTCAATAAAATATATTGATGCTTCAGAGAAGAAAGATTGGGTTGTTGAAGGCCATATCCTGGGCACATCAGGTCTTCTTGAACACACAGAATCCAAGGTAAGTGGGGATTATTTAAGAGAGGAGGATATAGTAAAGATGATAGTTCCTAGCCTTGAAGTTCAGTTAGGCAAGTTGATTGTACTTAAAGATAATCCCAATTATATTAAGTTGTGAATCACGAAAGACTTGACTAGGTTGTGCCGACGACCATCAAACGGCGGGCCCGGTCGGCCCCGCACTATCGCGACAGCGACCACAAGGGTAGGCATTTCCCATTGAAATCCAATGCTATATCTATTACGATGAAAAAGGACCACAATATAACACGTATTAATTTCAACCATAGATATGTCATGAGATACATGTTTGTATTTTTATTATCTCTTATTACGATAATCTGTGATGGTATTAACAGAGACACCGTGGTGCTTCAATCATATCGTTGCACATCAGAAGCGTTTATTAATTATTTAGCAAAAGAGTGTACTGACAGTCATTCAAAGGTGTGCTACATTGATATTTTAGATGGTCCAGATACAGGATCTTTTATGATTGTTGTTAATATTTATGAAGAGGATTTTTTGTTTCTGGATTATGTGTGGGGGATGATAGAAACAAGTAGCATGACTGTATTTCTTTCTGGGAAAAGAGAATGCAACCTGTTTAGGGAGAGACTGTTTAAAAAGTCGTCGTTCATCAAAAATAGTCCTGCCGAACTAACCGAACTTGACGATGGAATAATGATGTCTTTCTTCTATGATGGTCATGAGATTTACAAGGTCAAGTGGACCTCTACAAAACCAGAATATTTACTAATTGAGTAACTGAGAGAATCTTTTCAGTTAGTCTTCCTCTCCCTTGACAGGCTTGCCGTTCACGAGGCACCTGAGGCCAAGCGACTCAAGCTCGAAAATGAGGTCGCTGGAGACGCTTACTGGGCATTTCTTTGAATAGAATTCCGCCTCGTAGTGCTTTACTGGGTCGTGGATGATCATGCCCAGCTGGGTAGGGCCCTTGTGGGCCTTGAGGATGGCGGTGAGCTGTTTTTTGAAGGTCTCGTTCAGCTGGGTGGTCTCCAGGCGCACCTTGAAGCTCTTGAGGTAGTCTGCGGATACATTGCCCAGGAGCGACATCTTCGAGATGCGCAGTCCCATTGGCGCAAAAACGCCCTTTTTCTGCTCCTCCGGCTTCACGAAGTATCTTTCCTTGATTTCGGCCTCCACGAAGATATACGCGTGCTTTGTAAGGTAAGGAAGAAATGCTTCGCAGTCCTTTCCAAACACAGCGATCTCATAGGTGCCGCTGAAGTCCTCGATGATGGCCTTGGTGCCAGGCTTTCCAGTCTTGGTGGTCATACTCTGGCAGTCCATCACGATACCTGCGAAGGTTATCTTCTTTGACTTATGTGTGGCGTCGCTGTCCTCGATCTCAGTCTGGATATTTGCGACTTCTGTGGTACAGAACTGGTTGATCTCGAATGAATAGTCCTCGAGAGGATGTCCTGAGAGGAAGACGGTAAGGAACTCTTTCTCCTTCTCCAGGATGGCGAACTTGTCTTCTTCGCCCTTGGCCTCAGGCATCTCAGGACGTACAGGCTTGAGCTCTTCGCATTCGCCGAAGAGCGACATTCCGACGTCAAGCTTGTCGTTACGGAAGCTGTCGGCATATCGCGCGAGGCTGTCGATGAAGAGCTCGCCGTTCGAGAGCGGAGTGAAGAACTGTGAGCGCTTATAGCCGAACGAGTCGAAGCATCCCGTATACACCATGACCTCCAGGGCCTTCCTGTTCACGCCCTGGACGCGCTCCACGAAGTCGAAGACATCCTCGAAGTTTCCATTCTTCTCACGCTCCTTCACGATGGCATCGGCAACATTGGCACCGAAGCTCTTGATTCCGCCGAACGCGAAGCGGATGTTTCCGTCTTTGTTTACCGCAAACTTGTTTGTACTCTCGTTCACGTCTGGGTTCAGGACCTTGATCTTGTGGATCTTGCAGTCCTCCATGATCTTCTTGATGTCCTCAGCCTTGCCTATCGAGAGGGTAAGGTTTGCGGCGAAGAACTCAGCAGGATAGTGCGCCTTCAGGTAGCCTGTCTGGTAGCTTACCCACGCGTAGCAGGTCGCATGGGATTTGTTGAAAGCATACTGCGCAAATTTCTCCCAGTCTTTCCATATCTTGTCCAGGACCTTCTCGGGGTGACCATTGGCCATACCGTTTTTCATGAACTTCTCCTTGAGCTCCTGCATGACGGCGATCTGCTTCTTACCCATCGCCTTGCGCAGCTTGTCCGCCTCACCCTTGGTGAAGCTGGCGAGCTTACGCGACAGAAGCATCACCTGCTCCTGGTAGACGGTGACGCCGTAGGTCTCGGCGAGGAACTCTTCCATCTCTGGAAGGTCGTATGAGATAGGCTCCTGGCCCAGCTTACGCGCTACGAACGACGGGATGTAGTCCATAGGGCCTGGGCGGTAAAGCGCGTTCATCGCGATGAGGTCCCCGAAACGCTCAGGGTGCAGCTTCTGCAGCCACTTGCGCATGCCTGGGGATTCGAACTGGAACACGACGGTGGTGTCGCCGCGGCCGTAGAGCTCGTATGTGAGCTTGTCGTCGATCGGAATCGCCTCTATATCAATGTCAATGCCATGGCGCGCCTTGACATTGTTCAGAGTCTCATGGATGATGGACAATGTAATCAGACCCAGAAAGTCCATCTTCAGCATGCCCACATCCTCGATGTAGTGACCGTCGAACTGCGAGGTCCAGAGCATCTCTTTCTCGCCGCTCTTTGGGTCTCTGTTTTCCTTGTCTTCAGACAGACAGATAGGGATATAGTCGGTGAGGTTTCCTCTACCGATGATGGTGGCGCAAGCGTGCATGCCGACCTGGCGGATGCTGCCCTCGAGCTGCTTCGCGAAGCTCAGCACTTTCTTGTTCGTGTCTGAACCATTCTGAATCTCGTCAATGATTTCGGGCACGAGGCGGTAGCAGTTCTTGAGGTTGATCTTCACGTCGACCTCCTCCATTCCCTTCTGGAACCACTTCTTTACCAGGACCTTCTCGCCATCATGCTCCTCCTCCACTTCTTTCTCGAAGGACTTGAAGCCCGACTTGAGTTCATCCAGCTTAGGGTTGAATGGGTACTCCTTCTCCACCTTCTCGCTGAGGCGGTCAGGAATCATCTTCACGAGTCTATTTGACTCCGGGATAGGGAGGTTATAGATGCGTGCCACATCCTTGATGGCGGACCTCGCCGCCATGGTGCCGAACGTGATCACACGCGACACGTGGTCTGCCTGGTACTTCTCCTCCACGTATTTGTGAGCGAAGCCAAGGTTCTCGAAATCCACATCGATATCAGGCATGCTGATACGGTCAGGGTTCAGGAAGCGCTCGAACAGGAGCTGGTACTTGATAGGGTCAAGGTTCGTGATACCAAGGCAATAAGCCACTACGGAGCCTGCAGCAGAGCCACGGCCGGGGCCTACCATGTAGCCTGCGGCACGTGAGGCATTGATATAGTCCTGGACAATGAGGAAGTAGTCAGGGAAGCCCATGCGGCAGATGGTCTTCAGCTCGAAGTCTATACGCTCCGCCTGCTCGTCGTTGAGGGTCTCTCCATACCTTTTGCGAGCGCCCTCGTAAGTGAGTTCGCACAGGTAGGCAACGGAGCGGCAGAACTCATCGCCGCGGCTGTTTCCTTCCTTGTCGCAGCGACCTACATCGATGATTTCCTTATATTTTTCGAGATTCGCCTCAATGTTTGCGACGAACTCCTCTGGAAGCTCGTATTTCGGAAGCACATGGCCTCGGTCGATCTTGTACTTCTCGATCTTTTCCGATATTTCCAATGTGTTCGCGATCACCTCTGGGTGCCCAGGGAACAGCGCAGCCATCTCCTCCTCGCTCTTGAGATACTCCTGCTGGGTGTATCTCATACGCGTCGGGTCGTCGAGCTGTGCGTTCGTGGTGAGGCAGATGAGGTGGTCATGCGCGGCTCCGTCCTCCTTCATCACGAAGTGGACGTCGTTCGTCGCCGCTACTTTCACACCCATCTCTTCAGCAAGCTGGAAGATGCCTTCATTCGCAATGAGCTGCTTCTCTCCCACCTCTCGCATATCTGCATTTGCATTCGGCACTTCCGTCTGGTGGAGCTGCACCTCGAGATAGTAGTCCTCGCCAAACACGTCCTTGTGCCACTGGATAGCCTTTCTGGCCCCATCCATATCGCCAGCCACTACGGCTCTTGGGATCTCTCCTGCCAGACAGGCTGACATACAGATAAGATTCTCATGATACTGCTCAATGACCTCGTGGCTGACCCTTGGCTTGTAGTATAGACCTTCGATGTGGGAGGTCGACACTATCTTCATCAGGTTCTTGTAGCCATCGTAATTCTTCGCGAGCAGGATGAGGTGGTAATAGCCTCTGTGATTATTGTCCTTCAGCTTATGGTCATAATGCCTCGTCACGTACACCTCGCAGCCGATGATAGGCTTCACATCTGGGAATTTACCGGCGTACTTGAAGAACTCCTTGACGCCATACATGTTTCCATGATCCGTGATGGCGAGCGCAGGCATGCCGAGCTCGCTTGCTCTCTTGAAGAGCTTCTCTATAGATGAAAAACCATCGAGGATGGAATACTGAGTATGGACGTGAAGGTGTACGAATGACATATAAAAACAGCGTTAGCGAAGAGAACAAAGTTAAAAAAATCAGCCGACCTTTGGAAGAGGTCGGCTGACATTTCTGATATATAATCTCAAGATTATTTCTTAGCCTTCTTCTCAGCAGCCTTGGTGGTAGCGTCGAACATGACAGGAGTACCGATCATGATAGATGCGTAAGTACCGATGAGGATACCGAGAATGAGAGCCACTGCAAGACCTCTGATTGACTCACCGCCGAAGATTGCGATAGCAAGCATAGGGAGGAGGGTAGATACTGAGGTGTTCACTGTACGGGTCAAAGTCGCGTTAAGTGAAGAGTTTACAGTGTCCTTGAAGTTAGAGTTTGGATGGAGACCGATGTTCTCACGGATACGGTCGAAGATAACCACGTTATCGTTGATAGCATAACCGATGATGGTCAGGATAGCAGCGATGAAGGTCTGGTCAACGTCGAGGTTGAATGGAAGGATTCCACTGAAGAGTGAGAAGAAACCGATCACGATGATAGCGGTGTGTGCAAGTGAAACGACACCACCAAGACCCCATGTCCAGCTCTTGAATCTCCATGCGATGTAAGCGAAGATTACGAGGAGTGCGAGGAGTACTGAGATAACTGCTGATCTCTTGATATCGTTTGCGATAGTAGCACCTACCTTGTCAGATGAGATGATACCGTTAGGGTTGTCAAGAGTAGATACGAAATCGCTCTGGGTCATGTTTGTGTCGAAGTGACCCTTGAGTGCCTCGTAGAGCATGCCCTCGATCTCTGTATCAACTGCAGAAGACTCGTCATTTACCTTATAAGAAGTAGTGATCTTCATCTGGTTGTCACCACCGAACTGCTTAACCTCTACTGAAGCGGTAACGCCCTCAGCTGCAGCCTTAGCGTCGAATACATCGTTTACAGAAGCACGTACAGCCTCAGCGGTTACGTCCTTGTCAAATCTTACTACATAGGTACGACCACCGGTGAAGTCTACACCGTAGGTGAAGCCCTTGATGCTGATAGAAAGGATAGAGATGAGGATGAGTGCACCAGAGATGATGTAAGACCACTTGCGAGCGCCGAGGAAGTCGATGCTTGTGTTCTTGAGGAAGTTCTTGGTCATCTCGTTCTCGAACTTGATGCTCTTGCCCTTGTTTACACGGTCATCGAAGATGATGCGGGTAATGAAGATAGAGGTGAGAACTGAAGTGATGATACCAAGTACGAGGGTGGTAGCGAAGCCCTTTACAGGACCTGAACCGAAGAGGAAGAGTACGAAACCGGTAAGGAGGGTAGTAACCTGACCATCGATAATAGCAGAATATGCATTCTGGTAACCATCGTGGATAGCCTTGCTAAGACCCTTACCTGCCTTGAGTTCCTCCTTGATACGCTCGTAGATAATCACGTTTGCATCCACAGCCATACCCAAGGTGAGGACGAGACCTGCGATACCAGGGAGAGTGAGGACAGCCTTAAGTGATACGAGTGATCCGAAGAGGAGAAGTACGTTCGAAAGAAGTGCGATATCTGCTACGAGACCTGCTCCCTGATAGAAGAAGAGCATGTAGATGAGCACGAGGCAGAATGCGATGATGAATGAGATGAGACCGGCCTTGATAGATGCGGCACCAAGGGTAGGACCAACTACCTGCTCCTGAACGATGGTAGCAGGTGCAGGAAGCTTACCTGACTTGAGGACGTTTGTAAGGTCAGTAGCCTCATCGAGAGTGAAGTTACCGGTGATAGATGAGTTACCACCAGTGATCTCGGTCTGTACGGTAGGATAAGAGTAAACGGTACCATCGAGAACGATAGCAACCTGCTTACCGATGTTATCCTTGGTGAGGTGAGCCCAAGCATTTGCACCCTCAGCGTTCATCGACATAGATACGCCTGGGGTACCGCCACGCTTCTCATTATAATCTACGCGCGCGTCAGTAACTGCACTACCATCAAGTGGTGCCTTGCCGTCGCGAGAAGTAGCCTTGATGGCAACGAGCTCGTAAACATTGTCAGCCTGAACATAGTCAGATGGCTTAACGCTCCACATAGCCTTGAACTCAGCAGGGAAGATAGCTGCGATCTCTGGCATAGCGAGGTATGCGTTTACCTGAGCGGTATCAGCTGCAGAAGCGAAACCGATGCAAGCGTTTCCTCTCCACTCTGAAGGGTTGAGGACTGCGAAGAGAGGGTTTGACTTCTTGTACTGATCTACAGCAGCATCCTCAGATGCCTGCTGTGCAATCTCCTGCTCGAGTACGTCAGCTGCCTCCTCTGTAGCCTCAGCAGCCTCAGCTACAGGCTCCTCTGCGAGGATCTCTGCGAGCTTGGCATTTGCCTCAGCGAGGTAAGGAGCGATCTCAGAGTACTCGAATGTAGGCCAGAACTCGAGGGATGCTGTTCCCTGGAGAAGCTTACGTACACGCTCTGGCTCCTTAACACCTGGGAGCTCGACGAGGATACGGCCTGTGTTACCGATTCTCTGGATAGAAGGCTGGGTTACACCGAAGCGGTCGATACGGTTTCTGAGGACGTTGAATGAGTTTGCAACTGCACTCTCTGCCTCCTCCTTGATGACTGAAAGAACCTGGTCGTCAGATGACTGAGCGTTGATGCGGTCCTTCATGTCGTATGTACCGAATACCTGTGCGAGTCTGATGCCGTTTCCTACTTCCTTCCAAGCGTCACCGAAGAGGGTGATGAAATCGCTCTGAGAGTTAACGCTGTTCTTCTTCGCGAGTGCGAGAGCGTTCTTGAACTCCTCAGTGTTTCTTGACTTGTCGTCAGCGAGAGCCTTTACGAGGTCCTCGAGCTGAACCTGAAGCATCACGTTCATACCTCCCTTGAGGTCGAGACCAAGGTTGATCTCCTTGGACATGATGTCCTTGTAGGTGTATCCGAGGTAAATCTTCTCAGAAGATACAGAGTCTACATAAGCTCTGTTTTCGTGTTTCCTGATAGACTCGAGGTAAGAGAGCTGCTCTCCTGCGTCGGTAATCTGCTGGAATGCGGCTGATGCCTTAGCCTCTTCTACCTTCTGCTCAGCGTAAGCCTCAGCCTTGTTTCCCTGAATTCTGGATACAAGGGTGAAAGACAGCTGCCAGAGGCAAGCAAGACCAAGCAAGATAGCCACGAATTTGATTGCGCCTTTACTTTGCATGATGGTTATAAAATTTAAAATTTGTTTCTCGTCTAAAAGCCCACGATGACACTATGAGTCACGATAGGCAAAATAGAACGCAAATTTAGTATTTTTTTTGGAGAAAGAAATTTTCTAACAACTATTTCGTACATTTGCAGGCCATTCTACATGAAAATCAAGCGATGAGAACAGTTTTTAGGCACATTGTCACCATATTTTGCACCATCTCGGCCGCTAGCTTACAGCTAGAAGCCCAGAGCCTGACCTTCGTGGCCGACACGACAGTGGCGGAGAAGGGCAGCGCCCGGGCGGAGGGCGATAGCATTGTCATGAAGACAGACAGCGTGGTGGCGACGAAGGACAGCGTCGTCACGGCCAGGCCGAAGAGCTTCAGGGAGCTCCTCTCTGAGGCCGACTCTCTCCGCTTGAGCTACGACTTCGCTTCCGCTATGTCTACATACTGGAAGGCTCTGGATGCCACCACGGATACATTGTCCCGCATGAAGGCGATGGACGGCTTGAGCATGGCGCAGAATGGCCAGAATATGATGGGTTACTGCTCGCGTCCAGTAGTCGTCGCGCACCAGACAGTGCCGCTGCGCGACTTCTTTCTCTTCTACCCCCTCAAGGACAGAAGCTGGAGGCCGACACCAAACGACCTTGACCCGTCGAGCGGGGATGACTTCGCAAGGGCTATCTACATCCCCGACAGCACGAAGACAGTGTACTACTCATCTCCGGACAAGGACGGCATCCGAAACATCTACAGGACCCGCAAGGCTGGCGCAGAGTGGGAGCTGCCTGAACTTATAAATGAGACATTGACCTCATCTTCTGATGAGATCTACCCTATGCTCAGCCAGGACGGCAAGACCCTCTATTTCGCATCCAAGGGTCTCTACGGCATGGGTGGTTACGACCTCTACATGTCCAGGTGGAACAAGGAGACAGAGGACTGGGACACTCCTATCAACATGGGTTTCCCTTACTCTTCACCATACGACGATTTTCTCTTCACAAACACAGACGACGGCCGCTACACGATCTTCGCGTCGAACCGCGACTGTCCTGCCGACAGCGTCTGCATCTATGTGCTTGAGTATGACGCCATGCCGGTGCGCAAGGGCGTGCAGAGCGTGGAGGAGCTTCGCTCCGTGGTCGCGCTCGAGCCCGAGAACGATCCGTCGAGGATGGACAATTCTGCGACCATTGAGCCGGAGGCGTCTTCCATGAACACCTCGCGCTACATGGAGAAGATGGAGGAGGTCAGCAGCCTGCGCGACACCATCTATCGCTTCAACCGTGCCCTGGATGAGCTGCGCGCCGGTCTGGCCAGCGTCCCTGCGGAGGAGCAGAAGGCGTATATCGCCGACATCCAGGAGCGTGAGCTATCGCTGCCGAAGATGCAGAAGATGCTCAATGCTGCCGTGAAGGAGCTTCAGGACATCGAGATGGAGTTCCTCACAAGCGGTGTCGCCATCGACCCATCAAAGCTCAGCGACCGCTCTGACAAGGAGGTAGTGGGAGCGTCTTCAAGCTATACTTTCGTAAAAAATTCAATGGGCGAGCGCATCTCCATGGCCATTGCCCAGCCAGAGCCGGAGTTTGATTACAGCTTCAAGATTCTTCCGGAAGGCCAGTATGCTGAGGACAATACATTGCCTTCAGGCATAGTGTATCAGATTCAGTTTGCTTCTGGTGCTAACAAGATGAGTATTAGGGAATTAAAGGGCCTTAGCCCTGTCTTCATAAAGATGAAGTCATCCCTTGTCTATTCGTATTCAGTAGGAGTTTTCCGCACATACGCAGATGTCCTTTCGAACCTGAACAAGGTCAAGAGCCTTGGCTTCAAGGACGCATTCATCGCAGCCTACAAGGATGGCGTTTCCATCTCTGTGAATGCCGCTCGTGCGCAGGAGGGAAAAGCCACCAGGCGCTACCACGAGGATGCCGACGACTTCTCGAAGTCAGCACGCGCCATCTCTGGTGCTGCCACCCTTACGAAATAGTCCCACAAAGAGAAATAATTACTTTGACTGTGATTCCTGTGACGGAGCAGCCGCCGACTTGGCGGAGCGCTTCGCCTGGATTTTTGTCCATTTCTCGCGGGCGAGCTGCTGCATGTCTCGTACAGTGTCCTGCTCGTCGACGATCTCGGAGCCGAGCAGAGTTTCGATTACATCCTCCAGGGTAATGATGCCCTGGAAGCTGCCGTATTCATTGATCACCACCGCGATCTGCTCGTCCTTGCCGAGCATCTCGTCCCACACATCATCAAGCGACGCCTCTTCCGAGAAGGACGGCATGTCGCGCTTGATGGCTCCGAGGGTGACATTGAACTTGTCCTCAGCCATCAGCTGGAGTGCTTCCATGCGCAGGATGTAGCCGGTGATATACTCATCGTTGTCCTGGTAGACAGGGATGCGGCTGTGGTGGAGGTAACGCTTGTCCTTGTAGAAATCCTTGAGCTTCATGCTCTCATGCGCAATCTCGCACACAACGCGTGGCGTCATGACGTCCGCCGCTGTGACCTCGTCCATGTTTATCAGGTTCTGGATGATGGCATTTTCGTCCTCCTCGAGGTCGCCCACTTCCTCTGCCATGTCGGCCATGGCGCTCACCTCATCGCGAGAGACGGCATTCTCCGACTCGGAAGGGGTGATGAGCTTGGTGAGGAACTCCACGAGTACCACGAGTGGGAACAGGATGGTAGTGATGATGGAAATCGCGCTGGTGGCGAAGCTCATGAGCGACTTCCAGTAGTGTGTGCCAATGCTCTTAGGTATGATCTCGGCAAATACGAGAATGAGCAGCGTCATCGCTGCGCTGACCCATCCAAACCACTCGGCACCAAATACTTCCGTGGCCTGCTTGCCGACTCCGGCGGCGCCTATTGTGTTTGCAATGGTATTAAGGCTGAGGATGGCGGCAATGGGGCGGGATGAGTCCTGCTTGTATTTCTTGAACTTCACAGCCGGGCCGTAGCCTTCTTCCTCACGCATGGTGATGTACGACAGAGGCGTCGACATAAGTGTCGACTCCAGGATGGAGCAGAGAAAGGAAATGAGCAGTGCGCCCAGCAAATATGTGAACAATAATGCCATAAGAGCCACAAAGATAGCAAATGTATTCTAGTTTTTGACTATTTTTGCCTACACTAATGCATTGGTAATGGAAACATCGGAAATCATAGAGGTTCTTGAGGAGCACAATGTCCGCGCGACGGCAAACAGAATCGAGCTTGCAAGGCAGCTTGCTGCTGCCGGCCGTCCTATGTCGCTCACGGAACTCGAGGACGAGATGCCCACTGTGGACAAGTCGAATATCTTCCGTTCGCTCACGGCCTTCCGCGAGCATCATCTCGTGCACGTCATCGAGGACGGAAGCAATGGAGTCCGTTATGAGCTCTGCCTCAGCCATGACCATGACCATGACGATGACCAGCATTCGCATTTCTTCTGCGAGGTGTGCCTTAAGACCTACTGCCTGGAGGATATAAAGATCCCGCAGGTGGAACTACCTGCGGGATATGAGCTTCATTCAGTGAACTATGTCCTGAAAGGTGTATGTCCTTCATGCGCCGCGAAGCGGCACTAGACCTCGATGCTTGTGTTGAACTCCTTGAGGAAACGCATGTCGTTCTCGAAGTAGTGACGAAGGTCGTTCACTCTCCACTTCAGCATAGCGATACGCTCGAGTCCCATACCGAAAGCAAATCCTGAATACTTGTGTGAGTCGATACCAGATGCCTCGAGGACATTTGGATCTACCATTCCGCATCCCATGATCTCGAGCCAGCCTGTACCCTTGCAGATGTTACAGCCCTTTCCGTGGCAGATGTTACAGCTCACGTCCACCTCAGCAGAAGGCTCTGTGAATGGGAAGTAAGATGGTCTCATGCGGATTTCTGAGTCTGCGCCGAACATCTCGCGTGCGAAGAGGAGGATGGCCTGCTTGAGGTCAGCGAAGGTCACGTCCTCGTCGATGTAGAGACCCTCCACCTGGTGGAAGATGCAGTGTGCGCGTGCGCTGATGGCCTCGTTTCTGAAAACTCGGCCTGGGCAGATGACGCGGATAGGGAGGTTCATCTTCTCCATGGCGCGCACCTGGACTGATGAGGTGTGGGTACGCAGGAGCAATGGGTTCGGATGGCCAGCAGATACGAAGAAAGTATCCTGCATGTCGCGTGCTGGATGGTTTGGAGGGAAGTTGAGGGCCTCGAATACATGGTAGTCATCCTCAACCTCTGGTCCCTCAGCCACATCGTAGCCGAACTTACGGAAGATGTCTACGATCTCCTGGCGTACGATGGACACTGGATGACGTGAACCGAGCTCGAATGGATCGCCTGGCATGGTGAGGTCCTGCTTAGGACCGTCTGCGCCGGCCTCCTCGCCGACCTCTGACTTGAGGGCGTCGATCTTTGCCTGTGCATTCTGCTTGAGCTCGTTGAGGGAGCGACCATACTCCTTCTTCAACTCCTTGCCCATCTCGCGGAACTCCTCGAAGAGGGCTGTCACTTCTCCTTTCTTACCAAGGAAGCGAACGCGCGCCTCCTCCACTTCCTTCTGAGACTTGCACTTGAGATTCTCAAGCTCAGAGAGGATCTGCTGTATCTTTTCTTTCATTGTCTGAATATTCGAATTCGCAAAGATAACTATTTTTTCGCTTTCGCCTTTCTCTTGTCCCTGTTTTTCTTGTCTCGGGCAGCTCCCTGCTTCAAATACTTGGTCCACTGCTCTTCATTCAGGATCTTATGGAAGGCATCGTAGATCTGCTCCATCCATTTGTCCTGGACGTTCACGTAGATGTCTGTGTTTGATATCTTGTTTTTTGAAAGGTCGCTAAGCTCGTCACGCAGACCGAGATAGTCGTGTGTGAGGATGGAGTCGGCATAGAATTCCTGCCAATACTCAAGGTCAAGCGTCTCCGTGAGGCGCTTCACTTCCTTGTCTATCCACTCATAGAACTCCTTCTCCTGCTTTTTCTCCTCAGGCGTCTGCTCCCTCTCCTGGGCAAGCGCTGCGCAAGGGAAAATGAAGATTGCCATCAAGAAGCAGAGCGTAATGCGTGATATTGATTTCATTCGAACGAAATTTTAATTACATTTGTCCTTCATCGGAAAGACAAAAATAAACAATTAATAATACATTGACAAAAATGAGACGAATCTCCTCCATCCTGGCAGTTGCAAGTATCGTGCTGATGTCAGCCGTGCAGCGCGCCGACGCATGTACAAACGTGATAGTCACCAAGGGAGCGAGCGCAGACGGCTCGTGTATGGTCACATACGCAGCCGACTCGCACGCGCTTTATGGTGAGCTTTACTTCCACAAGGCCGCGAAGTGGAAGGCAGGCTCCTGGCTTGATATCACCGAGTGGGATACCTACAGACCTACCGGAAAGATTGCCCAGGTGCCTTACACCTTCCAGACCGTGGGCAACATGAACGAGCATCAGCTCATCATCGCAGAGACCACATGGGGCGGCCGCGAAGAGCTGGCTGATCCAAACGGCATCATGGATTACGGTTCCCTCATCTATATCACCTTGCAGCGTGCGAAGACAGCTCGCGAGGCCATCGAGACCATTGTGGCATTGGCCAATGAATATGGTTACCCTTCGGAGGGCGAGTCATTCTCCATCGCAGACACCGAGGAGGCGTGGGTGATGGACCTCGTCGGCAAGGGTGAGTCGGAGAAGGGCATCGTATGGGTGGCGCGCCGCATCCCTGATGGCTACATCTGCTCACACGCCAACCAGTGCAGAATCACACGTTTCCCTATGGATGACCCTGAGAATTGCCTTTTCGCTCCAGACGTGATCTCGTTTGCGCGCGAGCATGGCTATTTCGAGGGCGAGGACGCTGAGTTCAGCTTCCGCGACGCTTACAATCCAGTGGATTTCAGCGGCGCAAGGGCATGTGATGCACGCGCATGGAGCGCATTCAACATCCTCTGCGAGGGACAGTTCACCTACATGGAGAATGGCGTGGAGGTGACCCGCCCAGCGATGGACTGGATCGAGTACGTGATGGGTCACGACCTGAATGGCGAGATGCCGCTGTTCGTGAAGCCTGCGAAGAAGGTCACCGTGAAGGCGCTTGCTGACGTGATGCGCGACCATTTCGAGGGTACCCCAATGGATATGACCCAGGATATCGGAGCAGGCGGCAACGCGCTTCCTTACCGCTGGCGTCCAATGAGCTTCGAGTGGGAAGGCAAGACCTATGTCAATGAGCGCGCGATAGCCACCCAGCAGACAGGCTTCTGGTTCGTAGCGCAGGCGCGCGGCTGGCTCCCTGACGAGATCGGCGCGCTCCTCTGGTTCGGTGTCGATGATGCCGCCACCTCATACCTTACCCCTATCTACGCATGCACAAATGAGGTTCCTGAGTGCTTCCAGGTAGGAAATGGCAATCTCCTCAAATACTCTCCTACCTCAGCCTTCTGGCTCTGCAACCGCGTTACCAACGCATGCTACAAGATGTACAACCAGATGGCGCCATACGTCCAGGCGGAGGCCAATGCTTTCGAGAATGCCCAGATGGGCGGCGCTGTCCAGGCCCAGGACGAAAAGCTTCTCAAGCTTTACGGCAAGGGCACCAAGCGCGCCCTCCGCAAGGTCCGCAAGGCCGCTACCGCCTACAGCGTCGACACAGCCCAGAAGCAGTTCGCCGCATGGCAGAAGCTCGACGAGATCCTCCTCGTGAAGTTCATGGACGGCAACGTCAAGGCCCAGAACGAGGACGGCACCTTCAAGCACACCGAGTACTTCGAGGGCTCGCCTGCAGAAATCGGCCATCCTCACTACACCGACTTCTGGAAGAAGGCCGTAGCCCTCTTCCACGGCGCCACCGTCGAGCAGCGCTAACCGCCCTGCCGAGCCCCCGCCGAGCAGCGCCCCCGCCCGGCCGCGCCCCCGTCGAGCAGCGCTATCCACCCTGCCAGCTCCCTACGGCCACAGAAAAGCCGACCATCATCCCGATGGCCGGCTTTCTCTTTTTCTTCTGTGCCACGACCCGGATGAAATGGCGTATCTGTCGGGGTCGCGTCCGGCGTGGGTGGGGAATGGAGGGTTTCTGTTCCGCGACCCGGATGAAAAGGCGGATTCGTCGGGGTCGCGTCCGGCGTGGGTGGGGAATGGAGGGTTTCTGTTCCGCGACCCGGATGGAAAGGCTGTTCTGTCGGGGACGTGTCCGGCGTGGGAGGGAAATGGAGGGTTTCTGTGCCGCGACCCGGATGAAAAGGCGGATTCGTCGGGGACGCGTCCGGCGTGGGATGGAAATGGATGGTTTCTGTGCCGCGACCCGGATGAAAAGGCGGATTCGTCGGGGTCGTGTCCGGCAGGGGTGGGGAATGGAGGGTTTCTGTGCCACGACCCGGATGAAATGGCGTATCTGTCGGGGTCGCGTCCGGTAGGGGTGGATGTGGCAGGGGTGGATGTGGCAGGCCGGGGAAGGCGGGCCGTAGGGGGGACGGGGCCTACCTGGTGATGCGGCGGAAATGCTTGAGGGCGAGGTCGGCGTAGACGTAGCGGCGGGTGCGGGAGGTGGGGAGTATGGCTGTGTGGAAGTGCTTGTCGTAGGCATTGGCCTGGATCTCCTCGAGGGGGCCGTAGCCGGGGTTGACCCAGCGGCAGCCGCGGTTGTAGGCTGTCGCGGCTAGGCGCACCTGCTCCTGGAGGGGGAGGGTGTCGATGCCGTCCTGGGTGCGCTCGCCGCGCTTGTCGTAGGAACCGTAGTCGAGATAGAGCATCTTCAGGAAGATGGCGAGGTAGATGCATTGCCATTCCTCCTTCTCGAGGCGGGTGATGCGTACACGGCGCGCGTTCTCGCTGTCCTTGGTGTCGAAGAAGAGGTCGTAGCGCCGCGCCAGGCCGCTTCGCATCCAGCGCTTTTCCAGCTCCTCCGCGAAGGATGGCTTCATCTGGAAACGGCCAATGGAAAAGTTGCACCCGCCAGCACCGCGGGTGATGTAGAGCGACTTGACAGCGCCCGTCTCCATCTTGTCCTGGAACATGCTGTAGCGTATCAATTCCGGGAAAATCACGGCCTCAGCGATGTCGCAGGGCACATCATATTCTTCCCAGATCTGTCGCCACTCCGCGCGGTGCGCGTCGCAATAATCATTTGCTGCGCCATCCTTCACAGACGGCGCAGCAAAAAGTATAGTAAAAAGTAGAATTAGAGCTTGTAGGTGCACTTGATGATCTGGATTTTCTTTTTGCCATGTGGCTCATCCACGATCACATTGGCAGTGAGCCAGTTGATGACATGGTCAGTCTTGCCGATGGCGATAGGGTACACCACATCGCCCTCAGGAAGCTGGATCCAGTGGCCGTCTGCGTTGTAGATGACCTCGCGGATACCGTCGGAGCTCTTCCATACTGCGCTCTCCGGTGCCTTGGTGCCGGCAAGCTTCTTCTCATCGAAATCCTTAGGTACAGCACCCCACTTGGCACCATCCCACTGGTAGATCTGGTATTTGTCTCCCTCGTAAACAGCCTTGAAGAGGAACTTCCTTGCGAGGATGTCGTTGATGTTTCCTAGAGGATAACAGAACTCTGGCCACCACCAGTCCTCATTCAGCGCCAGGGTGATTTCGTCAGCCACTTCCTCATTGTACATGTGAGGATAGTTGCAAGGGAACTCGCTGTATGCCTCCTCAAGTATATCTCCGGCCTGGATGACTGCGTTGAGCGGTGCTCTCATCATTCCGCACTCTGGCAGAATGCCGTCTGCCACCGCCTGGCGCTGAGCCTCGATGAATCCTGGCATCTGGGCCTTGATGTTGTCGACGCGCTTCTGAATGGCGGCGCTCCACAATGCTGCTGCTCTGAGACGATAGGTCTTGATGGCCTCGAGAGCCTGTGCGTAGAGAGGATTGTAGACAGCAGGGTCGTCGGTAGAATAGATCTTCTTCTTCCATGCCAGCACCTTGTTTCTCTCGGCAGCGCTGAACTTGGCGTCGATGTCGGTGTCTCCTCCAAATGCCGAGAACATTGGCATGGAAGCATCCATGTAGCGTCTTTCAGCAGCCTGGATGTCGCGCATATCCATCTTCTTCTCGAAGTTGCTTGCGTTCTGGGCCATCTGTGCGAATACGCTCATCTGGGATCTCATGGCAGCCATGGATGCGGCCTGGATCTTGTCCTCGAGGGCTTTCTTGCGCTTGGTGTATGCCTTGCCGTCGCTGGCTGTCATCTTCTTCTCATGCTCCTTCATCTTCTTGGCCTCAGGGCTGTTTTCTGGATCATTGCTCTTCATGGCCTTTTCGATCTCGTCAGGGGTGCAGCCTGTGACATACTTGGTCTCGGCTGGATCTGATTTATAGACATCCATCATGGCGGCAATAGCCAGTGAAGCATCATCCTGAGCCTTGCTCTGGATCATGGCTTCCCTTTCTTTGTCTGACATACTCTCATACCTTGCCATCTGGCTCTGCGCATCTGCCTGAGCCTTCTCGATATCGATGTCACCTAAAATGGCTTTGGCCATCTTGGCCTCAAGGGCTTCGCGCTGGGCGTCAGTGATGTTCTCTGAGTTCAGCAGGTCCCACTCTGCCTTGGTCAGGCCCAACGCATTGCACAGCTTATCCTCCTGCTTCTTACGCCACTCCTCAGCGAATGCGTCTTCGCAAGTGGTGTCTGCGTTGAGCTCCTCTGCGCGCAGAGTCACCCTTTTGAGAGCATTGTAGAATGAGATCATACCAGCTTCTGTCGGGTCAGCAAGTTCCTTTGCCGAAGGGACCTTAGGAAGCTCATTGATGAGCGACATAGGCTGGCTTGTGCTGCTTGGAGACACCTTGCCATCCCAGCCGAAGGTACTGGTGCGACGGCGCTGGAGCTGCTGCTCTGGGGTAATGATTTCTGGCTTTGACTCAGGCTTTACTTCCTGAGGAGCCTGCTCCTCAGTGGCGCTCAAGTCGATTCCGAGCTTTTCGCCGAGCTTCTCCTGCAAAGCGCCGCCTACAGCGGCTTCTGCCTTTTCCTTAAGTTTGTTCAAGAATGCCTGAGCATTAGCCTCAGTCGTAGCCAGCAGCATCACAGCTGCCGCAATAGTCAGTATTCTTCTCATGTTCCTATAGATTATATCCATTAATTCTTCAAATGATGCTCTGATCCTTGAGCAGGGCTATCAGTTCAGTGAAATTCTTTGCGTTGGCCTCACGTAGCATCCTCTTGCGATACCATCTTATGGTCTCAAGACTGAGACACATGGCGTCCGCTATCTGTTTGGCCGTCATGCCCTCTGCTGCATGCTTCGCGATGGTTATCTCTTTTTCAGTAAAGTCTGGCATTCGCTTTTTTTTTGCAAATGTCCTCATTATCTAATATTTAAACACCACCCGTTTGGGTGGAAATGCCTAATGTACATGTGTAATAGACTTAATGACGGCCAATTTTCATATATTTGTGACATGAGAAAAATGGCGTCACTATTTGTATTCATCATTGGCTTTTGCATTCAGGCAAGGGCTGAGTATATCGACCATCGAGGGCATAATGTCGACTCGCTGGAGGCGGTCATGGCCAGGTGGACCGCGAGCGACATGGCTGCTGCGAGTGAAGACGAGCTTAAGGCAGTCGCGTCCGACATCGAGGGACTGATGTTAGGTTTCAACCAGACAAACGGCGTGAAGAGCGAGTACTACGCGCGCATGCTGCTCGGTCTGGCGAGACGCTTTGGCTGGGATCATTATGAGCAGCTGGCGGCGAAATGCATTGGCCAGCATTTCTGGGCGAAGGAGAAGTTTGACAGCGCCGCCTTCTACTATGGCATCTGCATGAAGGCTGCGGAGCGCATCTCTGCGACTGGAAATGAAAGGACTGCCGATGATGTCTTGTCGCAGATGTATGGGACCCTGGGCAACCTGTATAGCGAGATGGACTCCATAGATGTGGCCATGGCGTACTACGAAAAGGCGGGCGTCCTTTTCAAGAAGCACGACTGGCATAACAGCAGTTCGGTGCTCTACTACAACATGGGTGAGACCATGCGTGACGCCGGTGATCTGGACAGGGCAGAGGATTACTATAAGGAGAGCCTGACATATTCTAAACTTGCCAATGATTCCCTGGCGATCGCGACAGCCTACAAGGGACTTGGAGCCCTGTATCTGGATAAGGGCAAGACGGCCAGGGCCTTGCGTTTCCTGGCAGATGCGAACGACTATTATGCAGATCACGAAGATGAGGAGCTATACGCGAGGATGGAGAGCCTGGACTACACCGGACAAGTGCTTGCTCTTCAGAAGAAACGCCTGAAAATCATCATGTTGCTCCTTGTCTTGGCCATCATTGCCATAGTAGCCTCTTTCTGGATGTCCGTGCGTCTGAAGAGAGTGACCAAGGAGAAAGATGAGATTGAGCAGGTGCTGGAGGAAACAGTCGAAGATATCGGCACCAAGAAAAGCGACATTGTCCTTAAACCGAAGGAGAGAGAGGTTTTGGATCTCATTGCCAAAGGCTATACAAACATCCAGATCGCAGACGCCATGTGCCTCAGCCCAGAGACCATCAAGTGGTACAAGAAGAAACTGTTCACCATGTTCGAAGCATCAAATTCCGCAGAGCTGGTGAAGATAGCGAATGACGAAGGAATTCTGTCATAGATTGGCTCACCGCCAAACATCCGTGGATAAATTTCACATATAGTGCATGAATAAGGGTATCTGCTAAGATGTAATCGTTCCCAAATGTAAATTATTTTTTCCTGACGTGCGAGGTGATGTAGTCCTGCACGAAGTCGAAGTCTTCCGGCAGAGCGTAGACTTGGTTGGTGGAAGGCTTTTCGTAGAGCTTGATCACCTGGCGCTTACGGTTGACCTGGATACTGCGCACGCTGTTCCAGGATGTGTACATGGACTGCTTTGAGCCTGAAAGAAGGCTTGGACCGATCAATCTCGGCTGCTTTGTGGCAACCGCCATGAGCGCGGCCAGGAAGGCGACGGCCTGGGCTCTCTTGAACTGAGCCGGCATCTGGGTGTGCTTCACGCCCTTGTCGTCCATCTCGAACATGATGCAGTACTTGAAGCCCTGGATGGCGGCATAGAGAAGATATCCGAGCATGGTCATTACCTCAAAAACTGCAAGCATCAGCAGAAAGGCCTTGCCAATGCCGAGAAAATCCTCCCAGTCCAGGCGTCCTCCAATTGCATTAAACAGCAAAAGCATGGTGAAGATGCCAAGGTCTATCCAGAAAAACATCTTCATTATCAGGAACAGGATGGTTGGATTCCGCATCAGTTTGTATTCATAAAACCAATGATACTTCCCATCTGTGCCCAGTATGATGTTTTGGGTGACTTTGCTCCCTTCTTTGACTTTTTCTTCCATGGTTTGAACTATTTTGTCCAAAGATAGCATTTTAGGCATAATATTTCTAACTTTGATTCCTATGAAACGTATTGCCACACAATTGCTTGCCATTATGGCCCTTGCCATGATGGCGACCACTGGACTTCATGCCCAGATAAAGCTGACCAAGCGCAGTGCCGACACCAGGGTGTCCATGCCTGCAGCACCCAAGTTCAACGCAGACGACCTCTCCGGGAATCTCAAGTTGAGCACATCCGGCACACCATGGGCTGCGGAGGACGTCTCCCCAATCAAGTTGCCTGAGGGTGTGAAAGCGGTGATACCGGATCCGCTTCCGGCTGTCAGCAAGGTCACCGTTGAGGAATACAATGCGGCCGTGACCATGGCGTTCGAGTCCATGCGCATCGTGTATGGAGAGATGAGCGAAAGCGACGCAAAGCAATTCCTGGCCATGTGGGCGCCTCTCTATGACACGCCGTCACAGGAGCTGATAGACTACTTCAACGCCCTGAATCCTCTCCTCAGCCAGTTCCTGGCCGCGAGGGAGGCTTATTTCCAGACAGCTGCGGACCTCCAGATGCTGCAGACTGACATAGCGGAGGCCGTGGCGATCGACGACCGCGGGACATTTGACGGGATCATGTTCCAGTACAACCTCCTCGTGGGCAGCCTTAAGTCGCTTGAGGCAGCCATAGTGGAGATCGCAAACAGGATACAGCTTCTTGGCAATCCGCCAAATCCATTCATCGCCAAGGCCAATGCGCGCAAGAAATACAATAGCGCCTTCGCCAAAAAGGAAGTGAAGGCTCCGTACATCGGCGACTGCCTCATGGGCACCAGGACCACCAACATTGTAGGCAAGGAACTTCCTGCACTGACGGAGGTGGTGTTCAGGTATATCTTCAGGGCAAACGTGGAAGGCAGCGACAGGTATTATGTCATCGAGTTGTGCGAGAACGGCATTCCGTCCAAGGATGATCTGAACGATGCCAGTGCTGCCCTCAAGTACATGGATGTCAGGCAGTTTGAGTGCTACAATGATGACGGCAAGGTGCCGGATTGCAAGTCGGACGGTATGTTCCAGAATTACCTTCCGAAGCCTCCTGTGATGGCAATTACCTCAATGACAATGAATTACCTGATGCTGAAGGAGCAGTCGATGGGTAGGGATGAGGAATACTACAATGCAGTGTGCAACTTTGGCAACAGGATACTTGGCGCCGGCTTTTTCTTCAAGGCGGCAGTGAACTGGTCTGTTGCGGACAAGTGGAATGATTATACCTTCTACAAGAATGGCGTGATTCCTGGCGATTTGCTGTCAGATTTTGCGGAAGAGGTGAGGAATGTATGCCGTCAGGATATGGCAAACAGGGCGAAATCAGCAAAGGAGCGCAAGGCGATAGCGGCGAAGGAAAGGGAGGAGATGGCATTTGCCACACAGCCAATGACCGAGGAGCAGCTCAAGCAAAAGGCCGTCAGGGATTCACTGGAGCATGAACGCAAGTCCAAGGAGGAGTCCATCAAGACGCGACAGGAGCTGATTCGCGAAATAGAGCAGCAGATTCAGCGGGAGAATGAGTACAAGAGCAGGGCAAGTCAGCGCTACTATAGCGCCAAGACAGATGCGGAGAGGCAAAGCGCTCGCGCAGAGATGGAAGACATCGACAGGCGCATCATGTACATGAGGTCAAATATCCAGAATGAGAGGGACAACATCCAGACTCTCCAGACGGGAGAATACGTCCACACAAGGACCGACTTCGACCAGTATGCCCATGCACGCATGGTACAGAGCATGAAGGAGGATGCGGTGCGCAGAGCAGCCACAAGACGCTATGCAGAGCGCATAGAAAGACAGATCGACTTGCTGCCGGAGGACCAGAAGGAGGACGCACGCGACCGCGCCGACAAGCTCTTCTACGACGACGGAGCACTGGTGTCTGGTGACATTGAGCGAGCCCGAAAGCTTTCGAAGCTCTTTAACAATCAAATACTTGCAAAGGAGCTGAAGGTACAGGCGGAGGCGCAGGAAGACATTGCTTATGCTGACCTCAAGGAGGCTGGTGCCAATGCAGTGATCATGGCATGCGGCTCTGTGACAGTGGGACTTGCAGCCGAGGCATATACGGCAGCGTATGGCGCCACTGCATCCATCGTGACATATGGCCCAAAGGTCATCGGTGCGGTGTATGGAGGCGTGACCGGTTTCATTTCCGGTGGCGTGTCCAACGGCATTTGCTCCGCTGCGGGCAGCATTCACCCTGCCACCCAGGCGATGGCCTCCTTCTATCAGGGATATACCGACGAGGCCAATGCTGGCAAGTCCACCAACGAGAAGATTTGGGAGGGCGTCAAGAAGGCTGGCATCGACTATGTAATAGGCAAGGGCATTGAGACAGGCGCGAATGCCTTTGCAAAGACCTGCTCTTATTTTACAAGCAAGGGCACAACCAAGCTCTCCTTCAAGGAGAAGCTTGACCTTACCAGAACTCAGCGCCAGCGTCTGGAAGCGCAGGATGCCGTAAATACTTTCACGCAGGTGGATGGTGAGCTCAAGCAGCTCATAGCCAGCGGCGCATCTAAGGCGCAGATAGATGCAGCGCGTGCATCCCGCGACAAGCTGGCAGCTGTGCTCAATGCAGACTACCATGCGAAATGGTACATGAAGTACAAGGCAGATCCGAAGGTTTCCGCAAGCTTCAGCGAAGGCGTCAATGCCAATTATGACAGGATGATGCCGAAGATGAAGGCTGAACTCCAGGCTAAGGGCTTCAACATGGATGACATCGAGTTCAAGCAGTTCAGAAATGCTTCATCTGCAGGCACTTCCAGCATGGACCTTGACCTGTCTCCAGTCTCCAAGGCCAGTGGCAAGGAGCCTCTTTTCTTCAGGAATGGCAAGCAGGTTAGCGCCAGTGAATTCATGGACGAGGCGCAGAAGACGATGAACAGCGTCTATCGTCAGCAGACAGGCATGAGCGCCAAGGCATCGGAGATGAACCTGACCACTTCTGCCCACCCGGAGGCATATCAGACGGAAGAGCTTCTCAAGCGCAACATTGACTTCGGAAGGCTCACGAAGAAAGATGTGTCCAGCGTCGGAAGGGTCATTGACGTGAAGATGTCCACAATCGAGGAGAACATCCACATGTCTCAGACCACCAAGGTGCAGGCAAAGGCCAGGGAGGCCACCAAGGAGATAGAGAATATGCTCATCCCTAAGCTCAAGTATGACCTCAAGAATGCAAAGAATGCCAAGGATGCCTCAGCAATTGCAGAGAACATCGAGTACTGGCAAGACATGCAGAAACTGCTCACGGACATGAGCAAGCGTACAAACCAGCCGCTTGAGATACTGAACTTGAACAACCAGATCAAAGCCAAGACTGGCGGCAAGGATGCCACGCAGGTGGTGTTTGACCTTGCACGCGAGTTTGACGTGAAGTGGTAGTCTACAGCGAGTCGTAAGGATAGACCACACCCCCCTCGCTGGAAAGCTCTCACAGAAAAGCCTATCGTTGATACCAATTATGCCGATGATTAGCTATAAGCTAAGTTTGTAAACGAAGAGAACAAATAAAAAAAGGTCGGTCACTATATTACAGTGACCGACCTTTTTAAACGGGTAGTGGATTACTTTGCGAGGAATGATACTGCGAAGCCACCACCTGGAGCCATGAAGACATCGAGCGAGTCTGCGCTGGTGACCATGCGCTTCTCGATGGTGTAGGCCTGGGTGTTGGTCTCGTAGTGGGCATCTGCGGCATCGGCGTAGATAGTCGCCTCGTAGGTCTTGCCAGGGGTGAGGAAGTCGAGGGCGACGGTGAATGAGCGCGCCTGCTCGTCGGTCACGCCACCGAGGAACCAGGTGTCCTTGCCCTTCGAGAACGCTGCTGCGCTGCCTGTAAGGGTCGCCTGCTTAGGGCGGCGAGCCACGATGAGGTAGTCATTAGGCTCAGCCTCGATGTAGCGGGTCTCGCTCCAGTCGGCTGCGACGTCCTTGATGAACTGGAATGCGTCCATGTGCTCTGCGTAGTGCTCAGGGGTGTCTGCTGCCATCTGCAGAGGGCTGTACATGGTGAGGTAGAGACCAAGCTGGTTTGCAATGGTGCAGTTCACATGCGACTTGTTTCCACACCAAGCCTCGAGGTTCTGCTCGAAGATGCCAGGGGTGAAGTCCATAGGACCACCGTTGAGGCGTGTGAATGGGAGGATGGTCACATGGTTTGGACGTGTGCCGCCGAATGCCTGATACTCTGTTCCACGTGCGGATTCATTGCCAATGAGGTTAGGATATGTCCTGCAGAGACCTGTAGGGCGCGATGCCTCGTGAGCATTGACCATGATGTGATGCCTTGCGGCCTCGGTGATGGCGTAGAGGTAGTGGTTGTTCATATACTGGCTGTAGTGGTGGTCGCCAGGGGTGGTGATATCACCCACGTAGCCGCTCTTCACTGCGTCGTAGCCATACTTGTTCATGAGGGTGTACGCAGCCTCCATGTGGCGCTCGTAATTGCGCACAGACGACGAGCTCTCGTGGTGCATCACTATCTTGATGCCCTTCGAGTGAGCGTAGGCGTTCAGCGCCTCGATGTCGAAGTCTGGGTATGGGGTGAGGAAATCGAAGACGTAGTCCTTGTTGCAGTTTGCCCAGTCTTCCCATCCAATGTTCCAGCCCTCCACGAGCACAGCGTCGAAGCCGTTTGCGGCGGCGAAATCGATGTACTTGCGTACATTCTCGTTGGTCGCGCCATGGCGGCCGTTAGGGGTGGTCTGGGTGTAGTCTACAGTCTCCAGGTCAATGGTAGGGAGCTCGTCGGTGTAGTTCCAGCTGCTCTTGCCTGCGATCATCTCCCACCATACGCCCATGTACTTGGTAGGATGGATCCAGCTCACATCGTCAAGGGCGCAAGGCTCGTTAAGGTTCAGCACGAGACGGGAAGCGAGCTGTTTGCGAGCGTCGTCGGTGACCTGGATGGTACGCCAAGGCGAGGTGCGTGGGCTCTGCATGTACCCCTTCCAGCCATTGGCCTCAGGAGTCACGTGTGAGACGAAGGTCAATGTCTTCGGATCGAGAAGCAGGTGCATGGTACCGTAGTTCACACATGCTGCCTCGTGGAGGTTGATGTAGAGGCCATCGTCGGTCTTGAGCTGAAGGGATGTCTGTACTCCATTTGGAGAGAATGGAGTCTGGGAATCGTTTCTGTTGAGGGCCTTGGAGAAGTTCTGGGCTATCTCGGTGAGGCGGCACTGAGTGTACTGATACTCCTCTGTGTCGTAGTCTCCTGGGATCCAGTAAGCTGTGTGGTCACCAGCCATCTTGAACTCGGAGAGCTCCTCCTTGATGACAAAATATGTGAGTGACTTCTGAGAAGGGAACTCGTATCTGAATCCGAGACCGTCGTCGAAGAGACGGAAGCGGATGCTCATCCTTTTTCCTTCGAGTGCTGATTCTGAGTCGTTTCCATTGTTTGCGTCAGCCTGAGCCATCACGGTGTTGACAGATGTGCCATCGACCTGGATGAGGTTTACGACCATCTCGTTGTAGTGGTTCCTGATCTGGTCCTCCTCGCCCCATACTGGGGTCCAGACTTCGTCGAATGAGCAGGTGTCGATGGATTCTACGATGAAGCCTACGTTGAAAGGAAGTGTAGGGTCGTTGTCCAGCTTGTCTACGTTGTCTGAGTTCACCACAAGGTTCTGGGCCTTGAGGTTTCCTCTGAGCTCATAACCAAGGCTTGAAGGAAGGATCACGTCCTTGTCAGCGAACTTGAGTGAGTACTGAGGGGTGCCCTCTGAAGTCATGTAGAAGGACATGGTGAGCTGACCGTCAGGAGAGCTCATGCTCTTCACGAGCTCGCTGGTCACAGCCGCTTTCTGGGCGCAGCCTGCGAGCATGAGCGCAGCCGCTGCGAATGCAAATAATCTTTTCATCTATAGTGTTATTTCTTGAATTCTACTATGAGTGCCTTATGTGGTCCGACCCATCTCTCGGCAGAGAAGTCGATCTTCTCTCCTGTGATGACGTCCACGCCGCTCTGAAGAGCTGCGGAGTCATCTCCGCGGCGAGCCGCTCCGGCCTGGGTGAACTCAGCATAGTCAGCCCAAGGCACCTTCACGAACTCGTCAGCATTGTTAAGGAATACAAATACCACCTCGTCTGAGGTATAGCGGAAATATGCGTACGAGTTCTCGCGACGAAGGAAGTGGATGGTGTTTCCGTTCTGCACGGCATCAGAGGTCTTTCTCCAGTTGAAGAGTTTCTTCGAGTACTCGAACACATCCTCGCGTGTGCCTGCAGCCATGCGCGAGCCGTCGAAGTCGATATCAGCGGCGCGGCGACCTTCGGCTGTGAAGCAGTCGAAGATGTCGCCCTCCCAGCCGCCTGGGAAGTCGACGCGAAGTCCGCCATGGCCCTGCGAACGGTCCGCCGAGGTGAACATCTGCTCGTCTCCGCAGAAGATCTGAGGGATGCCACGTACTGTTCCGATGAGAGCCATCACCATCTTCATGCGCTCTGGGTCCTTGCCCACGATGTCACCGATACGGTCTGTATCGTGGTTTGCAGGGAAAATCATCATCCTGGACATGTCTGCGTAGTAGAGATCATTGGCGATGGCATCATAGATCTTCACCATACCCTCGTCCCAGTTCACGTGTCCGGAGTAAGGGAAGGCGCCACAGATGGCTCCCTGAAGAGGGAAGTCCATGACGGTAGGGAGGGCGCTCTTGAAGCCGTCAGGGTTCTCATGACCAGCCTGCCAGTAGGCTACCTGTGAGACATTTGAACTCCATACCTCACCGACAATGTTCATGTTAGGGTACTCCTCGATGACAGCGGCGCTCCAGCTGTTGATAGGCTTCTTCTCGTTGTATGGATATGTGTCGACGCGCAGGCCGTCGAGGTCTGCCCATTCGATCCACCACACTGCCCACTGCTTGAAGTAACGCAGCACATGAGGGTTGTCGAGGTTCATGTCGACCATGGATGTGTCGAACCAGCCGCCGACCATGTTCTGCTTGTCGATCTCGGCGGCGTATGGGTCATTCTGCATCGAGAATGCACAGTTTGAGTGGGTGTACTCTGGCCACACGTGCACCCAGTCCTCAAATGGAAGGTCCTCCATCCACCAATGCTTGTCGCCGCAGTGGTTAGGGACGATATCCATGATCATCTTGATGCCCTTCTCGTGGCCTTTCTGCACCAGCTCGCGGTAGAGCTCGTTAGAGCCGAAGCGGCTGTCGATGTGGTAATAGTCGGTGCAGGCGTAGCCGTGATATGAGCTTTCTGGCTCATTGTCCTCCAGAAGAGGAGTATTCCAGATGGCTGTGGCACCGAGCTCCTGGATATAGTCGAGATGGTCAATGATACCCTGGATGTCTCCACCGTGACGGCCATAGAGCTCGTGGCGTGCTGGAGCCTCGAAGGTGTCGTCAGTGCCGTCGTTTGACGCATCGCCATTCGCGAAGCGGTCAGGCATGATGAGGTAGATGAGGTCCGCGGTCGTGAAGCTGCCCCTCTCGGCGCTTCCCTCCCTTCTCTGGAGGAAGTCGTAAGGCATCTTGAAGCACTCCTTGCCCTCCTTCGAGAACACGAGATAGTATGTGCCTGGCTGGGCCTTGTCGCCCATCCTTACGTCGAGGAAGAGGTAGTTTGGCGAGTCAGCCTTGTTCACCTTCTGGATGTAAGGCTGAGCCGTGCTGAACTTGTACGGATTCTCGAGAGTGACATCGTATTCTGAGATGGCTGGACCCTGCACCATGATCTGCAGTGAGGTCTTCATACCCACCCACCAGTTGAGAGGCTCCACTCTGGATACCTGCTCCGCGGTGGCATCCACCACGCTGCTTGGGTCAAATGGCTTTCCGCATGCTGCAAGCACTGAAAGTGCCGCTGCGACAAGTATTATCTTTTTCATAATCTATTAGTTTTCAGGTGTTTGAATGGCGTACTCCCAAGGCTCCTGAAGGTGGATGAGCACAGACACTGTATCTGTGTCGCAGATACGGCGGTATGAGATGTACTCACTCTGGTCCTCACCGTCCACGAGTGGGTCTACGTAGAACTCGTATGGGCTCTCAGGCTTGAGGGCTGGGTGAGAATGATAGAGCTCTGTGAGCTCCTTGTAGAACTTGCCGTACTCCTCCTTGAGACCTTCGTCGTTCCACATGGCTGCAGGGACAGGGTCCTTCTCGAAGAACTCGAAACGATGGTCCCATCCTATCTGCTGAGCAGTGTAGATGAGAGGCTGTGACTTAGGAAGGGTGAAGCAGAGAATGGTCATTACTCTCCATGCCTGGCCCATGCGCTCGAACTCAGATCCCGACCATGAGTTTTCATCGTGATTTGAGGTGAAAGCGAGCCTGTAGGCATCTGCAGGGAACTTTTCGTCATTCTTCTGGATGTATGTCCTGAGGCTGTCTCCATTCGCACGACCCTGTGCTATGTCGTTCAGCATGTGGTGGAGCTCCCAGCTATAGGTGGCGTCGAAACCGGCGTCGTGCAGCCAAGGCTCCTCTCCCTCTGCGAGGAAGTAGATGTCCTTGAATTCCTCCCTGAGCGAAGCAATGGCCTTGGTCCAGAATGCCTGAGGCACGATGTAGGCCATGTCGCAGCGGAATCCATCGATGCCACGCTCAAGCCAGAAATGCATGGCGTCCTGCATGGCGTCAGCCACCTCTGGGCAGTCGTAGTTAAGTTTCGCGATATCGGTCCAGTCGTACTCTACGATGGTGTGGCCGAGGCTGTCGCGATAGTACCACTCAGCAGGTTTCTCTGTGACCCAAGGATGGTCTGGAGATGTGTGGTTTGCCACCCAGTCGAGGATGACCTTGAGACCGAGCTCGTGAGCCTTCGCGAGGAAGGCGTCGAAGTCTGCGAGGGTACCGAACTCCGGGTTCACTGCCTTGTAGTCCTTGATGGCGTAGTATGAACCGAGGGTGCCCTTTCGGTTAAGCTCTCCGATAGGGTAGATAGGCATCAGCCAGACGATGTCCACGCCGAGTTCCTTGAGCTCAGGAAGGTGCTGCGCCGCTGCGGCGAAAGTGCCCTCCTCGGTGTACTGGCGGGTGTTCAGTTCATAGACGACCGTACCTTCGGTCCAGTCTGCGTGTCTGCCCTGTTCCTTCTGAGGTGCCTGTGTGCAGCTCAGTGCCACGAGGGCCAGGATGATGAATGTGGTTAGCTTTCTCATTGTTATTTTGTGCAAAATTTCTTTATGCTTTCAGCCTTTACCTTGAAGAAGTTGTCTGAGCCGCTGTCAAGCAGGCGATACTCTGAATGGTTTCCCCACGATGCGGGGGCATCCTTGATGGACATGTCCTCGCCGGTGTCATTGGACACAAACTGCTTGACGCTCATCTGCCACTTCTGGATGCGCTGCATGCTGGTGGTGTAGTAGAAGAGTCCTTCCGTTGGCTCCACGAGGCGCAGCAGCTCCTTGCGGTAGATCTCCCTGAAGTCGTCAAACTGCAAGATTTTGTATATCAATGGGTTCTCCTTTCTTCCCCAGTTGAATGGGTCCTGCCTGCCGGAGTCACTCTGCGCTTCGCACTGCGAGCTGGTGCCCAGGGTGTTGTCGTAGTCGTAAGGTATGAAGAAGAACTTGTAGTCCTGCGGGTCGGTGGAGTTGAAGTAAAGGTAGTAATTATTTTTGTTGTTCCAGTAGTCATCCCACATGCCGAGGGTCACGTTCACGGCGTATGTGCGCATCAGCAGGTCCACGTCGCAGACGCTTGCGATCCAGTCGTGGAACTCGCTGCCCTTGAGGGTGTTAATTTTCGTGATGAAACCCTTCAGCTGCTCTGTCGCCTTGTCCAATGATTTCGTGCTGTTCTTCAACTCGTACACGTGCTCCACGTCGTCGTCGAGGTCGGCGCCTATGTCGGCACCTGTGCTTCTGAGGTCAGCGCCATATCGGCACTTCCAGATGAAGCCCTCGTCGGAGCCGAACTCGTCCACGCGCTGCTTTACGAAGCGCTCGTCGATAGGCTCGATCATATTGTACACGCCGAAATAGGTCTCCTTCTGGTCGCCTTCAACCTTGAGCCAGAGGCGGCAGTATACGTCATTTGGTGCAGTCCAGATGCCTGCGCGGCGGAAAAGGTCGTAGCTGTAGAGTTCCCTCACGTAGTTCGGGTCGTCCTTGAACCACTTGAGCGCTATCTTTCTCGCGCCATGCACCTCATGCTCGTCGTCCTTCTGGAACTTGCGGAAATTTATCTGGAAATGACAATGATGCCAGTCCGTCCCGGAACTCTTGTGCATCTGGCCATTCGAGCCCTCAGGGCGCCTGCGTGAGGTATTTCCACGCAGTCTTATCGCAGCGTCCGTGATCACGGTCTCCTCCTTGTCCTTGAGATAACGCACGCCGCAGTGGATGTTTTTCTTTGTCTTCGAGTTCTGGTCGTATGCCTTCAGCAGGCTGTTCCATTCGTCCAGAGACACTGTGATGTGAATCTCGGGGATGACGCTGCTGTCATACATGTAGGATACGCCATATTTGTCCTCAACCACTTCCTGAATGGGTGGTTTCGGATTTTCTGGCTCATAAGGCTTGCTGTTCATGCACGAGAAAAGCAATCCCATGCTAGCGAATAGTATGATAGGTCGTAAGGTCCTCATTTTACTTTATTGGGTCTAGCGCAATGGTTGGCTTTCCGTCAGCGAAAGCGCCATAGTCATAGTTGTTTCTCGAATGTTCAGCCTCTGGTTCCCAGAGGAAGATGCCCTTGAAGTAAGGCTTGTCGGAAGCATTGTCCAGTATGAACTGGAGCGCATCCTTCGCCTTCTCAGGCTGGCTTGCAGGCATGCCGAACTCTACGATCATCACCTCCTTGTGGTAGGTGGCATTCAGGGAAGTTATGTTGTTCATGCACTGCTTGGTCTTCGCGTTCCAGTCTCCGTAGGCGCCATTCTCCCAGTACGATGGGTACAGCGACAGGCCAATGATATCGTACCTGGCGCTTCCCATGAGGCCGTAGAACCAGATCAGGGTATCCAGCTTCCAGCCATTGTCCACATGAAGGACCACCTTGGCATCCGGATAGAGTTTTTTCACCTCGTCGCTACCGGCGTTGAAGCACTTGATGAAGCTTGCAGCCTCCTTGCCAGAGACCTTGCAGATATCCCAGAGGAAGCCTCCGGTGACCTCGTTTCCTATCTGCACCCAGCCTACATCCACTCCCAGGAGCTTCAGGCTGGTGAGCACTTCCTTGGTGTGCTCTGCCACATCGGTAGCGAGCTGGCTCGCGTCGTGGCCCTTCCATGCCGCGGGTACATTCTGCTTCGAAGGGTCTGCCCAGCTGTCGGAGTAGTGGAAGTCTATCATCACCTTCATGCCGAGAGCCGTCGCTCTCTTCGCCTTCAGAAGCACGTCCGACTGGTCGCAGTATCCGTCCTTCGGATCGACCCACACGCGAAGGCGTATAGAGTTGAATCCCAGTTCCTTCATGAGGACTGTGCAGTCTTTTTCTTTGCCCGAGGCGTCGTAGAATTTGTATCCCTTGTCCTCCATCTCCGTCACCCAGCTGATGTCGGCACCCTTCGCGAATGCTACTTCCACAGGCTTAGGCTCTGGCTCTGGGTCAGGCATAGGCTTGTTCTGTGTAGGCTTTGTGCAAGAGCACATCAGTGCTGAAGCCATGAGGACAAAAAAGATTCTTCTCATAGTGGGTTTATCTGAAGTTTACGAGCACTCTGAACTCTCCAGGCTTGAGGGTCACCTTGTAGCTGGCGGTATTCTGAGACTCTGACTTGTCGAAATAATTGTACCAGGTGGTATTGAGAGGCATGGTCGCTGTGCATTCCTTCTCAGTGGTGCCGAAGTTACCCATCACGCACACATATCTTCCCTGGGCAGAGACGCTGATGAACTTGTTTGCTCCGCTTGATGTCCACTTGAACTCTGCACCCTT
Source organism: Bacteroidales bacterium (assembly GCA_024398075.1). Lineage (GTDB taxonomy): Bacteria > Bacteroidota > Bacteroidia > Bacteroidales > UBA932 > Cryptobacteroides. The sequence continues at coordinate 23,592 of JAKSJM010000011.1, read as the reverse complement.
GGTGAAGATCGCAGGATTGTCATTCCTGAGCTTGAGAAGGCCAGCGTAAACGTCGTGCAACTGCTTTCTCTGAGGTACGTCCAGGTAGTCCCATCTTGCAGGTTTAGCTGCTGTTCTGCCACCACAGGAATTGATGCTATAGTCGTATCCAAGCTCGCCGAACTCCCAGATCATCCTTGGTCCAGGGATGGTGAAGAAGTACGCTGCGGCGAGGCCGGCGCGCCTCATGCGGAGCTCCAGCTCGGCTGCCTTGTCGGCAGCGCCTCCCTGGTTTCCGCCGGCGCTAGGGCTCGCCGGGCGCTTGCCTGGGCTCATGAGCCAGAGCTTGCCTCCAGCAGGGTAGAGATATACATCATACTTGCCGGCCGCAGCTGCCATGAGGTTCTTTGAGTCGCCTCCCTTGGTGAGGGTGAACTCCACGCCTGCAGACACCTTGGTGCCATCTGACGGGCCACCATAGTTGTACTGCTCGTTCCAGCTGCTGTCGTTGTATTTTCTGATCTTGAACTGGTCTGTGGCGGTGAAGGAAACGTTCTTGGCCACATAGAACATGTCGTCTGCGGTCATGGCGATGTCATCGCTGCTTCCCCAGTTGTTCATGGTGCCTACGATGCCCCATGCCTGGTTCTCCTCGCCCTCGATCTCTGCCACGCAGAGGCGTTCCTCGTCATGGCTTTCCATGTATCCGACCCTGATGAACTTAGGGTCGTATGCGTATGAGATGTCAGGGGTCTTTCCTGCCACGATACCGCAGTAGTTGTAGTTGTTGTTACCCCAAACATGCATTCCATCTGCGCCCAGGGCATCATTTTCCGCATCCACGAAGTGTTCGCAGATGACCATGGCGTCAGGATTCGCAGCCTTGATGCAGCGGTTGTACCCCTTGAGGATATCGACGCGCTGCTGGTCGTAGGAGTCATCCTTGCCGCTGTGGTTTGTGAAACCCTTGGTGAGGTCGAAGCGGAAACCGTCGACATGGTACTGGTTAAGCAGATTAATGAGGCTCTGCTCGACATGCATCACTGTCATCTGCTCGGTGTGGTTCCAGTCCTGGAACACGCCGAAGCCGTGAGGGCACGTCACATTGAACCAAGGATTGCGTGCAGAGACATTGTCCCCATTCCAGTAGAGTTTCGCCATAGGGTGCGCACCGGTCGCCTGGTTGTAGACTACGTCAATGATTACGCCCATGTCCCTTTTGTGGCACTCGTCGATGAACTTCTTGTACATCTGGCGGGTTCCGTATGCCTTGTCGAGCGCGAAGTACGAGCAAGGGTTGTAGCCCCAGCTGTCGTTGCCCTCGAACTCCTGGATAGGCATGAGCTCGATGGCATTCACACCGAGTTCCTTGAGGTAATCCAGCTTCTGCAGTGCTCCATTCAGGTCCTTGCTCTCAGTGAAGTCGCGAAGATGGAGCTCGTAGATCACAACGCTGTTCTGGTCCTTGATCTTGTATGAAGGTACCTCCCAGTCATAAGAGTCCCTATTCACCTTGAATGCACCGATGAGCTCTTTCGCTCCACTTGGGTATTCTGGGATGTTTGGATATGTGCTTGAAGGGATGTACTTGTCATTCCATGGGTCGTATACGATCTCTGTGTATGGATCGTGGATACGGATCTTTGTGGTGGCGTTTCCGACGCAGTACTGGAAGCGATACTCCTTGTCTGGGTCTATGCCTGTGAGGGTTATCCACCAGCAGCCGGCTCCCTTGTCTCTCTTCATGAGGGAAGAGTCGTCCATCTTCCAGTCGTTGAAGTCTCCGATGGCGTAGCTGTAGTCATAGAAGAGACCATCCTTGCCTTTCTCATAAAGGACAAGTGTGACGGAACCGTCTGAATTATAGTTGATTCCAGGTGCTGCCTCTGCAGGAAGCGGCGCTTCCTGATACTGCCCTGGAGTGAAGATTTCGTCCTTGTACTTGGTATCAGTCACTGTCGCGAACTGATCCTTGGAGGTCTGTGCAGTGCCATCGGCGTTTCTTATGACGATGGCGAGTCTGGTCACAGGCGTGGTGCCTGATCCGAAGAAACTGCGGATGCTAGGCTTTAGCTCGAGCTTGTATGAGTTCGCATCGACCTTCTCGAACTTGCACTTGGCTATGTTCTCGCCCCACTCTGCTGGTACGTATTTCCACTCGTCATCATGGTATACGCCTATGTGTGCATACAGATCGCTTGAAGAGTCATACAGTGCCGACGAGATGCTCGAAGATGAAGTCGGCTTGAAATAGATTGTGCATGGACCGTCAGCATCAGGAATCCTTGGGCTGAGGGTTATGCCAGAAGCTGCATCTGGATAGATGATGACGCCTTCCGATCCAGCTGCATTCTGAGTGATGCGAACCACCTGGTCCTTCGCACCCTTGGCGGTGAAGGTGATGGTGGCGCTTCTCTCTGTGCTTGAAGGGTTTGCAGAGAGCGTGACGTCTACCTCACCATTTCCTTCTCCGGAGGTGGTAGAGGTCTGACACCACATTTCTGAAGCATCCAGATACCACTTTCCATTTGAGGTCACAGTGATGGTCTGTGTGGAGACATCGGAAGTGAAAGACAGCTCTTGTGGGCTGACCTCCAGCTTGACTTCTGTCGGAACCTCCGGGTTAGCGGGGTCCTTGCAGCCTGTAACTGCCGCAATGATGCAGCAAAGTGAAAGAATTATAGTATATAGGTGCTTCATAAGAATTTGCAATATAGTAAAAAATCCTATGTACCGGCACAAACCGGCACATAGGAATGTTAGAATCGAAACTGATTACTTAACCTCGATGGTCTCAGCCACTGAGTCATAGATGATGTCGAAGCTGCCTTCGCCAGCATTGATGTTGTCTCCACCAGGAACGGCTGCAAATGCAGCGCCAGCGGTGTATGCACCACCACGGTTCACGTCCCAGCCAGCGCCCTGACGAATCTTCCATCCACCGTTGAGGGCTACGTTGTAAGCCACCCACTTGCCTTCGCCAGCGTTCATCATGAATACGTCGCCGCCCCAGCTGTTGAAGTCGCCGATGATGCCCCAGAATGCCTTGGAAAGAGTGATGGTCTTAGCGGTAGGGTCGTAGATGACATAGTATGTGCCATCCTCTGCTACCTTGATGTTTGCGCCACCGTCAGCCGCCTCGAATGCTGTCTCGGCTGCTGCGAAGGTACCACCTACATTGACGTCCCAGCCACCCATATAGCGGAGCTTGAACTCGTCTGCGGTGGTGAGCGCTACAGGTGAGCTGTACCACTTGCCGTCGGTGCCGAGGTTCATAGGGAGGTCCTCATTCCATCCGAATCCAATGGAAGCGATAGAACCTACAAGACCCCAACCAAGGGTTCCGAGAGCGTCGACGTTTGCATTGTAAACTACCTGGAACTCGCCAGTGAGAGCTACGTTTGGACCACCCTGAACGGCCTCAACGAATGCGCCGATGCCAGCAGGAGCGGCACCGCCGCGGTTTACGTCCCAAGCCTTGCCCATGCGGAGCTTCCAGTCACCTGAGGTAACATTGATCTTCTCGCTTACCCAGATGCCAGGAGCGACCTCCTTCATGTCCACATCATTCTCCCAGTCGCCGTTCACACCTATCACTGACCAAGAATTCTCCTGGTGCTCAGCGATGAGGATGGTATTTGCCGCGGTGTCGAGGGTGATGTCGAACTTGCCTGCTACGCCTACCTTGATGTTGCCACCGTTGTCGGTAGTGGCTGCGAAAGCCTCGCCGATCTTCACCTCAGCGGCAGCGCCGTAAGAGACGCCCCAGTCGTGACCCTTGCGGATCTTGAACTCTGAGTTCTCGGTAAGCTCTACACCATTGTAGAAGAATACGCCCTCGCCCTTCTCGGTCATGTCGAAGTCGGTGTCCCAGTTGGTCTCGCCAATGGCTCCGATGAGTGACCAGCCCTCGAATGGAGGTTCTGGAGCCACCTCGCGGCCAGGCTCATCCTTGCCGAACATCTTGTCGTTGAAGCTGTACTCGCCAGCATTCAGGTCGAAGTAGATGCGGTAAGAACCCTTGCTTACCTTGATGTTGTCGCCGCCGTTCTTGCAGTCTACGCCCCAGTTGAGGTCCCAGCTATCGTCAGCGGTGAACTTGAGCTCTGCGTCGTCTGCGAAGGTGTAGTCGATGTAGAATCTGTGGTATGCGTCGTTGTAAGCCATCTTGCAGTCAGCGTCAGCTGCGTTCCAGCCGTTGAATGAGCCTACGATGCCGATGTTGTTGAAGCCAGCGAGAACATTGAGAACGAGTGAAGAGGTGTCGAACTTCAGAGAGTAGAATCTCTTGCTGAGGCACTTGATGTCCTTTGAGCCGCCTCCAGTGATGAGCTGGATCTCGCTCTGCTCTGCGCTTTCGCCCTGAGCCTCGCTACCCCAGTTGCAGCTGTCATCCCATCCGGCGATACCGGTGAGTTTCCAGCCACCTGAAGCGCCATCCTCACCGAAGTCGATGAGACCGGTGTAGGTCTTGCCGTCCTTGTTGTAGTTATAGAGGTACTGGTATACCTTGTCATGTGCCCAGGCACCAATGGTAGAGCTTGCGCCGATCACCCATACGTGGTCATAGATGTCCACGTCGAGGCGGGTAGCGCTATAAGGAACAAATACTGCAGATACCTTGTTTGAGTAGACTCTTGAGCCGGCGATCTCGGCGCCCTTGTCGTTTGTAAGGAAGCCGGCGAGCTTGAACTCGAGAGCGAAATCTGTATCGGCCTCACCGCCAAGGTTGAGGATGAGGTTGTTCAGATCCTTCTGTGAGATGGTGATCTTCTCACCGTCGATAGTGGCATTGACCTTCTCCATAGGATTGAAGTCAGTGCCTGGAAGCGCTGCGAAAAGGGTGTAGGCAGCAGGAGCCTGGAGGCCGAAGTCTGCCTTTTTGAAAGTGGTGGTGATGGCCTCACCATCAGCAGCGAGCGCGCAGCCCTGGATGTCTCCGAGGGTCTGTGCTACAGTAGCGCTAGGATCGAACTTCACGAGCTCATTCTCCTGGACGCATGATACTGCCAGCATTCCTGCTAGAGCAGCAACCGCTGTGTATATAAACTTTTTCATTGTACTGTCTTTTATCTATTAATAGCCAGGGTTCTGGGTAAGCTTGCTGTTTGAGTTCACGTCGCTTGAGCAGAGAGGGTAAAGGTTGAACTTGGCGTCTACAGCCTTGCCTTCCTTCACGCCACCTTTCCATGCCCAGAGATAGTCGCTTGTGGTGAACTTGCCGAAGCGGATGAGGTCCTGACGGCGGCTGAGCTCATGGTAGAGCTCGCGACCGCGCTCTGCGAGCACGTCGTCGAGGTCGTACTTAACCACCTCGTTGATGCCTGCTCTGCTGCGTACAGCATTGAGTGCCGAGAGACCCTCTGCCTCAGATGCACCACCTCTCTTAGCGCACTCAGCGAGCATGAGGTAAGCGTCTGCTACGCGGAATACAGGGAAGTCGGTGTCCACGAAGCCGTCGAACTGTGCGGCTGAACCGTCATGGTTCAGGTTCTTGAACTTCATTGACTTGTAACCACCAGCCTTGAAGTCGGTGATGTCGTCGAGTTCCTTGCCGTACTGGGTGTAGAACATTGCACGTGAATCAGCGTTCTCGTCGAAGAGGTTCACGAAGTCAGGGGTGAGTGAAAGACCGCCCCAGCCTGATGAGATACCCATAGAACCTGATGCATCCATGTCTCCACCGGTAGAAGCGAAGATGATGTAGTTTGTAGCACCGTATGAGCGGATGTTCATACCATCCTGAGGCACTACGAAGATGATCTCGTCTCCGTTGTAGGTGACGTTCTTTGTGCAGAGATGGTTGTCTGCGCAGAAGAGGTCAGCGTAGTTTGCGTGGAGGCTGTACTCGGCCATGATCTCCTTTGCGAGGGTAGCACACTCTGAGTACATCTTCTTGCCTGCCCATACCTCAGCATTGAGATAGAGCTTAGCGAGTATCATCTGCACAGCACCCTGGTCGATGCGGCCGTACTCGGTCTTGCCTGCCTTAGGGAGTGCACTGTCTGAAGCGAGGAGTGCCTGACACTCGGTCTCCATCCATGCGAAGAGATCTGCACGTGAGATCTGGTCTGGACCCTCAGAACCTACTGAATTGTCCTCAGTGAAGAATGGCACGTTGCCGAAGAGGTCGATGGCGTGGTAGTAGCTGAGAAGGCGAAGTGCACGAGCCTCAGCGATGTACTGCTCCTTCTTTGAGAAGCCCTCGATCTGGGTGGCATTTGCCTGACGGATGAACTCGTTGCAAAGACCTACCTGATAGAATACGCGGTAGTATCCGGCTGCTACGAATGTATCTGAAGTACTCCAGCAGAGATTGTGGATATCATAGAGGGTCTGGTCGTTCCAGCAGCAGGTAGCCTCGTCGGTAGAGAGGCACTGGAGATGGAACATTGCGCGGATGTACTGGCCGTAACCACCATCCACACCGTTGATGTCTGGGCTTGAATCAGGGCCGTCTGATGCAGAGCATGCGAGTCCCTGGTAGCACTTTGCGAGGAGCTGGTTGAAGGCTCCCTGATCCTTGAGGACATCCTCAGGAAGCTGTGTATTTGGATCGATAGGGGTCACATTGAGGTCGCCTACGCAAGCGGTGAGACCAAGTGCGAGGGCCGCTGTGGCCACGATGTTCAATATATTCTTTTTCATGACTCGATACTCGATTAGAAGTTGAACTTGACACCAAGGATGTAGGTGCGAGGACGAGGATACAGGTTGTTGTCGATACCGTTGAAGATCTCAGGATCGATGCCGGTGTACTTGGTGATGGTGCAGATATTCTGTACGGTAGCGAATACGTTGAGACCGAACTTACGCTCTGCCTTGCCGAAGTTGAAGCTACGGCCAAGGGTTATGTTGTCGAACTTGAAGAATGAAGCATCCTTCACGTAGTAGTCGGTGAAGTACTGTGCGCTACCAGCGAAATTGGTCTCGAGGGCACCATTCACGCGGTTGTTCACGAAGTTGTTTGTCCAGAGGTCAGAGAGGAACTCACCGTTTGAACGTACGTTGTCATAAACGTAGTTTCCAAGGCTGGCGTGAGCTGAAGCTGCGAGAGTCCACTGCTTGTAGCTGAATGTGGTGTTGAGACCGAAGGTGAAGTCTGGAGCTGCCTTGTGGCAGATGTACTTGTCGTTTGCGTCGATCTTGCCATCATTGTTCCTGTCTACATAGAGGCCCTCGATAGGCTTGCCGTTCACGTCGTAGACCTGCTGGTAAACGAAGAATGAGTTAGGAGCATGGCCGGTCTGGTGTACCTGGATGGTGTTTCCGGTACCACCTGAGATACCGCCAGTCTCCACGCCGTAGTAGTCAGGGCGCTCGTCATCAGCGGTAAGCTTGGTGACAATGGTCTTGTTCCATGCAAGGTTTGCACCGATGGTCCAAGAAGCATCCTTGGTCTCTACTGCGATGGCGTTGAGCTCGAGCTCGACACCAGTGTTCTCGAGATTACCGATGTTTGCGTTCAGGTAGTTGGTGAGGTTTGCACCGGCAGCTACAGGAGTCCAGTTCAGGAGGTCCTTGGTGTAGCGCTTGTAGAAGTCTACCGAACCATAGAGACGGCCATCCATGAAGCCCCAGTCGAGACCCGCGTTGTAGGTAGTGGTGGTCTCCCACTTGAGGTCAGCGTTGTATCCCTGTGCTGTGATAGGGAAGAGGAACTGGTTGCCGAATACGTACTGGCTGGCATTTGTGTTCAGCTTATAGGTAGCGAGGGTGGTGATGTCACCGAGGTCCTGCTGACCGGTCTGACCGTATGAGAGACGTACCTTGAGGGTAGACACAGCGTCGCTGTTTTTGAGGAATGACTCATTCTTCACGTTCCAACCGAGTGCAACAGATGGGAAGAGACCCCACTTGTTGTTTGAGAAACGAGAGGTACCATCACGACGAAGTGTAGCGGTGATGAGGTATCTGTTGTCGAATGAGTAGTTTGCACGACCGAAGAATGATACGAGGTAAGACTCGTACTTGTATGTATAAGGTGCAGAGAGGACGGTGTTCTTTCCGTCAGCAGAGTACTGCTCGTTGAAGCTCTCCTGGTAGAACCACTGCCAAGAATAACCGGCCATGAGGTCGAAGTTGTGCTTGCCGAGGGTCTTGTTGTAGTCTGCGTAGAACTCGAGAGTCTCGTCACGCTTCATCTGTGAGTAGCTGGTATGGTATCCAGAACCAGACTGAGCGGTGCTGTGGAATGACTGCTCTGTGCCCTGTGCGACGTCTACTGAACCATTTGACTTGGTGACATCGATACCGAGGTTGAGGTTCAGTCTGAGGTCTTCGAAACCGTGGATCTTATAGTCGAACTGTGCATTTCCGAGGAATCTCTTCGCATTTGAGACGTCCTTCTTGTCGTTGAGGAGTGCGACAGGGTTCTGGTTTGCCATGGTGTTGCAGTTCTCGATGCCGAGAGTGCCCTTGCCGTTGTTCCACCAGCTGTAGCCGTTGAGTCCGTGCTCGTCGTAAACTGGCTTGGTAGGATCATACTGAGTAGCCTGGCTGATGGCACCTGTGTTTGCGAAGCGGGTGTCCATGTTCATGCCCTTGGCATTCAGGTTGATGGTGAGATGCTCCTGCAGAAGGGTAGGAGTGAGGTTCATGGACATGGTCTCTCTGGCCATGTAACCAGTCTTGAGGGTACCGTTCTGGTCGAGTGCACCGAGTGAGAAGCGGTAAGGCATGTAGAAGCCGTCCTTGCTGCCCACCTTGCCGTGGATGGAAACATTGCCTTCGTATGACTGAGCAAGGCGATAGATTTCCTTCTGCCAGTTGGTGTCAGCCTCGCCGAGTGCCTTGAACGCATCGCTGTCCTTGCCGAACTGTGCGGTGATGGCCTCCTTGATCTGCTCAGCGTTCATTACATCCACATACTTGGTGTTCTGGCTGAGTGATGCGGTGAAGTCTGCGTCTACGTGAGGGGCACCATTGTCAAACTTCGAACCCTTCTTTGTGGTGATCATGATGACACCGTTTGATGCGCGTGAACCGTAGATGGCGGTTGCAGATGCATCCTTGAGGACGGTGAATGACTCGATGTCGTTAGGGTTGATTGATGACAATGCGCTAGCGGTTCCGCTGATGCCTGTGTTTGACACTGGGAGACCGTCAATGATGATGAGAGGGTCGTTTGATGCCTGGAGCGATGAACCACCACGGATACGGATGGTAGCAGCTGAACCAGGAGCACCGTCTCCGGCTGTAACTACGACGCCGGCAGACTTGCCCTTGAGCAGGTCGGTAGGGGAAGAAACGACACCTTTATTGATCTGGTCAGCCTTGACTGAAGCGACCGAACCGGTCATGTCGCTCTTCTTTACGGTACCGTAACCGATGACCACTACGTCATCGAGGAAGAGTGCGTCCTCAGAAAGGGTAACTGTAGCGGGAACCTCAGAAGCCTTGAAGCTCTGGGTGGTGTAACCGATGCAGCTGATCTCAACGATAGCATCGGAACTTGTCACATTCAGGAGATAGTCTCCGTCGAGTCCTGTTGAGCAACCGTTTGATGTGCCCTTCTCGATGACTGTAGCACCGATGACAGGTCCCATTGCGTCGACTACCACTCCCTTGACCTGATATCCGCTCTGTGCGAATACAGATGCAGCTGACATCAATGCGATGCCTAATGCTGCGAGTGCTTTAGCGATTCTATTCATAAAAGAATTGATGGTTAATATATTGTTGTGTTATTTCTCTTTGATGAGAAGCACTGACAGTGCGCCGGCGAGGAGGAACACTCCAGCCATCACCATCATGCCGACCTGTGCGCCTCCGACGAGGTGGAGCACAAGGCCGCCTGTTGCGGCTGCGACGATCTGTGGAAGGCAGATGGTGCAGTTGAACAGGCCAAGATACTCACCCATGTGCTCTCCGGAGAGGCTGTTGGTGAGGATGGTGAAAGGAAGCGCGAGCATTGCTGCCCAAGCAGCGCCTATGAGAAGGAAGCTGATGGCGAGCAGATACTGGTCGTGGATGAAGAAGATGGAGATGAATCCAATGGCTCCGACCACAAGGCTTGTGATGTATGAGGCCTTGCGCGACTTGAAGCGAGGGATGACGAGCGCCCAGAGCATCGAGCCGACAGCCTGGACGGCGAAGAGTACGCCCACCCAGTTTCCTGCCTGCTGGTAGCCAGCGGAGCTAGGGTCATCCACACCCCATACAGTCGAGGCAATGGATCCGTTTGTGTAAGTCCACATGTAGAGGAACGCTGCCCAGCAGAAGAACTGCACGAGGCCGACGGTCCAGAACGTCTTAGGAGCGTGCATCAGCAGTGAAATGATGCTCTCTGACTTCTTCTCTTCCTGCTTCTCAGCGGAGATGCCATGGAACTCAGCATACTCCTGAGGGTTCATCTCCTTCACGTTCACGAAGGTGTAGATGACACAGAGGATGAGGATGGCAGCGCCCACGTAGAAGCTCCAGATCACAGAGTCAGGAACTACGCCCTTAGGGGCTTCATTGGCTATGCCTATCCAGGTGAAGAAGATAGGGAAGAGGTAGCCTGCGAATGAGCCAGCATTGCACAGGAAGCTCTGGATGCTGTATGCCTGGGTCTTCTGTTTCTCGTTGACCATGTCGCCGACCATCATCTTGAATGGCTGCATGGCCACGTTGATGGATGTGTCAAGGAAGATGAGCGAGAAGAGTCCAAACCACATCGCTCCGTTCAGGCCGAGGAAGAGGCGGGTGCCGAAGCTGAGGCTGCCTGCGTTAGGCAGGAAGAGCATTACGAGCACTGCGACAATGGCTCCGACCAGAAGGTATGGCTTGCGGCGGCCCCAGCGGCACCAGGTCTTGTCAGACCAGCGACCGATGAGCGGCTGCACGATCATTCCCATGAGTGGGGGAAGGATCCAGAAGAAGCTGAGCTGATGTGGGTCTGCGCCGAGTGTGGCGAAGATACGGCTGATGTTTGCGCTCTGGAGAGCGTATGCAATCTGGACTCCGAAGAAGCCGAAGGACAGATTGAACATCTGCATGAATGTCAGATCTCTTTTTTGCATTTGTATCGTTTTAGTGTGAGAAATTAAAGTGTGCAAATCTAAAAAATTGTTCTTACGCGCGATACAATTAAAAGACGAACTGTGGAAAAATGAGGATGAAGTGTAATGTTTTTGCGATGATTTTTTTAACTTTATTGCCGTTAGTCCCGTTTTATAGTGAAAAAAGAAGCATTGCTCATACATGTTTTCGCCTTCTTGCATGCTGCAGTGGCATTGGGTTGCCGAGCTGCAGGTGTGCTTGATGACCTTGTCCTGACACTTCTCACCATGCTCATGGTGGTGCTGCTGTGCTGGCGTCAAGGCATGGGCGTGAAGTTTCTTGCCATCAGCATTGTCCTTGTAAATGTGCTTGGATTTGCGATAGGCACTGGCTGCGCACGCCTTTTCGGGCTCGCGAGCACAAATCCATTGGTCATACATCCATTGTCCACCTTCATCACCACGGAGCTACTGGGATGGATGACCTTATGCGTGTCCGGATGGTGGAGCAGGAGGCAGGGAGGCGGCCATAAGAAAGTCAGCGTGCAGTGGATTCTGGTGGCGTTTGTCGCCATCATCACTACGCGACTTGCCGTCATCCTCATCACGCCTGGTGCTGTGGAGATGGAAAATACGGTCACGAACATCCTCGTGGACTACATCTTCAGTTTCGTATGTTTCGTGGTACTCGCCATCTATGCCATCAGGGTGAATGCGAAGAGCATCGAAGAGCAGAATCTGGCACAGTTCCGCTATATGAAGCTCAAGCAGCAGGTGAATCCGCATTTCCTGTTCAACTCCCTCAATATCCTTGACTGTCTCGTATGCGACGGGCAGACGGAGCAGGCGTCCACCTACATCCATAAGCTGGCGGGTCTCTACCGCTATAACCTGAAGAATGAGGAGGAGCGCACCGTGAAGCTCAGGGATGAGATGAACTACGCGGAGCAGTATGTGGACCTGCTGAAGGTGCGCTTCCCCGATGGGCTTCAGGTGAGTATCGACATCCCTGAGGAGGCGCTTTCGAGGCAGGTGGTGCCATGCTCTGTGCAGCTGCTCATCGAGAACGCCATCAAGCACAATGCTGTGAGCGCCTCCGAGCCGCTGAAGGTGGACGTGTCGCTGGTGGGCGACATGCTGGTGGTGTCCAATGATATCCATCCGAAGAAGACAGAATCATCCAGCACCGGGCTGGGTCTGAAATATATTCGGCAGCAGTACGAGGACCTGGCAGGCAGGTCCGTTGTGGTCCAGCAGGACGAGAAGCATTACAGCGTACAGCTCCCTATAATCTAGATTTGACAATATGAAAGTATTGATCGTAGAAGACGAACTGATGGCTCAGAAGAGCCTCGCACGCACACTTACCACCCAGTTCAGTGACATGGAGGTCATAGGCATGACCTCGTCTGTGGCTTCCACCCTGGAGTGGCTTCGCACTCCGGGCAATGCTCCCGATGTCATCTTCATGGACGTGGAACTATCTGACGGAGACTGCTTTGAGATATTCCGCCAGCAGAAGATAGAGGCTTCAGTGATCATGACTACGGCTTATGACAATTATGCCGTCAAGGCTTTCGAGCAGGGGAGTCTGGACTACCTGCTGAAGCCGATAGAGATACCGGCGCTGAAGCGCGCGGTGGAGCGCTGCCGCCAGAGGACGGCAGTCCTCGATGTGGCGGCGATACTGAGCGCGATCGGGGAGCAGAAGAAGCAGCCTAAGGAGCGTTTCCTCGTGTATGTGGGCGAGCAGATCATACCTGTGAAGTACTCCGATGTGGCTTATTTCTTCTCGGAGGACAAGGCGAACTATGTGACCCTGAATTCAGGAGGGAAGTACATCATCGATTCTTCCATCGAGGCTGTCATCGACGATCTTGACCACGATGCCTTCTTCCGTATCTCACGTGGCTTCGTGGTGTCCAGAAACTGCATAAAGACCGTCTCCAAGCACCTGAGTGGGCGCTTGAAGCTGAAAGTGGACCCTTCTCCTTCGTTTGAGGTCACTGTCGCGCGTGCCCGCGTCGACGACTTCCTCAAGTGGCTGGAATAGTCCTAGATGACGCTGTGCTTGGTCAGGAAGAGGAGGTTCAGTCCTACGACGAAGTTTGTGTTCAGCTGGCCGTGAGGCGCTAGATTCTTGTCCAGGCTGAGTACAGGTGCCAGTGAGTCTATGGCAGTGAAGAGACTGAGTGGGCCGAAGTGCAGGTGCAGGGCGGCTCCGAAAGTGTTTCCGAATGTAGAGCGTCCGATACTGCCAGCCAGTTCTATCACCTTAGGTGCCCTGATGTTCAGGATGGCGCGGGTGTCTCCCCATGAGCATGCGCCTGCCACGCGTCTGGTACCCATCACACCCAGCGAGATGCCATCGTAGAATGGGAGGGCGTACTCTATGCCAGCGTTGAGGGTGGTGCTCAGGAGTGTGAGTCTGGACTGCATGGAGGTCGTGAATGGCAGCGCCACATCATTCAGGTTATGATACTCTCCGTCCTTGTCGATTTCCATGCTGAAGTCAGACAGAGACGATCTTATACCCTTTGACCATCCCATGAAACCGAGGTCAAGTATGGCGGCCGAGAGGGTGAGTCCACGGATAGGCTGGATAGTGGCACCGAGGTCTGCGGCGAGTCCGAGGCCGGCTGGTCTGAGGTCTCCTATCTTTAAATCATCAGGCTCTTTGATATCCTCAATATCAGGCACTCCGTTGATGATGGGTATCTCAAATGGCTTCGGGAGCGTCACGTCAATCTCTCCGGATGTCTTCGCCTCCACGGCCTGGTCGGTTACATTGACATAAGTCTCCCCGAACTTCGCCCTGGCAGACGCTACTCCGACAAGCACCTTCACCCTTCCTCCTACGCTGAGAAAGCCTCCTACCTGGTAGGCCTTGCCGTACGCGATGCTGAGGACACTCTCGCCCCTTCCCTCAAATCCAGGGATGTGATAGCTGTCTTTATAGTTCTCATCCGTCGTCGCGAGACCGCTCAGGAGGCTGTTTGGCGCATTCAGGTTGACATCAGTCTTGAGGCTGACATCAAATGAGGTAAAGGAGTGACCCTTGTGGAATCCCAGCGAGAAGAGGTCGATGTCCTCCCCTAAGCCCAGGCGTATGTTTTCGGGCATGTACTGCTCTACTGATGAGTAGTCGTCCAGGAAAGGTATGTTGAATGCTCCCTTTGACTCGTCATAGACAAATGCTGTCTTCGCGTCAAGGTTTGTCTGTACTGCCACGCCTACATTTCCGACTCCGACTCCCAAGTGTCCGTTCTCAGGGATGAACGAAGGGTTGAACTTGTAGCGATAGGCATAGCTATCCATAAAATATGCGGTTCTGGCATTCTGCTGTGCGAAGGTGCTGAGGCCAATGATGATGGCAAAGATGGATGTGAAGAGTCTTTTTTTCATGTCTGAGTTCAATGATTTGCAAATATGGGAAAATAATTTGTTTATATTTGCGTCAAATAGTTTTAAAGATGAAAGTTTTATTTAGCATTGAATACCGCACTCAGTGGGGCGAGGAGCTCGTTCTCGTGGCAGGTGCGAAGAAGTATCCAATGACCTGGAACGCAGGCGGACTTTGGACTGTCGAGGCGGACTGTACCGCCGCGCAGCTGAGAGATTACAGCTATGAGGTACACAGGGCGGGTATCGTCATCCGCCAGGAGTGGAGCCATCATAGCTGCAGCGTGAAGAGCGGAGCCAAGGTCATTGATTCATGGATCGACGCTCCTCAGGACGCGAATCCATTTGTGCGTAAGCACTCGGCAGAGAAGTTTGACAAAAAGGGCTTCCGTGGCGCTGGAACCGCGATTCCGGTGTTCTCGCTCCGTAGCGAGGATGACTTCGGAGTAGGCGAGTTCCTTGACCTGAAGAAGATGGTCGACTGGGCTGCCGCTACCGGCCAGAGCATTATCCAGCTGCTGCCGATCAACGACACCACCATGACCCACACCTGGGAGGATTCTTATCCATACAATGCTAATTCTACGTTTGCATTGCACCCACAGTTCCTGAACCTCGCCGCCGCAGGCGTGAAGATGACAGCCGCGCTGAAGAAGAAGCAGGCTGCGCTCAATGCTCTCGACAAGGTGGACTACGAGGCCGTGAACAGCGAGAAGACCAAGCTCATGAAGAAGCTCTTCGCTTCGTCTGGCGCCGAGGTGCTCGCATCCGCTGAGTATCAGGAGTTTGTGAAGTCAAACAAGGATTGGCTCGTACCGTATGCAGTGTTCTGCGCCCTTCGTGATGAGAACGGCACCCCAGACTTCTCCAAGTGGGGTGAGTATGCGAAATACACGAAGAAGAAGGCAGATGAGTACTATAAGGCTCATGCTGCTGAGGTCGATTTCCATTGCTACATCCAGTATCACCTGGACAAGCAGCTGAAGGAAGTGTGCGAGTACGCACACGCGAAGGGGGTCTTCTTCAAGGGTGACCTTCCTATCGGCATCAGCCGCACCAGCGTGGACGCGTGGTGCTTCCCTAAGCTCTTCAATATGAACTCGCAGGCCGGTGCACCGCCTGATGCATTCTCGGAGGACGGCCAGAACTGGGGATTCCCTACCTACAACTGGGAGGAGATGGCGAAGGACGACTACGCCTGGTGGAAGGCGCGCCTCGCGAAGATGGCGGAGTACTTCGACGCGTTCCGCATCGACCATATCCTCGGATTCTTCCGTATCTGGGAGATCCCTGTGCCAGAGAAGTCAGGCCTCATGGGCCACTTCAGCCCAGCGATGCCATATGCAGCAGACGAGATCACTTCGAAGGGTCTCCCACTCGATGGCCTTTTCATCGAGGACCCTCGTCGCGCGGGCTTCTATCACCCACTCATTGGCGCACGCAAGGGCGCTCAGTATCAGCAGCTTAACGAGTGGCAGAGATGGTCATTCAATGACCTCTATGACGACTTCTTCTACCGCCGTCACAATGATTTCTGGCGCGACCAGGCGATGCGCAAGCTCCCTGCATTGCTCGGCTCTACCGGCATGCTCGCGTGCGGCGAGGACCTCGGTATGATCCCTGCCTGCGTGCCTGCTGTGATGGACTCTCAGAAGATCCTTTCTCTCGAGATCCAGCGCATGCCAAAGGACCCATCTCAGACCTTCGCGCATCCTGCTCAGTACCCATATTTCTGCGTCTGCACCACCTCGACCCACGACATGCCGCCAGTGCGCGGATGGTGGGAGACAGAGGACAAGCAGCTCATCCAGCGCTTCTACAACGAAGAGCTCGGTCGCGGCGGCGAGGCACCATATTTCTGCGAGCCTGACATCTGCCGCCAGATCATGGCCCAGCACCTCTACTCGCCAGCCATGCTCGTGATCCTTCCGCTTCAGGACTGGCTCGCGATGGATGGATCTATCCGTCTGGAAGATGCTCAGGCAGAGCAGATTAACATCCCTGCCATCCCTCGCCACTACTGGCGCTACAGGATGCACCTCACCCTCGAGCAGCTCTGCGAGGCTACTGAGTTCAATGCTCTCGTGAGCGGCATGATCCGCGACTGTGGCAGATGACCACTGGTGATCTGACAAACATATTCTTACGGCTCCAGATGGCCGGAAAGGAGGAAGCCAGCGACCTGCTCTTCGATGCGGGTCGGGATGGGCTTCCTCCCTTCGCTATCACTGGAGTCTCCCTCGATGAGGATGGCGATGTGTGCCTGGAGTGCGATGCGCGCGCCACGAGGACGCTTTCTGCGTCCGAGATAGCCGCGGCAGTGGGGGAGTACGAGCCGTCGAAGACGGTGTATTTCCTCTCCATCGATGCTTCCGGCGAGGCCGAGCTCTACAACATCAAGGACGGCGGCACGCGCGACCGGCTCTCCTCGGAGCTTCGCCTCGTCGACGCCTCCTCGCTGCTTTCCCGCCTTAGCGAAGTCTCTGATTCTGAGAGACTTCTGCATCTTGAGAGCGGCACCATAAACTTCACTATAAACTCCGTCTATTTCGACGACTATGGATGCCTCTGCCTGGAGTCCAATGAAATCGAGGAGCTCTCCGACTACACCATTGGCCTTCTGTGCGCAGAGTTGAGGTCGTGCGATCCGTCCACTTCCGTCTATTTCTACGACGACGACTCTCAGGAATACTATGGCATCTACGTAGGCGAGTGGCGTATAGGCTCGGAAGGAGACCTCTGGATAAAGGCAAGATGAGCCTTTCTGCACAAAAATTCTTGCGAATATAGATTTTTGTCGTATATTTGTAGTCCCGATAGGAATCTCCGAGGGGTAAGTTTGGAGAGGTGGGTGAGTGGCTGAAACCACCGGTTTGCTAAACCGACGTACTGAGCAATTGGTACCACGAGTTCGAATCTCGTCCTCTCCGCGCTATACAGAACGAATGCAGATGCCGCACTTTGGTGCGGCATCAGTCGTAAATGAAGGATGCCAGTGCAAAGCTTGCTTTAGCACTGGCTCCTTCATTTACGGCTTGCGGCGAAGCCGCATATGCATCCGTTCTGTTCCCGGACATCCGAGAAACCCTCGCCGGACCGCGTCTCGTGCGCAGAACGGGCCTCTCCACGCACGAAACCCTCTGCGGAGGGGCCATCGCACCTGATGCGGCGTCAAGTCGATGCTCTGGGTGCAGGAATTAGCTATTTTCATCTCCAGTCCCCCTGATGCCGCCTCGCCTCGTGCGCAGAACAGGCGTTTCCACGCACGAAACCCTCTCCGAACCGCCCTTGCGCTGACACTTGCGCATAAAATCGGCTTTTGGCAGCATCCCTTTGCGCAAGTGTGGCAGGTTTCAGCCATTTTCCATCGAAATGCCCGTCCCTTGCGCACGGAATCGCCATCCTGTGCGCTGCAGCTGCGCAAGTGTCGAGGGGGATGGGGTGCGCAGCACGGAAGGTCCGCCAGGCTCCTCGCTTACACGATCGTAGATACCAGCTTCATCATTGCCGGCGAGATCTCAGATCTCTACTAGTCTCTGTTCCAGATACCGAAATAGTACTTCTGGCCGTTTCCGCAGTCCCAGCACATCTGACCGAGTTTGGCTACCTCGTCGTATGATGCTGAATCCACCAGGATGGTTGTGTATTCTCCGGCAAATGGTGCAGTCAGGGTCAGCGTATTGTTCGTCCTTTTGTAACCGAATGAAGCAACGGTGTTCTCATAGCGGTCATAGACGACGATCATGTCATTTATAACCTGGAGGTAGTGGTAATCATCAGGGTATTCCTTGCCATTGAATCCAGTGAATTTCCAGTAGCCAACGATGTCATAAGAATCCTCCTCGACCCTGGTGGTGCATGAAGATGCCATGAATACTGCGAAAACAGTGCAGATGATTAGAAATAACTTTTTCATAACTATAAATTTTTTGATTCTTGTTTCTGTTTGTGCCGCAAAGGTATCATGCGTGTCACAGACAATTCTTATCGTTGTCGAAAGCATTTTTACAAGTTGTTGTACTATCGCGAAAAGCGGTTGTATAAACAAGCAAAATGCGCATCTGGACAATATCTTGTAAATAATGGTTCCCATTGGGAAAATCATACATTGGTGGGTGAAGTTGAAATTCCAATCACAGAGGATGCCAGCATGAACGGGTTTTCGCAATGGAAACCACAAAAGACAGCGCGCTGCCTCGATATAGTTATTAAGCATGTGTAAGCAATTAATATACACAAAAAAAACTATTTTTTTGTGTATATAGAATTCAAGATATTAACTTTAGCAAAACGCTTACGACATGACAAGAAACTTCATCCTCGCGACGCTACTATTAACTTCTATTCTGGTAGGCTGTTATGGTAAACCATCAGCGCAAGAGATCGCCTATGACCCAAACTTCAACGCAGGCACCATTGTCAACATAAACACGCACCAGTTTGTTTCCAAAGGCTACATTGGAAACGGTGTGCAATGGGACCCGTATGAGGCTGGCCCCATCGGCGAATCTGATTGGACAAAACTATACCAGCGCCTCGACAGGATGCAGCCTGCCCTGATCAGGGTGATGCTGGGCACCGCATACGACGAGCCGAAATCAGACCTCCTGAAGATTCTTGACTATTGCCAGTCGCGAGGCGTATATGTGCTCTTTGGCGACTGGGGCGGCAGTTTCGTGAAAGATGGTGCCGTAAACATTGCAAATATCTCAAAGTCAGTCAAAAATGTGGAGATGCTGATTTGTGACAATGGTTACGACTGCATAAAGGAATTCATTGTGGTTAACGAACCAAATGGTAGCTGGTCCGCCACAAATTGCAGCTTCGAGCTCTGGAGCGACGTGGTCAAGGCTTTCGGCAGTAGCATTGACCAGACGCGACTTGCAGGGAAGTTGAAGATCGCCGGGCCCGATGCCGCTGTGTGGAATGACCGCGAGACCTGGTGGATAACTCGCGAGAAAAATGAACTTGCCCAGTACACGAGCCTTTACAATATGCACTATTATCCCGGAAAGGAATTCGTGAATTCGGGTGAATTCTCCAAGATGGCCCGTGCCTATGCCGCTGAAGTTCCGTCCGATTCGAAGATAGTCCTTGGAGAAGTCGGATTCAAGTATACCGCTGAGGATGGTGGTGGCTGGTATCGGGAAGAGGCAGCAAGACGCATTGCTGCCGACCCGTACGCTTCGGAAGCAGATTCACAGATGTTTGTGTTTGATTATTTCTACGGCACCGATATGGCTGACATCACTTTTCAGGTGATTAACGCCGGCTACTCAGGATGTGTGGCTTGGATGCTTGACGATGCCATGCACTTCAAGGAGCGTGACAAACTCAAGATCTGGGGATTCTGGAACATCCTTGGGGAGGAGAAATACGGAGCGGCCAAGGAGAAGATACGCCCTTGGTTCTATGCCTGGGCTCTTGTGTGCCGCTATATCCCTGACGGCTGCGACATTTACACAGTGAAGACCATAGGAAATCCTTTCGTAAAGTCTGTCAGCTGCGTCAAGGACGGAAAGAGAACAATTGCGCTGGTAAATGTGTCGCGTGACAAGTCCGAGAAGTGTGAAATAATATCAGATGGCTTTGACGGTTTCAGCAACGTCAAGAAGTTCGTTTACAACTCCGGACTCGAGGTAGTGGCGGAGAAAGATAAATTGAATCCAGAAGAGATAATCTCCAGCACCGATCTCAAGCAGGGTTTGCAGCTTGAAATCGGGCCGGAGACTATGATCGTTCTCAGCGAGATGTAGGATTCACCAAGTGAGCTTTATTAATCGTTGCGCCAGATGTGCCAATCCTCAGGAAGGTTCAGTTTCTCCAAGGCCTCATCAGGTAATGACTTGCTTAGATAGATGTTTCCTTCGGAAGCCACGCCATTAAGCCAACCGGAAAGGCAAAAACCAGTATCAGGTATGTCGGTAGCGAGCATCTTTACATAATTCAGCTTCTCACATGAATCAAACATCTTCTGGTAGCAGTTGCTGGTAAGTGTCGTTGCAGGCAATTCCGGCGCAGTCACGAGATTTGAACAACCTTGGAACATAGAAGTATAACACAATGGTGCAAGATTCAAAGCAGGAAGTTCCGGAGCCGTCGTCAATGATGTACAATTCAAGAACATATCCAAATAGCAAGCAAGTGCAAGAGTAGTTGCAGGAAGTTCCGGAGCCGTTTCAAGATTATTGCAGTTTGCGAACATTCCGTAATAGCATCCTTCCGCAAGTTCAGTTGCAGGGAGTTTAGGCGCGGAGAAAAGCCTGTTGCAACCTATGAACAAACAGTTGAAACAATTCTTTGGTACGGAATTCCTAGTCAGCGTCCTGTCAAGCAGCGACATGATGTTTCCCGACGCTCTGATTCTTCCAGCCATAGAGAAATAGTAGAAGTTTCTTAGTTCGTTCTCGTCGCTGAAGGTCTGATTTCCACCTTCTCCAGCTCTGAAGTAAACATATTCACCGGCCTCGAGGTTGATAGTCTCCCCGATAGTGTATGAGGTCCAGACGTAATTGTCTTTACTGTATTCAAGAGTGATCGGCTCAGGTTGGCCTTGCTTGTTCAGAGCAATTGTAGACTCCTCATCTGCTGTGAAAGTCAAGCCTTTGAACGGGAACGGTTCGTCATACTCCAGCGCGCTCATCTTTGAAATCTTGTTTCGCTCCACCTTGAGAGGGCGTGTCGTGGTCTTCTTAAGCACTCTTCCGTCTGCAGCTGTCGCCGTAATGGTGATGCCATTAGAGAATTCTACTGGAGGAACGACAAAGTAGAAGACAGTAGCAGTCTCTTGGGTGGCGCCAAGAGCCACGCCTTCGCCGCAGTCAATGGTAATTGATTCTGTCGCCCCGAGAGCGGGACGTGTGCTAGGTGTGCCATTAAATGACGCATTGACAAGGGTCATTCCAGCAATCGTTTCACGATTATTGCCCCTAAGGGTAATAGACTTGATCGTGGCGTCACCGTAGAGGGACATCTTGAGGTAGCCGCAGACATTCTTGAATCGCAAATGCTTGTCAGCGACGTTTTCGGTGACTGCGACCATCGTATTGGCATTCAATCCAAATGAGTTCTCAGCATACACCTGAGTATCAGGGAGCGTAACGCCGAGTACTCCAGTCGGCGTGATAAGGTTGTTCTCTGAGTATGGATATACTGAATAGTTAGCCTGAAGCTCAGTTCCTGTTCCGGGGCTGCCGACCATTGTGAATGAGTTTCCGCTATCACCAGTAGAGCCGTCAAACCTGAACTGCTGATTATATGTCTTGCCCGCGAAAATCGATACGCTGTCATCTGCGTTCCAGCGGATGTAGCCATCATTATCAAGGTAAGTCTTGGTAAGGTCAGCTCCCTCAAATGAGGCGTAGAACTTCACATCGCTGCTCGCTGGTTCCTCGATGCCGATATTGTCTGCCGTACATGCAGCCACTGCGAGCATGGAAAGAAGAAATAATGTCTTTTTCATATCCATAGACGTTTATTCCCAACCGTAATTATCGCTATCCTCAGGTTTCTCAATATCAGATGACACCAATGGTGCCTCATAATCCATGTCTGTCACGAGGCGGATGCAGCAGCCACTGTCGATATGCTTTTTTACAAGACTGACTTCGTTACCATCAATACATACACAGTACGAGTATCCGTCATCGGAAGCAGACGACGACCAATAGTAGCCATAACCGATTTCGCTTTCGAGGTAGGTACCAGCATAGCGGGAACCTGCAACTGGAAGGAAGACGAGATGGCCGTCATTCAGCTCGCTGGTGGTAAATGAAGTCTTGCCGCTTGCCAGAGCTGTCCCATACGGGGCAATTACACAACCTCCTATGCCATTGACAGTAACCCTTCTGTGCTGGTGGTGCTCGAACAGATACTGCCACTCGTCTTTGGAGAGAGTGCGATATGTTCCAAATAAATCATTGGCGGCGAAGATACTGTTTGGCTTTTCGCGATCATCTGAGTCATTGGTGAATAATACACCATTTCCGCTGTGAGTATCAGCAGGAAGATAGGTATATGAATGCTCTTCATGCCCGTCCCAGTAAAAATGACTGACGTGATTCATGTCCCAAGCCTTCGCGAAGCTGTACTGGTTTTCTTCGAACTCGAAATTTGGCCTGTATGGTCCACCAGTGTAACAATACATGTTACCCTTGGAGAAGAAGACCTTCTTGTCGGAATCATTGACCTTAAACTCACCTGATAGCGCTCCATCAGGTATGACGGGCTTGGTGAAAGTGAGTCTGACAGGGGTGATTTGTGCGCGGGCGATATTGAGTTTCTTGCCCGCCTTCAGGGTCTTGGTGCATTTGTACTCCGTGTCATCAGTAATCTCAATCCTTATACCGTCATACTCATTCTGTGGCATGGGGATGAGGAAATCTATGCCTTCGTCGGTGAGTGCAACTCCGTCTCCGCAAAAGAGGGTGTTGTCATAATGGTCCTGTCCATCGTCAAAAGCGCGAACATAGGCATAACCTTGTTTCTCGTCAATACTCAAGTGCCCGTTCAATGGCTGACTGGCGTGAACCTTGATCTCTTTCACTGTGCCGCATCCCTTCAATGTCAGACGCAGCAGACCGCATAGGTTCCTGAATCTTGCCACGGATGTCACGCCATCAGTGATGGTGACGTCTGCCACCATCGGGGCAGAACTGATCATGTTGATTCCTTTGTAATCAAAAAGACCGGACAGCTCCTCTCCGTCAGTCCCGTAGTAGGCCTGGTACTCTCCATTGTCCAGGCGGGGTCCGGTAAATGAGCCTGTAGTTGTGCCCACTCCATCTGCTAGGGTGAATTCATATAAATTGGAGCCCTTGACCAATGTTATCTTGTCCCCTGTACTCCACAGAACCTTATAGCCATCAGTGTCATTGCCAGACAGCGACGCCTTTGTGTCTACACAACTTTCTGTGCTGGCAATGATAGTGATCTGGCATTCAGAAGGCTGCTCGGAGGGAGTCGTGGACTCTTCCTTGGTGCAGGCCGCGAGTCCAAGTGCAATGACTGCGGCTGAGACTAAACAATGAGGACTTCTCATGATTTCAGTTATTCAAAAATATGTCTATAGTCCCAACCATTAGGAAGGCGTAATTCAGTAGAAATGGTGTTGTTGTCATCCTCGAATTCAAATAGGCTTCTGTGTATTTCCACACAGCCATGTTCGGCAACGTGATTAAGCCAATAATCAAGGCAATCCTTCGCTGAGATATCAGTAGCAAGCATC
>JAKSJM010000010.1 GCA_024398075.1 Bacteroidales bacterium | reverse complement strand
GCTATTTCCTGCACCCCACACCTGGCTCGGAGGGTGCCGCAGGTGCGAAACGGCCTTCTCCGCACCTGGAGCCGGTGCTACGAGGGTCTGGAGGTGTGAATAGCTAATTTCTGCACCCCGCGCACGGCTCTAAGAGCGCCGCAGGTGCGAAACGGCCTTCTCCGCACCTGGAGACGGTGCTACGAGGGCCTGGAGGTGTGAATGGCTATTTCCTGCACCCCACACCTGGCTCGGAGGGTGCCGCAGGTGCGAAACGGCCCTCTCCGCACCTGGAGACGGTGCAACGAGGGTCTGGAGGTGTGAATGGCTATTTCCTGCACCCCGCGCACGGTTCAGAGGCCGCCACAGGTGTGAAACGGCCCTCTCCGCACCTGGAGGCGGTGCTACGAGGGTCTGGAGGTGTGAATGGCTATTTTCTGCACCCCACACCTGGCTTGGAGGGTGCCGCAGGTGCGAAACGGCCTTCTCCGCACCTGGAGACGGTGCTACGAGGGTCTGGAGGTGTGAGTGGCTATTTTATGAATGCTATCACCTCGCCCTTCGCTACATCCTTGCCTTGGGCTGCCGGGGTGTAGATGATGCGGCCGCTGGCAGAAGGTAAGATTTCTTCCATGCCGTAATAGGTCTGGACATATCCAATAGGCTGTCCTGCAGTCACTGCAGTGCCGGCAAGCGGTGCCTTGGAGTCGTCGTCTACGCAAATCTCCCATAGTAGCTTGCCTTTCACTGGCGCCTGAACTGGGATGGCTTCAGGATGCTTTTCTGCAAATGCATTGATGTCAAACTCAGGAACTTCCACAACAGGACGCTTCACTACGATAGGCGCCCCTGCCTTCGCTTTCAGTTCGGCGAGCTCCTTCTCGAAGCGCTCCTTGGCTATGCCAGACCTGTAGTCGCGGTACTGGCGCTCATGCATGGCGAACTCGAAGAGTTCTTCCTGGTCTTCACCTTCATCCCATCCTTCTGCCTTCATCATCTCGCGGAACTTAGGGAGCTCGTCAGGATAGTTGTCCTGAGGGTTTCCGCTCTGGAACTCGAGGCCTTTCTCCTTCGCTAGCGCGATGATTTCTGGCGCAAGAGGGCCTGGAAGGGTGCCCATCTTGCCGAGTATCATACCCCAGGTGTCCTTGTCAATGGTAGAGAAGCGAGGCTTGCCACTGGCGAGGCTGAGGAGGTTCATCAGGGCGGTATTCTTCACATACTGGCTGAATGGAGTTACTAGTGGAGGGTAGCCAAGGCGTGGCCATACATACTCGACCTCATTGAACAGCTTCACCATGAGCGCGTCCAGACTGCTCTCAGGCTGCCCGTGGCTGCGTTCTGCCGCATTGATGGCGTCCTTGAAGCCCTTGAGATCTGCCATCATGGAGCCCATCATGCCACCAGGAAGGCCACAACCCACGAGTAGCGAGGTCATCTGGGAGTTCGATGGGTTGATCCAGTACCCCAGGAAGTCGTCGATGAATGACTGGGTGAGGCGGCGTACCTCCATATATGCATCCATGTCAATGTCCTTGACCGTGAATCCGTCCGCCTTCAGCATCTCGCGGATAGTGATGACGTCTGGGTGTACTTTTCCCCATGACAATGGCTCCACGGCAACATCGATATAGTCAGCGCCGGCGCGCGCTACCTCAAGCATGGAGGCTGGGGAGAATCCCGGGCCGGAGTGTCCATGATACTGGACAATGATGCCGGGATGCTTTTTTTTGATCTGAGATGTGAGTTCGGCAAGGAATGATGGCCTTCCGATTCCGGCCATATCTTTCAGGCATATCTCGTCTGCACCGTACTCCACGAGCTTGTCGACCAGTCCGATGTAGTACTCCACGGTGTGAACAGGAGAGTGGGTGATGGAAAGTGCTGCCTGAGAAATCATGCCCGCCTTTTTCGCGTACTCGACTGATAGTTTGAGGTTTCTAGGATCATTTAGGCCGCAGAATGAGCGTGCGATGTCTGTGCCCTGCGCTTTCTTGACCTTGAACATCAGTTCTCTGATATCTGCTGGTACAGGGTTCATCCTGAGGCCATTTAGACCCCTCTCGAGCATGTGGGTCTGTATGCCGGCCTTGTGGAATGGCGCTGTCCATTGACGTACCGACTTGTTAGGGTTCTCTCCGTAGAGCAGGTTCACCTGCTCGAAGGCGCCTCCGTTCGTCTCGACTCTGTCGAAGCAGCCCATTTCGATGATGGCTGGGGCTACCTGCACGAGCTGGTCTACCCTAGGCTGATACTTGCCAGAGGACTGCCACATATCCCTATAAACGAGGGAGAATTTTATCTCTTTGCCCATAATCCTGCTTGTTGATATATGCAAATATAGTCTTTTTTGATGAATTTTTCCCTCAAGGCCTTGCGGGGTTCAAAATTCTTTGTAACTTTGTACTCCCAACATGGTGAGATTAGTTCAGTTGGTAGAGCACCAGATTGTGGTTCTGGGTGTCGTGGGTTCGAGCCCCACATCTCACCCCTCAGGCAGGACATCGATTTCGATGTCCTGTTTTTTTATTTCTCCGCTGGAGCAGTCACGCCAGCCTCTACGGCTTTTCTCTGACGATATAATTGCCACGAATTGAATACATTGTGCCAGATGCTGTAGAAGCCTCCGGCGACAGAGGTGACTGGTGACATGAAGGTGTAGCCCATCCAGATGGCGAATACTGTATTTTTCTGGCCAAGCGCCTGGCCGGCTGTGATTCGGTGGCCGTAGCGCTCTCCGATACGCTTTCCAGCCCAGAACTGCAGGGCGCAGCTGAAAAGTGAAACTATACCGATTCCGCTGAGAATCACAAGGCCGCAGTTGCTGTGGATGATGGCTCTTGTGGTCATCAAGATGGCGAGTGTGAGTGAAACCGCCCAGATGTAGAATGGAAGGTTAGGGAACCCAATGAGCCATTTGTGAAGTGGCGGACACATGTATCTTACGAGCCATGCGAGTAGGCACGGGCACACCAGAAGAGGAAATACCTTCGCCATGATGAGTGAGAAAGATGTGAAGAATGTCACTCCTTCCACGGGGTGGATGGCTGGCACTATCAGTGGCACCATTACGGCGGTGACAAGGTTTATCAGTATGGTGTATGAAATGACTCCTGCTATGTCGCCGCCAAGCTTTCCCGTCACTACGGCGCAGGCTGTGGCCGTAGGGCAGATGAAGCAGAGCATGAGGCTCTCTGCCACAGCCTTGCCTCCTTCTGATGGGATGATCGCCACGGCAATGGCAGAAATGGCGAAAAGTCCTGCCTGTACAAGTAGAAGCCATCCTTGCCATCTGTGCGGACGAAGCTCGTGTGGCTCCACCTTGCAGAAGGTGAGGAAGAGCATCGCGAAGAGCAGCACGGGCTGGATAGTCTTTACTGCCTTCAGGACAATGCTTCCGACAGGATGCAGCCATGGGCTTGCCCAGTACACCAGATACAAAGATGCTCCCAAGGCCATGCCTATAGGGAGCATCCAGTCTTTCACAAATCTTAAAACTCTACTCATTACTCTGCGAGTTTTATAGCCTGCTTGTAGTGTCTGTCGTGACCTGGGTAAGGGTTGCCATAGTCATCGGTCTCGTACCAGTCCCACTCGAAGCATAGATACTTGTACCTGGTGGTTTTGATCTGGTCCACAACGAATGAATAGTATGATGAACCAAGTACAAATCCTTCGTTATTCGTTTCGATGTTAAATACTTCTCCCTTGGCGTCATGCGACAAACTGAGGAAGAGCGTGTCCTTGGCGGCGCTCTCGCGATCTATGACGAGGTTTATGTCATGCTCCACCTTTGAGTCTTTCTTGAACGGGTATATGATAAGGGCGTTAATGTAACCTCCTCCGAGCCATGCCTGATGGATGCTGACAGGGTCGGTGCGAAGTTCTGTGGCTGCCGTGCTTCTATCTATGCCGCTCTTGGTGGTCGGAATCTCCCATCCCTTGATGCTTGATGTGAACTTGTTTTCTGTTCCCTCTACGCGGCTGAGGATGTCCATTACCACATAAATGCGTGACTGGTCCTTTGCGAGGTCAAGGTTTGTCTGGTTCTCAACGATCTCGATGATGTCGCCATCGTCACTTGTGAACACTCCACCCTTGAGGGAGCCCATCGATGAGTAGTTATACATCACAACGGTATCCTTGAGGCATGAGCTAAGCATAATGGTCGCTATGGCGAGTGCGGTGGCAATCCTAATAAATCTTTTCATTTCTTTACTTTTTTTGAGTGGAGTGACAGACGATCTGTACATCCACATAGTCAACTTTATATCCCTTGTATTTCTTTCTTTTCAGTTTTGTCTCTACAGTGTCCAGAAGTTCTTCGTCTACGACATCCCTGAACTCGTGCGTGTCTCTGTCATACAAGTGCATGTGGCGGCTTGTGCTTACATCGAAATACATCTTCGAATTTGCGCTGAGCCTGTGCCCATATATGCCGAGAAGCGCCAGCTGGGAGAGGTTGTTATACACAGATGCTGGCGTGACCTTGGTTTTCCACTTTTTTTCAATGTACTCAGTCACCATGTCAGCACTTGCGTGACCTAGCTCCATCATGGCCTCGTGAATGGCAATTCGTTGGCTCGTGGCTTTGAGGGAGTGCTTTTTCAGCGCTTCCTTGAAGGACGCCATGCTAGGAGTGTTCTTCGTCTGCATACAAAACTGTAAATCGGGACAAAGATAATGCTTTTTGAAATAAATGCAAAGTCAGGGATTTTCACTATATTTGCATCCTTATACTTAAGTTATAATGTATGGAAAAGGTTAGATGCCTCATAATAGGTGGTGGCCCAGCTGGTTATACCGCAGCCATATATGCTGCTCGCGCAGCTCTTTCTCCCGTGCTTTACGAGGGTAATGAGCCAGGTGGACAGCTTACTACCACTACCATGGTGGAGAACTTCCCTGGCTTCGAGAATGGCGTGGATGCGAACGAGCTGATGAATGCCATGAGGGCTCAGGCTGTTCGCCTGGGAGCTGATATTCGCAGGGGATTGGTTACCTCTGCCGACTTCAGCGAGGGCAAGCATCTAGTCACCATCGGAGGTAAGGAGACCATCGATGCTGAGGCCATAATCATTGCCACTGGCGCATCTGCCAAGTACCTTGGTCTGCCTTCGGAGAGAAAATTCCGCGGACTTGGTGTGTCTGCTTGTGCCACTTGCGACGGCTTCTTCTACAGAAAGAAGGATGTCGCCGTAGTAGGTGGAGGCGACACCGCATGTGAGGAGGCGTCGTATCTCGCAGGCCTTTGCAAGAAAGTGTACATGATAGTCCGTAGGGACGTGCTTCGCGCATCCAAGGCCATGCAGCAGCGTGTGATGGACACACCGAATATCGAGATCCTTTGGAACTGCCAGACACAGGAGATCCTTGGCGACGAGTATGGCGTTACGGGTGCTAGGCTCCAGCGCAATGATGGCGAGGTTTTTGATATCAATGTGGACGGATTCTTCCTTGCTATAGGACATCATCCAAATTCAGACCTTTTCAAGGAATGGGTGGCTGTGGATGAGGCTGGGTACATCATCACAGACGGCAAGTCATCAAGGACTTGCGTTCCTGGGGTATTTGCAGCGGGTGATGTACAGGATCCTACCTACCGTCAGGCTGTGAATGCAGCCGCATCCGGTTGCCGAGCAGCTCTGGATGCAGAGAAATATTTAATGGGAATATAAGATTTGAAGATGAAACATAAGATTTTGATTCCAGTCATTCTGGTCGCACTTTCAGTCGTCAGCTGTAAGTCAGAGTATGAGCTTCTGCTCAGCGGAAACGACAGCGATGCTAAGTATGCGGCAGCATTTGACTACTTCAACATGGGTAAGTATCAGAAGGCTGCTCAGCTTTTTGAGTCCCTCTCCATGGTTACTGGAAACACTGAGCGTGATGATTCAGTCCGTTACTATATGGGACTGTCAAACTACCGCTTCAAGGATTACTACACAGCTGAGACAAATTTCAGCAACTTCATCAACAACTATCCAAGCAGTGTATTCAGCGAGTCAGCAAGATACCTTCGTATAGATTGTCTCTATCGAAACACTCTTCGCTACGAGCTTGACCAGACACCTACTTATACTGCGCTCACTGCCATCGGTGAGTACCTCGCAGAGTTCCCTAACACTCCATATCTCGAGATCTGCCAGAACATGGTGGAGGATCTGAACGAGCGACTTGACAGAAAGGCATATGAGTCTGCAGTCCTCTACTTCAAGATGGAAGACTACAAGGCAGCAAGGGTGGCTCTTAAGAATGTCCTCAAGGACGATTCGGAAAATATCTACCGTGAGGAAATCCTCTACTACGCTGCTGTGGCGTCGTATAGATACGCCGAGATGTCTGTGCCTGCGAAGCAGAAGGAAAGATACCTTACCTTTGTGGATGACTATCTTAACTTTGTGGGAGAGTATCCTGAATCTTCTCATAGAAGGGAAGTGGATGGACTTTACAAGAAGGTCCAGAAGAAGCTTGGAAAGTATGCTACCGTGCTAGCTACTCCAGAAGAAACTACAGAGGAATAAAATTTTTGAAACTTTCTTGCACGTACGTATAGTACATATATTGTAACATAAAGAAATCGACATATAATGGAAACTAAGAAGAAGGTCCCAACAAACACCATTACCAGGGACATCAAGAACCTTGCAGAGCCTACAGGAAACATTTACGAGTCAGTAGTAGTACTCTATAAGAGAGCAAACCAGATCGCGATAGCTGAGAAGAAGGAACTTTCTAAGAAGCTCGAGGACTTCAAGACAGAGCGCGATACCATGGACGAGGTATTTGAGAACAAGGAGCAGATCGAGATCTCAAAGTACTATGAGCGTCAGCCTAAGCCAGACCTTGTAGCTATCACCGAGTTCGAGAATGGTGAGCTCTACTTCAGAAGAGCGAAGAAGGATGAGGCTGAGATTTCAGTCAAGGTCTCTAAGGGCAAGGACGAAGAATAATATTCTGCAGCTATGCTACGCAAGCTGAGTGTTCAGAACTATGTACTGATAGACTCTCTGGAAATTGATTTTCCGGAGGGTTTAATCATTATTACTGGCCAGACAGGTGCTGGAAAGTCCATATTGTTGGGCGCATTGTCGCTCCTGATGGGCGCCAAGGCAGATGCTGGGGCCATAAGCGAAGGTGTGGATGGATGTGTGGTGGAGGCTGAATTCGACATAGATCGACACGATGAGGCTTTGAAATCCATACTGGAAGAGGCAGATGTAGAATGGGAGGATGACCATGTCATCGTGAGAAGGGTCGTGAACAAGTCAGGTCGTTCACGTTCTTTCGTGAATGACTGTCCTGTACCAGTGACTACTCTTTCTGCTCTATCTTCTTTGCTGATCGATATCCACTCTCAGCACCAGAGCTTGCTTCTCACAGACAAGCATTATCAGCTGTCTGTACTTGATGCGTATGCTGGTGACGCAGATGTTCTTTCCGAGTGCAAGGCCTCCTGGGGACGCCTTCAGGAACTAAGTGCAAGTCTTCGTGAGGTGGAGGCGCGATTAGCGCATCTTTCGGCAGAAAAAAGCTACAATGAAAGCCAGTTTACTCGTCTGGATGCGGCACATCTTCGTGATGGAGAACTTGAGGAACTGGAGGCTGAGCAGCGTCAGCTGGCAAATGCCGAAGAGATCAAGCAGGCCTTTACTGGTGTGCAGGAGATGCTTGCACCTTCTGGCGATGCCGAGTCCATGTCAGCTCTGCTCAAGGAGTCAGCCAAGATTCTCTCCAAAGTACAGTCTTATGTTCCTGAAGTGGAGTCTGTCATAGCTAGGCTTGATTCCACAAGGATAGAGCTGGATGATATCTTGGATGAGGTCGAGAACCAGAATTCAAGGGTAAATGTGTCTTCTGATAGGCTAGAGAAAGTGGAGTCAAGGATGGCTCTTATCTATGACCTTTTCACTAAGTACTCATGCCGTACCGAGGCCGAACTCATTGCACTTAGAGAACAGTATTCACAGGCATTGTTTGATTCCACTGCGCTGGAAGATAGAAAAGAGGAACTTGCCAGAAGCATAGCTTCCGAGAGCAAGCATCTAGATGAGGTGGCGACCAGGCTGCATGAGCAGCGAGTGTCGGCTGCGAAGAATTTCTCCGCCGAGATGCTGTCGTCCATCAGGTTCCTTGAACTGGATAGGTCCATCTTCGAGGTCCGCATCTCAGATGCGCCTATTTCTGCGACAGGAAAGGACGATGTGGCTTTCCTCTTCTCGTCTACTGGAAAGAATCCGGTGGAGATAGGAAAATGTGCTTCTGGAGGCGAAATATCGCGTATTATGCTAAGCCTTAAGGCTCTCATGGCTCATTTCTGTGACATGCCTACCATGATCTTTGATGAGATCGATACTGGCGTCTCAGGAAGCGTTGCAGACAAGATGGGTTCCATGATCTGCACTATGGGCAAGGAGATGCAGGTATTCGCCATCACGCACCTGCCACAGGTCGCAGCGAAGGGCGATGCACATTTCATGGTGTCCAGGGAGTATGATCAGCAGACAGATAAGTCTACGTCCCATATTACTAGACTTTCTGATGATGAGAGAGTCATGGAGGTGGCACGAATGCTTAGTGGTTCATCCGTTTCGGATGAGGCCATAGCAAATGCGAGAAAACTTCTTGCAGACTGATTATCTAGCTAGCTTTATATCGAATGACGGTTCGTAGATCACTCTGCGGACCGCTTTGTTTGTGTAGCCACCATCTTCGGTGCGCTCGAAGCGGAAATCTGCCTGAAGACCAGCACTATTCTTCGCGTCAAGTTTCTTGATCCATGATGCACCATAAAGTGAACGCATCTTGATGGCATAGTATGCGGCATCATATCCCTTGAATGCCACCATGCTTGGCTCCTTGCCGTAGAGCCCACGGTAGGTAAGGAGGAAATCCTTGACCCTGCTGTCTGTGTAATCTACGAAATAGGAGAGCGTGACATGCATGTTTGTATTATGGAACTGCTCTACTTCAAGTTCGTCGAATCCTCTCACTCTTGATGGACAGTATAGGGCGATGTCGAACTTCTTGTTTGACATCGTATTCGATATTCTGATTACATCGTTGAGGAAAGATTTGTTCTCGGACGCCACTACGATTCTGTTTGTCGCAGTCTTTGTGAGGAGGCCCTCAAGCTTGCTTGCTCCCGACCTTCCTTCCTTTACGTTGTAGGAAATGGTCTCGTAGCTGATTCCAGAGTCCTTCAATGCATTTATTATGGTCGTGGCGTTTGCGCTAGGGGTAACACCTGTCTCGCTGAAGAGTATGACCTTATCGTTCCATCTCTTCTCCTCCTTGAGCCATTTGATAAGCTCCTCGCACTGGCTCTTGGTAGATGCTGGTGCCTGGATGAGGTTTGGATGAGACGCTACGAGTGACTCGGCCTTAGGCTCGATAGGGGAGACGATGCCTGTGCTCTTTGGGAATAATGCGAGTACTGTAGAAAGGTCTGCAGATGATATAGGACCTATCACTACATCGCTTCCCTGAATGTCTGCGGCAATGATATTGATCTTCTTAGCGCAGTCATATACATTCAGCTCAGTGCTTATACCTTCCTTGGCGAGGTCGCGAACCGCAAGCAGCACTCCGCTGTAAAAGTCAAAATTGTTCTCGTTTGGTGTAGAGGAAGTGGCGTCAAGTGGAATGATGAGACTTGCGGTCACTTTCTTCTGTCCTTTATTCCATATATCTCTGATGCCATCTGCTTCTTCATCTTCTGTGGTGACTGTGGTAGAAGGCTCAGATACAGTCTCCGCTATCTTTGTGTCAACGGCTGTGCTTATAGGCTCAGACTTGATGGGCTGCTGAGGGATGGCAGATGGGTCTACAGGAATCTTGAGCTGCTGCTTCCACTCGAGGGTGGATGAATCAAGATTATTGTATCTCATGATGTCCTCGGGGGTGAGACCGTATTTCTTCGCAATGCTTCTGATGTCCTCGTACCACTTTACGATATGGACTCTGTATTCCTGGCCAGATACAGTCTTGACTTCACTCTCCACTGGTTTGGCGGCAGGCTCTGCCACTGCTGGTGCTGCCTTCTCCGGCTCCTTGGCAGCAGGAGCGGCTTCTGCCTTGATCGGAATCATGAGTACCTGATACTTCTTCAGTCCGCTACGTTCAAGGTCAAGAGTCGGGTTCGCATCATAGATCTGCTGTATGGTCACTCCATAGGTCTTGCTGATGGAATAGAGAGTCTGCTTCTCGAGCACGACATGTGAGTAGTAGCTCACGCCATCCTTTTTTACCTTGTCCTTGGAAACAGTGACTGGCGATTGATTGTAGCCTTCTGTCTGGGCGCTGGCTGTTGCCCCGACAAGTAGCATCCCGGCGATGACTGCGTATAGTATTCTCTTCATAATGGTCAGGTTTATAATGTTTGCACGAAATTGATTAACTCTCTGCAAAATCTGCTCCACGAGAGTCTTACCTTCTCTCTTCGGATGTTCTCGATAAACTCTTCCTTCAACGAAGACTGTGCAAAATAATGTTCAATTTCATTCTTGATGCACTCTGGAGTCACTTCTCGCGCTGTGATTCCTGTGCCTCTGTCTCCGATGGTCTCCTTGAGCCCTCCTACTGAAGTGACTATCATCGGCACTTCAAAATGGTATGAGACAGAACTGATTCCGCTCTGTGTGGCACTTCTGTATGGAAGTACGGTCACGTCCGCAGCGGAAAAATACTTCTTAACCTCAGAATCCTTTATGTACTGAGGGAAGAGGTGAATCCTCTCTTTGTTTGGAGAGGCGTCTATGATTCTTTGATATTCGTCGAATGAGCCATAAGGCTCTCCGGCGATGATGAGCTGGTAGTCTTCTCCTAAGCCATCGAATGCTTTGAGAAGAATGTCAAGCCCCTTGTACTTTCTGATCAGTCCAAAGAACAGTATGTTCTTCTTTCCTGGTTCAAGTCCGAGTAGCTGCTCTGCATCCTTTCGGGACAATTTCTCGCCGAAATGCGAGTAAAGTGGGTGGTAAAGTACCTTGTGGGTGGCGTTTGGCTTGATGTTCAGTAGGTCCTGGGCCACCTCACCACACAGTGTCACGCATCCGTCGCATCCTGAGAGGAAATATTTCGTGAGCGGCTTGTCGAAGAAGTGTGGCTCGTGAGGGATTACATTGTCCAGGATGCCAATGACCTTGCATCCCTTCGGCATGTGCCTGCCGATGAAGCCAAGTGACGGCGCAAACCAGGACATCCAGTATCGCATGATGAGGACATCTGGTTTCCAGGCCTTTATGGCCTTTAATGTGCTGATATAAGAAAACGGCCAAGCCGTATCCAGCAGGGCTTCTGCCTCTACTGGTACGGCTTCGTCGTCAGGTGTTACATACTGTGTTTTTCCTGGGAAAAGGAACTCTGGATACTGCCTCTTGAAGGAGAATGCCTTGACGACATGGTCGTTCCCGAGCTCGCCGTATAGGCTGGCATTGAACTGGGAGATACCTCCTCTGAAGGGGTAGAAGCAGGACAGTATGGCTATTCTCAAAACTTACTTTGTTTCAGCGTTCTTTGTCTTTACGTACTCTGCGTTAAGACCAGCGATGATAGCGTCGGTGATGTCGAGCTCTGGGTTAGCGCAAACAACTGGTGCAGAAAGGATGTCACCCTGGGTGGTGATGATCATTGCATACTGCTTCTCCTCGTTGAACTTGGCAACGAAAGTGTTGATGGCGTCAGCGATCTGGTTCATGGTGACAGCCTGCTCCTCGCCCATCTCCTGCTGCTTCTGAGCATAGTAGTTCTGGAAGTCATTCTGCTGCTGCTGGAGCTTGGCATTCTGCTGCTCTGCTACTGAACGGGTGAGAAGTCCCTTGTTTACCTTGTCTGCGAAGGTGTTAGCGTCGCTCTGGAGCTTGTTTCCTCTTCTGTTAAGCTCCTGCTCGATGCTCTGAACCTTGGTCTCGAGAACTGCCTTCTGGTCGTTTGCGAAATCGTACTCGGCGATGACTCTGTCAAGGTTGAAGTAAACGATGGCGCCCTTCTGAGGACCCTCTGCGGTAGTGGTCTCACCTGCTGTGGTGTTTGCTGCCTGCTGGTTGCATGAAGATGCAAATACGATAGCTGCAGACAGTGCTACAGTGCTGCAGATGATAGATGTGATTTTTCTCATTTTATAGTTAATTTTATGATAAATCGAGTGTAAAGCGCAAATTTAACTAAAAAATCTTGATCTTTGAAAGATAAGCGGCTATAGTTTTCTCAAGTCCAAGGTATAGCGCGTCGCTTATGAGAGCGTGGCCGATTGATACCTCGTCAGTCCATGGAATGGTGCGGATGAAATACTCCAGGTTTTCAAGGCTGAGGTCGTGTCCTGCATTCAATCCCAGACCACACTCTCTAGCCCTTTCAGCTGCCTTCAGGTAGTCTGCAATGGCTTTTTCTGGGCTTGATGGGTACATTTCAGCATAGCCGGCGGTGTAGAGCTCGACTCTGTCGGCGCCACACGCCGCGGCGCCTTCTGCCATGCGAGGATCTGGGTCGATGAAGATGGACGTGCGTATGCCTTTCGCCTTGAACGTAGCACACATCTCGCTGAGGAATTCCTTGTTTGCGATAGTGTTCCATCCGGCATTTGAGGTGATGGCATCTGGCCCGTCAGGCACTAGTGTCACCTGGTCTGGCACCACTTCACAAACGAGGTCTACGAAGCTTGGAATGGGGTTTCCCTCAATGTTGAACTCTGTGGTGATGATAGGCCTGATCTGCCTTACATCGGCATATCGAATGTGCCTTTCGTCAGGTCTAGGATGAACGGTGATGCCTTCTGCACCGAATTTTTCGCAGTTCTCGGCTGCAAGTTTTACGTCAGGCATGTTGCCTCCACGAGCATTTCTGATGGTGGCAATTTTGTTTATGTTTACGCTTAATCTTGTCATGTCTATAATGTTAAGTGGTACAAATATATATTTTATTGCGGAAAACTCTCAAAAAATCTTTAATTTTGAAGTCCTTTAAGCCATATCTATGAAAGCCGCTTACTACATAAAGAAAGATCGCCTTCATGACGACCCTAGATTCATTTCCCTCAAGCAGCAGCTTGAAGAAGATGGATTGGAGTGCTATGAGGTGAAGGCTACTGCCGACTTGCAGCCATCTACCGGCATGCTCCTTAGCATTGGCGGTGACGGAACATTTCTGTCGGCCGCGACCATTGCCGCGCCAGCGGGTATCCCTGTTGTAGGCGTAAACATGGGTAGGGTGGGCTTCCTCTCTGCAAATCAGCCAGATGAGGTGGCGCCGCTGATAAAGAGTGGCGAGTATCTTCTCGAGGAGCGCTCCGTCCTGGAGGCGTCTGTACATGGTCTCGGACCCATTGACAATCCTTTTGCGTTCAATGAAGTATGCGTGTCCAGACTCGGCGCAGCCATGCTCGGGGTGGATGTCACAGTCGACGGCGTGCCGCTGCCTACCTATTGGGCCGATGGCCTTCTGGTAGCCACCAGCACTGGCTCTACAGCATACTCGCTTAGTGTGGGCGGACCTATTTGCCATCCGGCTTCAAGGGTCCTCATCATTGCCCCTATCTCTCCGCATAACCTCAATCTTCGACCTCTGGTGGTCCCTGATACGGCAAAGGTGGAAATCGTCGTCCACTCACGAGACGCAAAGGTGAGGATGACGATGGACAACAGAAACATGGAAGTGGAGCAGGGTGCGAGAATCACTGTACAGATGGCACAATTTTCGCTCAAGATGCTACGTCCATCGAAGTCAAACTTCATCGAGGCCCTCAAGAGCAAACTCTTCTGGGGCGAGGACGTCAGAAATTTGTAAATTTTAGATCAATGGAACAAGGTAATAAGATCCCCGTGCATGTGTCCATCATCATGGATGGAAATGGTAGATGGGCCAAGGCTCGTGGCAAGGAGCGCGTCCAGGGCCACCTGGAAGGCGTCGGCAGTGTCCGCGCGTGCACAGAGGCTGCAGTGGAGGCGGGCGTGAAGGTGCTCTCGCTGTTCGCTTTTTCGGAAGAGAACTGGGGCCGCCCAGAGAAGGAAGTTTCCACGCTGATGGAGCTCATGTTCAAGTCCATGATAGACGAGTTCTCCACCTTGATGGACAATGGAGTCCGTTTCGTGGTGCTTGGCCACAGGGAGAAGCTTTCCAAGAACCTGAATATAGCTATCGACGATCTCATGAAGAAGACCGAGGCAAATGCCACCATGACCATGATCATCTTCCTTAGCTATAGTGGCAAGTGGGATATCATGCAGGCTACCAAGCGCATTGCCAAGGAATATGCTGGTCGAGAGGATGAGATTGATGCTCTCACAGAAGCAGACTTCAGCAAGTATCTTGTGACAGCGGGATATCCAGATCCAGATCTTATCATAAGGACATCGGGCGAGAAGCGCATGAGCAATTATCTTCTCTGGCAGGGGGCATACTCAGAGCTTCTCTTTGATGATACATTATGGCCAGATTTCCGCAAGGAGCAGTTCTTTTCTGCATTGAAAGAGTACGCTTCTAGGGACAGGCGTTATGGAAAAGTCAAATAATTCCGTATATTTGCAGTTTGTTACCGGTGAAATATCGATTAATGAGAATAAATAAGAAATATTTTGCTTTGCTGCTCCTCGCGCTTGCTCCATTTGTGGCTAGGGCGCAGCAGAGTGATATCGTGGTAGATTATAACCGCCCTCATAACTATTATGTGGGTGGCGTGACTGTGGAAGGAAATACATATTTCAGCACTGAGCAGATCATTTCCCTTACCAGATTGAACGTAGGTAGGGTAGTGGAAGTCCCAAGTGATGATGTCTCAAACGCTGTGAGAAAGCTCTGGGATCAGCATTTCTTCGAGGATGTTGAACTTTCCATCGACCATTTCAGTGAGAATGGCGACTCGGCTTTCTTCAAGATCAAGATCAAGGAGCGCCCACGTGTGGCTAGATGGACCTTCTCAGGAGTGCCTAAGGGCCAGCAGAAAGAGCTCATGGACAGACTTAATCTTCGCCGTGGTGGAGAGTTCTCTGATTTCGTGTCAAAGACTTCTTGCGATATCATCAAGAGATTCTACTACGAGAAGGGTTTCCTCAAGTGCGAGGTGACTCCAGAAGTGAAGAAGGATTCCTTGATCAAGAATGCGATACTCGTAAACTTCGCGGTAGACAAGGGCGACAAGATAAAGATCAGGGATATCAACTTCATCGGAAACGAGTCGCTTAAGGAGTACAAGCTTGCGAAGTCCATGAAGAAGACCAAGGCCAAGAAGTGGTATAACTTCTTCAATTCAAAGAAATTCAATGAGAAGGAGTATCCAAATGACAAGCGTGGCCTTATCACAGCCTTCAATGAGGCTGGTTATCGTGACGCCAGACTTATCAGGGATTCCATCTACTATGTGGAGCCAAAGAGACTCGGTATCGACCTCGTGGTTGAGCAGGGTGATAAGTACTACTTCAGGGACATCACTTGGACAGGTAACTCAGTATATAGTACCGATCAGTTGAACCAGCTCCTCGACATCAAGAAGGGTGACGTCTATGATGTAGTCACCATGGAGAAGCGTCTCCAGGGCGGCGAGAAGGAGTCCGACTATGGCGTGTCCAAGCTCTATCGTGACAATGGTTATCTTTTCTTCAACGTAACTCCTGTCGAGCTTAACATCCAGAACGACTCTGTGGATGTGGAGATGCGTATCACTGAGGGTAAGCCTGCTACTCTGAACAATATAGTCATCAACGGCAATGACCTGACAAACGAGAAGATCGTACGTCGTCAGATCTTCACCCGTCCTGGATATCTGTTCAGCCAGACTGACTTCGAGAGATCCATCCGAGAGATTGCATCACTCGGACAGTTCGATCCAGAGGCGATCATGGATGCTTCGAAGGGCTACTCCATCATCCCGAACCAGTTGAACAATACTGTAGACCTTATCTATAATGTGACCGAGAAACCTTCATCTCAGCTCGAGCTTTCAGGAGGTTGGGGTGGAAACACTTTCGTGGCTACAGTCGGAGTAAGTTTCAATAACTTCTCTACACATCGTTTCTTCGACAAGAGTGCGTGGAGACCTGTACCTCTCGGAGATGCACAGAACCTTGCATTTAGATTCCAGACAAATGGTACCTATTATACCGCGATGACAGCCAGCTTCACAGAGCCTTGGCTCTTCGGTAAGAAGCCTACGTCGTTGAATCTGTCTGCTTACTACACCCGTCAGACGAACTCATTGCTCTACTATAACATCCTCAGCCATGATAGGCAGATGGAGGTGTTTGGAGCATCTGCTTCGCTGGGTAAGCGCCTCAAGTGGCCAGATAACTACTTCGTGTTCTATAATGGCCTGAGCTGGCAGTCATACAAGTTGACGAACTGGTACTCGAACTACTTCATCTTCGACGATGGTTCTTCTCACAACATAAGCTACCAGGCTACGCTGAACCGTACATCTACTGACCAGCAGATTTACCCTCGTCAGGGATCGGAGTTCACAGCTTCGCTCCAGCTCACTCCTCCTTTCTCTCTATTCAGAAAGTATGATTATGACGCAGAGGGAAATAAGGTGTCAGTGTCTGACGCTCATAAGGTTAACTACAATAACTGGACTGCACAGAACCGTTATAGATGGATAGAGTATCACAAGTGGAAGCTTTCTGGTACCATGTACACGAAGCTTATTGAGAACCTCGTACTCATGACCAGAGCACAGTTCGGTTACTTGGGCTACTATAACAGAAACTGGGGTTATTCTCCATTCGAGGGCTTCCTCGTCGGAGGTGATGGTATGTCTGGTTATAGTACCTATGGCTCGGAAGTTGTATCGCTCCGTGGATATCAGAACTACTCACTGACTCCATATCAGGCATCTAATTATAATACAAATGGTTATGCTTATGCCGGTAATGTCTATGACAAGTTCACTGTCGAGCTTCGCTACCCTGTAGTGCTCCAGCCACAGTCGACGATCTTTGTGCTCGCATTCCTCGAGGGAGGTAACTGCTGGGCTGATATCAGAGACTTTAACCCATTCCAGATCAAGAGAAGTGCTGGAGTCGGTGTCAGAGTATTCCTTCCTATGGTCGGACTCCTCGGAGTTGACTGGGGTTATGGATTTGATGATCCGACCAACGGAAAGAGCCAGTTCCACTTCGTGATTGGTCAGCAGTTTTAATTGATAACAATAAAATTATAGATAATTATGAAAAAGATTCTTTTGATCGCCGCAATGGCATTCGCTTCTGTAGCTGGATTCGCTCAGAACAAGTTCGCTCATGTTAACTTCCAGGAGCTTGTCACCCTCATGCCAGAGGCTGACGCTGCCAGAGCTCAGATGAACGCAGCTAGCAAGGAGGCAGATGAGACATATCAGGCTATGGTAGAGGAGTTCCAGGGCAAGTACCAGCAGTACCAGCAGAAGGCTGCTTCATGGACTCAGACCATTCGTGAGAGCAAGGAGAAGGAGCTTTCAGATATGCAGGCTCGCATCCAGGAGTTCGGTCAGAACGTTCAGAACGAGCTTCAGCAGCAGCAGCAGCAGCTCATGGCGCCTATCTATCAGAAGGCAAATGAGACAGTTCAGGCTCTCGCAAAGGAAGGCAAGTACATCTATGTATTTGATGTTACCACACTTCTCTATGTAGACGAGACCCAGAGCACAGACCTTACCCCTGCAGCTCGCAAGGCTCTCAAGATTGCTGACGATCGCACCCTTGAGTCTCTCCAGGCAGAGCTTCAGGCACAGGCAGCTGCAGC
Source organism: Bacteroidales bacterium (assembly GCA_024398075.1). GTDB lineage: Bacteria > Bacteroidota > Bacteroidia > Bacteroidales > UBA932 > Cryptobacteroides. Next base: position 41,087 of record JAKSJM010000010.1, on the reverse strand, counting down.
ACAGCAGTAAAAGATAGTCAATGCATTATAAAGCCGGTCCATTGGGGCCGGCTTTTTTCGTGCTAAATATTTCTGAAATAATTACCCAAATCGTTTTATTATTATTACATTTGTAGCCTAAAAATTGAATAAATTATATTTAATAAAGATATGCAACATAAAGTAATTGACACTAAAGATGTTGTAATTCGCTTCGCGGGAGATTCGGGTGATGGCATGCAGCTCACCGGATCTCTTTTTGCTGATATGTCAGCTATTTATGGAAACGGATTATCTACATTCCCTGATTATCCCGCAGAAATCAGAGCCCCTCATGGCACTGTTTCTGGCGTATCTGGTTTCCAGGTACACATCGGTTCTGGAGATATAAATACTCCAGGAGATTTCTGTGATTTGCTTGTAGCGATGAATCCTGCAGCCCTCAAGGCGAATGCCAAGTGGTGCAAGCCTACAGCCATGATTCTCGTGGATGAGGATGCATTTGACCAGGCAGGAATGACCAAGGCTGGATTCCAGACAGAGAACCCATTCACTGAGCTTCATGTAGAGGATAGAGCCCTTATCGTTGCTCCTATCACTACCCTCACCGAGGAGAGTCTCAAGGACAGCGGCATGGATGCAAAGGCTATCCACAAGTGTAAGAACATGTTCACTTTGGGTATGGCATGCTACATCTATAGCCGTCCTCTCGAGTACATATATCAGTACCTCGAGCGCAAGTTCTCGAAGAAGCATCCTGAGGTCATTGAACCAAACAAGAAGGTGCTGAATGACGGTTTCAACTATGCTGCAAATATTCAGGCTATTCCAAATACCTATACCATTGAGCCTGCACCTCAGAAGAAGGGTACATATCGCAACATTACAGGTAACCAGGCTACTGCCTGGGGCCTTCTCGCGGCATCTGAGAAGTCTCATCTGCCTCTCTTCTGCGGTTCATACCCTATCACACCTGCTACTGCTATCCTCGAGGAGCTCGCTATCCATAAGAGCCTCGGCGCAAAGACACTCCAGGCAGAGGACGAGATCGCAGGTATCTGTACAGCTATCGGTGCATCCTATGCAGGAAACCTTGCTGTTACCACCACTTCTGGACCAGGCCTCTCACTTAAGAGTGAGGCTCTCGGACTTGCAGTGATGGCAGAGCTTCCTCTCGTAGTCGTGGATGTTCAGAGAGGTGGCCCTTCTACTGGTCTTCCTACCAAGACAGAGCAGACCGACCTCGGTCAGGCACTTTATGGCCGTAACGGTGAGTGCCCTGTGGCCATCGTGGCTGCTCACTCTCCAGCAAACTGCTTCGACGCTGCATTCAATTCTGCGAAGATAGCCCTCGAGCATATGACCCCAGTCCTTCTCCTTACAGAGGGTTTCCTCGGAAACGGTTCTGAGCCATGGCTTATCCCTAGCATGTCTGAGTATCCTGAGATCAAGCCACCATTCGCTACTGGCGTTCTCGCTGAGGGTGAGAAGTTCAAGCCATTCGAAAGAGACGCTGAGACTTTCGTACGCCAGTGGGCAGTGCCAGGCATGAAGGGTTTCGAGCATCGTGTAGGTGGTCTGGAGAAGAACCACGCAGGTGTGCTTTCTACCGATCCTGCAAACCATGCTCTCATGGTGGCAGAGCGTGAGGCTAAGGTTCAGAAGATAGCAGACTTTATTCCAGAACTTAAGGTCGATGGTCCAGAGAGTGGAAAGCTTCTCGTAGTAGGCTGGGGTGGTACTTATGGCCACTTGCTTTCAGCTGTGAATACTATCCGCGAGGCAGGAAAAGAGATTTCTTTCGCTCATTTCGACTATATCAAGCCTATGCCTAAGAACACAGCTGAGGTGCTTTCTAAGTTTGAGAAGGTTATCGTCTGTGAGCTTAACAGCGGCCAGTTCGTGAACTACCTCAGAGGTGAGTTCCCTAAGGTTGATTTCAAGCAGTATAACAAGGTACAGGGTCAGCCATTCCTCGTTCAGGAGTTGGTAGACGCTATAACAAAGGAGATGTAATTATGGCAAATTTGACATTCAAGGATTTCAAGAGCGACCAGGAAGTACGCTGGTGCCCTGGCTGCGGTGACCACGCCGTACTTGCAGCTCTTCAGAGAGCCCTTCCTAAGGTAAGCCAGGCTCTCGGATATGAAAAGGAGCGTTATGTAGTGGTATCTGGTATCGGATGCTCGTCACGTCTTCCTTATTATATGGATACTTATGGATTCCACTCAATCCATGGACGTGCTACAGCGATTTCTACCGGTATAAAGGTAGCGAACCCTACGCTTACTGTATGGCAGGCTTGTGGTGATGGTGACGCCCTCGCTATCGGAGGTAATCACTTCATCCATGCTATCCGTCGTAACATCGATATCAACATCATTCTTTTCAATAACCAGATTTATGGTCTGACCAAGGGCCAGTATTCTCCTACTTCAAAATTTGGAGCGATCACTAAGACCTCTCCTTACGGAACAGTGGAGCATCCATTCACCCCTGGTAGTCTCGTACTCGGTGCGAAGGGCACATTCTTCGCTCGTAGCCTTGATACAGAGCTCAAGCTCAACGAGGAGATCATGACTCAGGCGGCCCTTCACGATGGTACATCTGTTATGGAGATGCTCACCAACTGTGTGATCTTCAACGATGGTACTCATAAGGACATCACCGACCCTGCTGTCAAGGCGGACCGTACCATTGTCCTTCGTCATGGAGAGAAGATGATTTTCGGTAAGAACCATGACAAGGGTCTCATACTTGATGGTATGAAACTCAAGGTAGTGACTATAGGTGAGGATGGTGTGACAGAGGATGATATCCTCGTACACGATGCACATTCTGACTATATCGGCATCCACATGATGCTTGCCGACATGAAATATCCAGATTACCCTGTGGCTCTCGGAGTGATTCGCGACGTCAAGGATGTAACATATGATGACGGTGTACGTGATCAGGTGAAGGATGTAATGATGAAGTCCAAGATTCATTCAGTGGACGATCTCCTTCACAGCGGTAGCACCTGGGAAGTAAAGTAAATAATTGATGACACTAACTAATAACCAATATTATAGATAGAATGAAAACAGAAGTAATCATGGCTAAGCTCCAGGCTAAGTATCCTGGAGAAAGCGAGTACCTTCAGGCGGTGAAGGAGGTACTTGAGTCAGTGGAGGAGGTATATAATCAGCACCCAGAGTTTGAGAAGGCAAAGATCGTTGAGAGAATGGTTGAGCCTGATCGTATCTTCTCATTCCGTGTGACTTGGGTAGATGATAGAGGTGACGTACAGACAAACACTGGATACCGTATCCAGTTCAACAGCGCCATTGGCCCTTACAAGGGAGGCCTTCGCTTCCACAAGGCTGTAACTCCATCAATGCTTAAGTTCCTCGGTTTCGAGCAGACATTCAAGAATGCTCTTACCACTCTCCCTATGGGTGGTGCAAAGGGTGGTTCTGATTTCGATCCTGTAGGAAAGTCAAACGATGAGATCATGCGTTTCTGCCAGGCATTCATGACTGAGCTCTGGCAGTGCATCGGCCCTGACCAGGATATCCCTGCAGGCGATGTGGGTGTAGGTGGCCGTGAGATCGGTTATCTCTATGGTATGTACAAGAAGCTCGCTCGTGAGTATAACACTGGCGTGCTTACCGGTAAGGGCGCTACATGGGGAGGTTCTATCCTTCGTCCAGAGGCTACAGGTTTCGGTGCTCTCTACTTCACCCAGAACCTTCTCCACAAGGCTGGAAAGGATATCGCTGGCTGCAAGGTGGCTCTCTCAGGCTTCGGTAACGTAGCATGGGGCGCAGCTATCAAGGCTGTCGAGCTCGGTGCGAAGGTAGTAGCTATTTCTGGTCCAGACGGAGTATGCGAGATCCCTGAGGGTATCACCAAGGAGATGATCGACTACATGCTCATCATGCGTGCCTCAAACAGAAACATGGTAGAGGACATGGCTACAAAGTTCCCTGGAAAGGCAGTGTTCACCCCTGGAAAGAAGGCTTGGAGCGTGAAGTGCGACATCGCTCTTCCATGCGCATTCCAGAACGAGCTTTCAGAGGAGGATGCCAAGGAGCTTAAGGCAAATGGCTGCTGGTGCTGCTGCGAGGTATCAAATATGGGATGCCAGCCAGACGCTATCCATTATTTCCAGAACAATGGAGTCCTCTTCGCTCCAGGAAAGGCAGTGAACGCCGGTGGTGTGGCTACCTCTGGTCTCGAAATGACCCAGAATGCTTCCCACATCAGCTGGAGCGGCAAGGAGGTTGATGACAGACTTCACTTCATCATGGATTCTATCCACGAGGCTTGTGTGAAGTATGGAACCCAGCCAGACGGTCACATTGACTATGTGAAGGGAGCGAATATCGCCGGCTTCATGAAGGTGGCTACAGCCATGCTCGAGCAGGGAATCATCTAGTACCTCATTTTTTGAAATCATTGAGAGTCTGGACCCCGATCCAGACTCTCTTTTTATAAAACACTATGAAAAGAATTATACCGGTAATCATCATGGCTGCCCTGTCACTTTCTATGGCAGCGAGGCCGAAGGCCAATGTTAAAGGAAGAATCACCTCCGAGGGCAGGGGAGTGGCAGGAGTCCAGGTGTCAGATGGCTCGCAGATAGTGCTCACAGACGCTAAAGGAAGGTACTCTATGCACACTTCCAAGCGTGACAGTCTGGTGTTCATAACTGTCCCTTCTGGATATGTGGCCAAGAGAACAGAGTCCATGAGACCAGATTTCTTCGCTCTTCTCACAGAACCGGAGTCGAAGATGGAAGTGCATGACTTTGAGCTTGTTCCGCAGGACCAGAGCGATTATTCTGTAGTTTTCATCACAGATGTGCACTTCGGAAGGATAGTCGAGAATAATGTGGATCAGCATAACTTCCAGTATAAGGTGTTCCCGAATCTGCAGAAGATTACTTCAGATAGGCAGAATGAAGGAAAGGCTGTGTTCTGCTTCCAGCTAGGTGATTTCGCACATGATGAGTACTGGTATGAGAATAACTGTGATGAGATCAAGGCTTTCAACTTCCTTAACTCTCTTCACTATACAGCTCCTGTGTTTGGAGTAAGCGGAAACCATGATAATGATGGTTCCGTTACAGGAGATGACACTGATTTCCGAAGCGCTTGGCAGCTTCGCAGGACCTGGGGACCAGACAGGTACTCCATGGATATCGCAGGAGACCATTGGATCTTGCTTGATAATATCTTCTACATCAATACGCCATCGGCAGAGAAAAAGAAGAAGGGCATCAATGGAAAGAGAGACTACAAATGCATGCTCACTGATGCTCAGCTGGAGTGGCTTAGAAAGGATGTGGAAAGAGTGCCGGACGGCACGCATATTTATTTCTGCACCCACGCGCCCATCTTCAACACTCATCGCCCAGATGAGCGCATCTCGGTGGAGCAGGTAGCTGTTCTGGATGAGATCTTCGCCAGATTCCCTAAGGTGACATGTTATTCTGGACATGCCCACATGATGCATATCCCTTCGACTGGAGAATTCACCCGCTTCGAGCAGTTCGTGCTGCCTGCGACCTCAGGAAGCATGTGGCAGACGGACGTGAGAGGCTTCCAGAGCACCAGCAGTGATGGTACAGATGCTGGCGTGTTCGTGGGCGACCACTATACCAGCGGCGGGGCGAAGTATGACTATATCACAAACAGTTATGGCGCCAAGGCCATGAGGGTGTACGACATGAATGAGGTGGCCAAGTACTATGAGGCCAATGCTGACGTCCGCTTCCAGATGGGCATATATGCGCCAGAACATAAGCATGACTTCGCCGACGGCTCGTTTGAGAACCAGATTTTTGTGAATTACTGGTTTTATCGTCCTGGAGAGACCGTGCATGTCATTGAAGATGGCGTGGAACTGGCGGTCAGCATGGAGAAGATGGAGGACCCATTCTATAACATTGCCTATTTCGTTCCTGAGTCAGTGAAGGCTGGAAAGTTCAAGAGCGGCCTGTGCAAGTATCGCTATCCTCATATGTTTGTCGCGAAGGCACGTACTGCCACATCACCTGTGATTATTAGGGTTACCAATGAAAAGGGAGATGTCGTACGCGAGCAGACGCTTGAACGTCCGAAGGCATTCAGTGCGGAGATAGACTAGTTTTTTGGCGTTTGTTTTTCTAAATAATTGATTATCTTTGTTTTTTCCGTGCGTTTACATCTCGCGCATCAAAGTTCAGTACTATGAAAAAGAATGAAAAAAAAGGACTCGACATCTACTCTTCTCCAAGTGTTGAGCTCTTAGACTTTACTATGGAAGGAGTGGTCTGCATCACTTTCGGAGAGCCAGGTACACCAGGCGGAGAACTTGGCCCGGACGATGATGATACTATCTTGGAATTTTAAAAGGCGTAGCATTATGAAGAACATATTAAAAACAGCCGTGCTTCTCGCTATCGCGGTTTCTATGACGGTGTCTTGTATGAAGTCCGTTGATCAGCCGGTTGATCAGCCTATTAATGGGCGTGGTATCACTATCAATGCAACGATGAATGATGTCCAGGCAGATACAAAGGTTATTCTGGATAGGGTGGGAAGGTTGTCTTTCTACCCGATGTGGCAGCCGGGCGACAATCTAATGGCCATTGTGGGTGATGTGAATGACGTCTTTAAGAACGACGCGGACTTCTATGGTGCAGACTTGACGAATGTTAACCGCGAGAATTCGTACATGGGTACGTTCAGAGGTACATTCTACGATATGCCAGAGAGTTATCTTGGAGTTCATAGACTTGGAGGATATTTTCCTGCTGAAGCCTATGCTGGCTTATCCTATGACTATACCCCAGAAACGGATAACTATCAGTGGTACTGGCGCATTGGACTCCCAGCTATCCAGTATCCGGAGGTGTCTAACCTTGATCCACGATCATATCTTCTGGTCAGCAAACCGGTTGATGTGGATTTCTCTTCTCAGAGTATAACTCTTGATAATCTGGAGTTCTATCGTCCGATGTGTGCATTGTATTTTAAGATAGACGGCATTGGAGTGGGTGAGACCGTCAAGAAACTGACATTCTGTGTCCCTGGGACGCCATTGTCAGGTATAATGGTAGTCTCTGATGAAGGTGAAGTGTACAGAATGACCGGTGATATGGATCACTATCCTGATTATCCTTATAGTGCATACGTTACAGCTGACTATTCAAACCATCCATGGGTAATCGGAAGCACCCAGATGGTAGAAGGAGAGGAGGTCGAGAATTATGCCATGATGTCCGTGGCTCCTGCTACCATCCACGCAGGTGATGAAATCAGGATGTACCTTACTACCGACCAGTATCGTTATGAGCTCCTATCTCATTTTGCTTCGGATGTAGTCCTTAGGTCTGGTCATCTTCAGGGTATTCATTGGAACTTGAAAGAAACACAGAGACGTGCACTTGAGGGGGAGAGCCTGGCGAAGACCTTCACAGCTGTCATAGGTGAAGAGACCAAGGCGTCCGTCAGCGCTTCAAGAGCTATAGTATGGGACGATGAAGACCAGATCGTGGTATACGACTACGTGGATTTGATGAATACGAATACTGGAAAGGAAATCAAGAGATATGAACCTGTACAGTTCAGCATGTCATCAAATAGTGGTAGAGTCGCTACCTTTACAGGTGAACTCACTCATTTCCAGGACTCATATTTCGCCGTCTATCCTGCTTCTGCGGGTATGATGTTTGACTCGGAGTCTATGTGGATAAGACGTCAGGTGTCTAACCGCCAGACTCTTGATGCGGATACGGGTGTCGACAAGTATGCCCTTACCATGCTTGGTGAGGGTAATGATGAACTTAAGTTCAGCCCTGTGGACGGAATGTTCCATTTCAAGGTAGCTGAAGGATCACCTGCTATCAGCCAGCTTCGCTTCATCTTCCCTGGAAATAAGGTTTTCGGTGGCGAGATGAGAATAGAGCTTCCTTCTGGAAAGACTACTGTCAGTGGGGCGGAGGCTCTGTCAGATACGCTGGATGTATTTGTCGGCTATCCTACACATATGACTACCTTTGAACCAGGTAAGGACTATTATATCAGTGTCCCTGCAGGCACGTATGGCCCTATCATGATAGAGGCTTATGGCAGGATTACAGGTGGACCATATGCTAAGTTAGGATCTATCAGTACGGGGCGTTTGTCTAATGTGGGCGCAGGTCGTATGGTTTCGTTCGGTACACTGGCGTTTACTAGTGCCGATAACAAGAACTATACTGTCACTTCGTGGAAACAGGCAGCTATCGCAGAGGTTCAGTCTGCCATCGTGGACCTGCAGGGGGTAGCCTCAGAAATTAATGCGGCATATTCATCTATACTTGCCAGAAATACATATCTGCAGTCTTTGATCAGCATGATCAATGCTAGTGGAATATCGATGACATCTGCTCAGAATAAGACCCTTCAGAATGCCATGGGCTTCTCTTTAAGGGATGCGGCAGAGAGTATAGTCGACTACTTGAGCTATGCGGATGATTCTGAGTCGATTCTTGACACATTTACTTCGTATGTTTCGAGCCAGCCAGAAATAGTGTCTTGGGAGGAATTTTGCGCTATGGCGGACTATAAGGCTTCTGTCATAAAGGACATAAGAGAGCACATAACGAGTGGCGAGTACATTAAGCTTTACGACTTGGCTTTCATGGAAAGAATGGTAGAGCAGATAATCAGCGAGCTTGAAAGAGACTTCCCTGGTTTCAGGATGATCTCTACTGCCCAGTGGAAGGAGGAGTGCTATATGAGCCTTGCTGTTTCGAGTGAAATGAATGACCGGAACATGGCAGAAGAACAGGCAAACGTTGCTGCGGTTCAGGCGAGAATAGCGGAAGCACATGCAATGTCGCAGGATCCATCATTTGTCGCGACCCTCGATGAACTTGCAATGAGGTCTGAGATGGTGAATGCATCGATACGTGCTTCGAGAGAGGAGATAGATGCTATGATAGCGGCGAGTCACTATCAAGTTCGAAGCGTCGCCGAATATGTGTCAGCCATGGAATTTGAGCAGCATAAAGCCCAGTTTATGGCGAGCTTGGCCACTCTGGCCGATAGGATAGAGATGGTTCATCAGGAGCACATGACCACCATTGAGAGGCTGGTTATCATGCTTAACCAGATTATAAATAACCTCTAGCGTCTCATCAGGGTGTCGGCCCTGTCGATATAGATGACTCCGTCCAGGTGATCGGTCTCGTGCTGGAAAATGACAGCTGAGAATCCCTGGACGGTTTCTGTAGTGTCGTGCAGGGTGAGTGGGGAAGTGTAGGCGATGTCGATGTCGCGGTAGCGACTGACAGTGCCGCGCCATCCTGGCACTGAGAGGCAACCTTCTCCGCCTGGCTCCTTGTCGCCTCTGAATGCGGTTATCCTGATATTTGGATAGACCTCGAATGGCTCTCCTTCCTTGTCGAAGCGCTGGACGGCCACGATGCGTCGGCCTATGCCGACCTGAGGGCCTGCGATGCCCACGCCGTCCTCATGGACGACAGTGGCGAGCATCAGCTTCGACAGCTTGCGGTAGATGTCAGAGTCAATGTCTGCAGTAGTGAGTTCCACGCTCTTGTCCCTAAGGAAAAGCGAATCCGCATGGTCGTCTACGACTAGTACCTTCATGAGTGAGTCTGCATCGAAGATGAGGACAGACTCGTATTCTGTCCATGTGTAGCTGGCTTTATGTGTGCAGGCTACTGATGCAAGTGCGCAGGCTGCGAGAGTTATGATCTTATTCATTGATTTCTGCGATTATTCTGTCCATATGTGCGTAGTACTTAAGGGTCCAGAGAACGTACCTTATGTCTACGCATACGCACTGGTTGTAACCAGGGGTGCATGAGACGTCGCTGGCAAGTGACTCCTTGTTTCCGTCAAACGCAAGTCCAATGAGTTCGCCATTTCCATTGAGTACAGGCGAACCGCTGTTTCCTCCTGTGATGTCGCAGTCAGTGAGGAAGTTGACCGGACCGACATACGATCCAAGCTCCAAAAGAGCCTTCCAGTCTGATTTGAGGTTGAACTCGTATGAAGTAGGGTCGTACTTCTGAAGGATGCCGCTCGTGTATGTAGTAGACTTAAGCCAGATGCCATCTTTAGGCTCATAGCCACCCACAGTGCCATAGGTCACGCGCATGGTTGAGTTCGCGTTTGGATACTGCGGAATGCCCTTGTCAAGGTTCATCTGGTACATAGCCTGCGTAAAGGCATGGTCATAATCAAGTAGCTTCTCTCCCTGCTCTATTTCAGAAAGCATAGTGTTGAAGTCAGATACACTTACATCTGAAAGGAAACGTATCATAGGGTCGTTTATATACTCTTCTGTGGTCTTTGTACCTGAATCAGTGAGGAATTCGGTGACCTGCTTCTCCGAGGTCATCCATGACTGCTCGATAAGGTAGCTTGCCATTTTCTCCACGTTTCCAGAGAACGCTGCGAACAGTTCCTTCTGATATGGGCCCCAGAGTGCTGAGTCCACACCTTCACAGTACTTCTCGACAGAATACTTCAGCAGGTCGTTTTCCACCCTCATGTCCATCTCAGCATATATGTCAGCGACGAGCTTTGCGAGCTGCTGACGGGTCATCTTGCCTGAGCGACCATTGTTCTTTAACCTCATGGAAGCTAGCGCATACTTGCTACCTCTTACAAGTGTTTCCCTGAAGCAGATGAGGCTCTTCTCAAACTCGTTTGTGAGTGCGTAGTGCTTTTCTATTCCTGCCAATGTGTTCCCCCACTTCTCTGTGCGTACAGGGTCGGCGAGTATCCATTCCTGAAGTTTGGCTTCCTTCTCTCGCTTTTCGTCTACTACGCAGAAACGCTTGATACACTGTACTTCACCTTCGTTATTTTCCTGAACATTGGAAAGAGAAAAGAAAAAGTCTGAGTATTTGAGACGCACTGCAGGATCTGCATTCATCCATTTGTTTACGATCTCCATCTCCTTGCCGCGAATCTCATTTGAGATAGGGAGGCTGACTTCGCTGAGGAAGTCTACCTTGTATGAGGTGGAATACCTGTCGGTGCGGCCTGGGTAGCCCAGCACCATGGCGAAGTCGCCGTCCTGGTAACCCTTAGAGCTGATTTGCAGCTTGCGGGTAGGATGAAGCGGAACATTTTTCTCTGAATGCTTCGCCGGGCGACCGCTCTCGTCGGCGTATATTCTGTACATGGCGAAGTCGCACTTGTGCTGAGGCCACTCCCAGTTGTCGATGTCGCCACCGAAGGCTGAGATGCTTACAGGAGGTGCGGCTACCAGACGGATGTCGGTGTAGACCTCATAAAGTGCCAGGTAGTACTTGGAGCCTGCCCACATACTGCTCAATGATGCTTCAAGTCCAGTCTGCTTTGAGTATTTGCTCTCCATCAGATGGCTGATTCTCCTTGAACCTGCAACTCTTCCGGCGGCTTCCTCTGATGCGATGAGCTCTGCGACTTCGTCTGTCACGTCCAGCACCTTCTTCAGGAAGAATATGCTTTTGCCAGGGATGTAAATCTCTTCATTCGAGTGCATTGCCCAGAAACCATCCTCAAGGTAGTTGTGTTCCGAGGTGCTGAGTGCATGCACATCAGAATATGCGCAATGGTGGTTGGTTATCACCAGTCCCTGATCGGAGATGACGCTGCCACTACAGGCGAAATCGAGCGCCACAATGGCATCGGTGAGCGCAGTTCCTGGCGCGTCTGAGTTATAAATTTCGCCGGCTGAGAGTTTCAATCCCTTTGCCTGCATGTTTGCTTCCAATGCTTTTGTGATGGCATTTACCATCCACATTCCTTCGTCTGCGCGTGCCTGGAGGCCAATGGCCAGCATTGCAACTACTATAAGAGAGATTTTTTTCATTTGAATTTGATAACTCTAATGACACAAATGTAGCAATAATTATGTTATATTTGACGATTCATAACATTGATAACGTATGAAAAGGATTAGTTGTTTAGTCATTGGCCTGTTTATGGTCATCTCAGCCTTCGGCTGGGGACGAGTAGGACACGCCACTGTAGCGAAGATCGCGGAGGATCATCTTACACCGACGACCCAGAAGGCCATCGCAGAGATCTTGAATGGACACTCCATCGTGGAGTATGCTTCATTTGCGGATGAGTATAAGAACAAACCCATCCTTGCATGGAATTATGGTATCAAGTTCAATGATGCCAAGACAGTCCAGGCTTTCCCTCACACTTTCGAGGCAAATATGGACTTTCAGCCTTTCAGGGGCGTGAATGACAATGGTAGATTTGTGAAGAACTGTATCCCATTCATCGTGGATTTCAGCGAGCAGCTGAAGGACTACAAGAGCATGGAAGATACAGCACGCTTCGTGAAGCTGGTGATGGTAGTTCATTGGCTTGGAGATATGCATTGTCCTGAGCATATTCGCTACAATCCAGAGGACATGACCATTGGTTATTATAATGTGACATATAAGGGAGCGCCGCTGCGCTATCACACATTCTGGGATGACCAGTGCATCACCGACAGGTGGCCTTGGGGATTCAGTGAACTTGCTTATTTGTGGGACCGTGCCACTGAGGAGGAAATCGCCGAGATCGTGAAAGGGGACCCTTATGACTGGGGATACGACTCGGCAAAGTGCTCTTGGCCCATTCATAGCATCAAGGAGGGCGACACTATCAAGGGAGACTGGTTGCTTGAGCAGAAGGCGCTCGTCAGCTCCCAGATCACAAATGCGGGCTACCGACTTGCTCACCTTTTGAATTGTACATTTGATAAGAAATACGCTAAAAAGCATAGTAAATAATGGATTTTGCAGAAGTAATCAAGAAGCGCCATTCAGTACGTCGCTTCACACAGCAGCCAGTGGAGAAGGAAGTGCTTGACACTATCCTTGATATGGCATATACAGCGCCATCTTCGAAGAACACGAAGAGCAGCGCATTCATGGTAATAGATGACCCCGATACCCTTCTCGCACTCTCTGAGATGCGCGACTACGGCTCAGCGCTCATCAAGGGCGCGCCTGTGGCTGTTGTGGTTATGGGTGACACCTCGAAAACTGACCTCTGGCGAGAGAATTGCGCCATTTCAGCTACATTCATCCAGCTTGCCGCCACTGCCATGGACCTTGGCTCTTGCTGGGTACATGTAAATGGAAGACCGCGCGTACGCAAGGACCCTTCTCAGGGTGATGCTGAGAGCTATGTCAAGTCTCTTCTTGGCCTCAAGGACGAAATGCAGGTTCTTTGTGTAGTGGCCATTGGCTACGAGGCAATGGAGGAATAAGATGAGAAAGTTCTTCGCGCTGATCGTTTTTGTCCTGCTTCCCATGAGTGTTTGGGCGGCAGGTTTCAGTGTGTCCGGTCGCGTGATTGAGGAAAAGTCAGGTGCCCCTCTGGGTGGCGTGGTAGTCACTCTGGATGACAACTTTCTATGGGCAGTGACTGACGAGAAAGGAGATTACTCCATTCTGAATGTTCCCAAAGGCAAGTACACATTGAAAGTGAGCTGCTTAGGCTTCGTAGATGAGGTTAGGCAGATAGAAGTGAACGGCGACGTCAGTGGCATCGTCGTAAAGTTGAAGGAGAACTCATTGGCTCTCAAGGAGGTAGTGGTGACTGCTCAGAAGGCGCATGATGGCGTCGGCACATCCCACACCCTGGGTAGGGATGCACTGAACCATCTGCAGATGTCCAGCATGTCTGACATGGCGGCTCTGCTGCCTGGCGGAAAGACCGTGAACCCAGACCTCACCTCATCGAGTGCCATGTCATTGCGCTCAGGCGCCTCATCTGCAGGAAATGCCTCATTCGGTACAGCGCTTGAGGTGGATGGAGTCCGAATAGGAAACAATGCAGGCTTCGGTGCAATGTCTGGTGCCGATACGCGCAGCGTGTCTGTCGACAATGTGGAGTCCGTCGAGGTCATAACAGGTGTACCGTCAGCCGAGTATGGTGACCTGAACAGTGGTATGGTGAAGATCCATACCCGTAAGGGACGTACGCCACTGAATGTGTCTTTTACGGTGAATCCGCGAACATATCAAACATCTGTGTCCAAGGGAGTTGCGCTTCCTAAGGATAGGGGAGTGATCAATGTAAGTGGTGAGTGGGCCCGTGCTACCAGGAAGCTCGTGTCCCCATATGAATCGTATACGCGCCGCGGTGCGTCGCTTGCATACTCAAACACCTTCTTCAAGAACCTCAGATTTGAGATTGGAGCTACTGGAAACATAGGTGGAATGAACAGCGAAGATGATCCAGATGCTTTCACAGGAGAGTATCAGACAGTAAGGGACAATGCTTTCAGGGCAAATACAGTTCTTTCTTGGCAGATAAACAAGCCTTGGGTTACCAGCCTCAAGCTTGATGCCTCGGTGAACTATGGTGACAACCTATCCCATACACACGCATTCAATTCCTATGGCTCGAATCAGCCATCCATCCATGCCGAACAGGAAGGATATCATCTGGCTGACAGACTGCCTCTTACGTATTTTTCTGATCTCATTGTCGATTCCAAGGAGTTGGACTATGCCGCATCTTTCAAATATGAACTTCTCAAGAAGTGGGGAGAAACCAAGAGCTCTTTCAAGGCGGGAACCCAGTGGAAGGCAAATGGAAACATAGGTCAGGGAGAGTATTATGAGGATCCTTCGCTTGCGGCCAATGGCTATCGCCCTCGTCCATATAGCGACTATCCATTCATGCATAACCTCTCGGTATATGGTGAAGAGGATTTTACTTTCCCATTGATGGAAACCAAGGTACAGGTCGTGGCTGGACTTAGAATGGAGAATGTTTTCATCCAGGGTACCCAGTATGACCACATGAACACATTGTCTCCGAGACTGAATGTGAAATGGACGCTGTCGGAGGCTCTCTCGGTCCGTGGAGGCTGGGGAGTCACCGAGAAGCTACCATCGTTCTATATCCTTTATCCTAAGCAGGAATATCGTGATATCCAGACATTTGGCTTCTCTCATGGAGACAGCTCGTCATACATCTTCTACACTCAGCCATATTCGATGGAGTATAACCCATCACTTAGATGGCAGCGTGGACAGAATGCAGAAGTGGGTGTGGATGCCAAGCTATGGGGCGCAAAGGTCTCATTGGTGGGATTCTACAACAAGACTCAGTACCCATATCAGTTGAGGTCGCTGTATACGCCATTTGAATACCGCATCCTTCAGTTGCCATCTGGCTACACGATGCCTTCAGACCCTCAGATCAAGGTGGATGGCCAGACCGGCAGTGTGTATGTGAGAGGCGATGAGAATGACTGGTGGATGCCTATGGACACCAAGGTTTATGACCAGACTTTCGTGAAGTCCACTCGTCAGGACAATGGTGCCGACGTGAATCGTGCTGGAGCGGAGCTTACCGTGGACTTCCCTCAGATAGAGTCCATCTTTACTCAGTTCCGTCTGGATGCTTCATATAACTACACAAAGACTCACGATGAGACTCTGGCATACTATTACCAGAACGGTTGGTCGCATACAAGTCTGCCGAACCGCTCTTTCCAGTATGTCGGAATTTATGCAAATGGTGGTTCTGGAACCCCTGTGGTGAATGGTAAGGTTACGTCAAACCTTGATGCGAACCTTACGATGATTACTCATATCCCTCAGGCGCGCCTCATCGTTACATGCCGCCTTGAGGCGTCACTTCTGACCCGTATGCGTAACATCTCTACTTATGAGGGCAGCGACTACGCATTTACTGTGAGCGAGACATCAAAGACCCCTACGGGAGGAAGTATCAGTGATGGAGATTCCTTTACGGCTGTTTATCCCGTCGCTTATATGGACCTCGAGGGAAAGATTTATGAGTTTACAGCTACGGAAGCATCTGATCCTAAGTTTGCAAACCTCATTTTGAAGTCCGGAAATGCATACACTTTCGCTCAGGATGGATATGGCCCATACATGTCAGCCAACCTTAGTATCACGAAAGAGGTAGGTGACCACGTCAGCATTTCTTTCTTTGCAAACAATTTCACTAATTCACGTCCATACGTGGTGTCCATGGCTACTGGTGTAGGAGCGATTTTCACTCCTTCATTCTACTATGGACTCACTTGTAGACTTAAGTTCTGATCGATATGCGAAAACTGTTTTTCATATTGCTGATAGGCTTGGCCCTGATCTCCTGTGAGCGCGACAAGACAGTGCCATATAGTGACATTTGTGAAGTCAGCGTGAGGGCTGAGTATCCAGGTGAGTTCACCTCATTTGTGCGTGAAGGTGTAACAGTACGTGTAGAGGATATCAACCTTGGCTCTGCCTATGAGTCGAAGACAGATGCTTCGGGAATGGCCAACTTTAAGTTGGTCAAAGGATTATATAGATTCAGCATCAGCGACATCGCTGACCAGGACATATTCAACGGAACCACGGACAAGGTAAGTGTGACGTCTGCCTCACAGGTAAAGGTCAGCCTTATGCATTCCAAGGCAGGTTCCATCATCATCAAGGAGATATATTGTGGCGGCTGCAAGCGTCTTCCTCAGGAGGGTACGTACCAGGCTGACAAGTACATCGTACTACATAACAATGATTTCCGCGTTCAGTACCTTGATTCGTTGTGCTTTGGTAGCCTGTCTCCTTATAACTCGAACTCAAACAATGTCTGGGTAAGCAAGGATCCTGTGACGAATGAGAACATATATCCAGACTTTGTTCCTATTGTTCAGTGTATTTGGCAGTTTGGCGGCAGTGGCCATGATTTCCCTCTCCAGCCAGGTGAGGATGCTGTTATCGCTGTGCACGGTGCCATTGACCACACCATCCAGTATCCATTGTCTGTGAATTTGAACAAACCAGACTACTTCGTCTGCTACAATAGCACGTACTTCACAAATCCTTCTTATCATCCGGCTCCGGGAAACCTCATCTCGCAGGATAGGATTCTGAAGGTGGTGATAAAGACAGGACAGGCAAATGCATACACCCTGTCACTTAATTCACCTGCTGTGGTGATTTTCCGTGCCAATGGTACAGTCATAGAAGATTTCGTACTCGGACCAGATGCTGTAAAGCCTACTCCGGGTGACACACATAACCCTATTGTGGCCATTCCTACTGATTGGGTCGTGGATGCTGTTGAGGTGTTCAATGGTTCCACTACATCAAATACCAAGCGACTCCAGCCATCTCTCGATGCTGGTTATGTCACTCTTTCGGAGCCTTATCTTGGCCATTCACTGATGCGAAAGGTTGATGAGGAAATGACTAAGAAACAGGGATTTGTCGTGCTGTCGGATACAAATAATTCTACACTTGATTTTTATGAAAGCGAGAAACAGTCACTACATGAATAGGGCGCTATGCTCTATCGTCGCAGTGCTCTCTCTCGCTGCGACAGCCACTGCCCAGGATTACGACAGGACAGTGAAGCAGAATCATTGGAATGTGTCGTCAAACATTAATGGCATACGTCAGGATAGAACGAATGATGCCGCATACGCTGAACTTTACACCGGCGTGGAGAATGGCGGGTTCAAAAGCTATTCCGAGAGCCTGACTCCATGGAAAGCGGGTGCCAAGACCAAGGCTCTCGTACACCTGGATAGATTTTCCATGGCAGGTGGATTCTCATTTGAGCAGTCCCAGGGTGATGGAATGTGTGGCTCGATGTTCATTCATCCAGGACTTTATCCGGTGGATATGCTCGAGTTTACTCCTGGAAAAAAGACTCTTCAGACATACGCCTTCGACGGAGGATTGTCTGTGGACCTCACTCCGTATGTAAGACTGGGTGGAAAGATTGATTTCACATCGTCCAACTGGTCCAAGAGGAAGGATCTTCGCCATACGAACTACAGGCTTGACATGGAAGTGTCTCCTGGTATCATGTTTCATGAGGGAACCTCCGCTATCGGATTGAACTACATTTTCAAGCGTGATACTGAGACCATTACTGCGGAGCAGATAGGTACAGGAGAATCAACCTACTATGTTTTCCACGACAAAGGACTGATGTATGGTGTGTACGGCCCCTGGGGGAGCAGTGGCATCCATCTGGATGAAGTCGGTGTGTCTGGCTTCCCAGTGGCTAGGAATTTCCATGGCGCAGCGATGCAGTTTGATGCTGACGGATCATTGTTTGAACTCACATATCTCCATGGTGACGGAAAAATAGGCGAAAAACAGTCCACATGGTATCGCTTCCCAAGCAATTCGTGGAAGTTCTGCTGGTCAGATAAGTATAAGATGGGCAAGGTAGTGTATCTTTCACGCCTTTCGCATGAGTATGTAAGTGTCCAGAACAATGAATCTGTCCTTGAAAAGGTGTCATCGGGAGGTGTCTCTTCTATGATAGAGCATGGGTCTAACCTTATATACAAGGAGAGAAGCCAGATTACCTCACTTGAGGATGAACTCCTGGCGGAGAAGTGGGAGCTGATGCTGGCTATATATAGGAAGCAGTCATTTACAGAGGCTTTCCAGATGTATCCTTATGTCTCGGACATGGATCTTAGTCAGTATTCAGTTGTCCTTGCTCCAAAGATTCGCAGAAAAGCGTGGGAGCTTGGCACCTCGTTGTCCTTCACATTTGGACATTATAAGTCTGATGAATACCAGTCTACAGAGGATAGCGGTGTAGTTACAACCCCTTATCGTTTGGAGGAGTATTTCAGCATGGATATGGAATACAAGACAGCGAAAAGACTTGGAGCGGAAATTGACCTCCGTGTACATCTTCCAAAGAAGATTTATTTGAAGCTTGATGCTTCAGCCCTGAAGGCCTTCAATGTTACGACCATTGGCGGTGACAAGAGATTTGCCGCTACCATTGGTTTAGGTTATGAATTTTAAAGTATCTGTTATATGAAGAAGAGTTTTCTTATGGCTTGCGCGCTGCTAGGACTTGCCGCTTGCCGTCAGATTACCCCAGAGGTGGTGCTTCCTGGCAAGGTAGTCATTGAACCAGTTATAACTCGTGCCACGGAAGTTAACTTTGAGGAAGGAGATGCTGTGGGTGTAGGCATCGTTAAGTCAAATGGAGAAAAGTATGCTGAAAATACCAAGCTTACATATACTGGAGGCGCTTTTTCCGGTGAACTTGAATGGTATGGAGATGGTGGATTGACATCTTCCATCTCTGCGTATTATCCTTATTCATCGAATGGCTTCCCTAGTACCTTCACAGTGGGCTCAGACCAGACATCTGGCGCCGGTGCTTACGACCTTATGGTCGCTGCCAAGGCTGATGTGAAGCCTCAGACGGCTCCTGTGACCATGGTGTTCAAGCATCAGCTTACTCAGATAGTCATGAATGTGACAAATACAGCGGGAGTGGAGATCGAGAAGGTCGTATTCAAGGGTGTCGTCCCTACTGTCAACGTATCCGTATCAGAGTTTGGCGATGTGCTTGCGAGTGTAGATACTACTGCTGAGAAGGTTGATATCGTGGCTGAGGCTGTGAAAAAGGACTTGAAATATCGCGCTATCATTGCCCCTCAGACCTTGGCTTTCGGCGTGTCGCTAACCACTAAGCAGGGTGGTAGCGTCCTTGGCCAGATCTCGGAGGTTACCATGAAGCCAGGCTACTCATATGCCATCAATGCTGAAGTTACTGCTGAGGGCGTGCGTTTCTCTTTGGCTGGAGAAATCGAGGCGTGGGAAGATGGCGGAACCCTTGACTCAGAGAAACCTACTGAACCAGGCTTTGAGGAGGGTGATGGCTACTTTAACTACGGTGGCCTCAGGTATGCCACTGTCAAGCTTGCGGATGGCAAGACTTGGATGGCGGAACCATTGGCATACGTCCCTAAGGGAATGACTGTGACAGATGACCCTACCACGGGAGATGTGTGGTTCCCATATTCATCCGATGGCGCTGTCGCTACCGCATTGAAGGATGAGGCGTCCATCAAGGCGAAGGGCTATCTCTACAGCTACAATGCTCTTCTGGGTACCGAAGTGAATGAGTCAAACTGGGACAAACTCGAAGGCGTCCAGGGCATTTGCCCAGAGGGATGGCATATCCCTACCAGGGCAGAGTGGTTTGCTCTTTGTGGAACATCAAACGCAAGTGCGCTTCTCGGTGAGTCTGGTACCCAGACCAATGACAAGGCATACATGTGGGATCCAGTTTTAGGATATTCTAGCGTAGGCAAGTTCAATGAGGCTGGCTTCAACTTCGTCCTTTCTGGATGCATCGCTTCTCAGAAGTATAACACACTTATTGTGAATTCAAGCGTCTCAGACCTTGAGGCTCTGTATGGCCAGAATAGAATGGCATATTATGCTTGTTCTTCCCCTAATAAATCCACCCAGTTCTTTGCCCTTATGACCACCTTCACCTCGGTGAACGCGAAGGGCAAGGTTTCGCTTGCTTTTGCCACCCTCGGAAAGACTGGTGTCCAGGTTCGCTGCGTGAAGGAATAATTAGAATATTATTCTTGATATTTTGGTAGATATTACCTATTTTTGCACCGCTCAAATTGGAGTGGAGGATAATTATTGTTTATACCAAAATATTTTTACCGCGTCCTGAGCACAGATGTGCTTCTTTTTTGATTTGCTCGATCAGGAAAAAGGGGGGCGTCTTTGGGACGCAAAAACCTCTTTAACTAAGTTATGTTTAAGAATTTTCCTGGTTACCAGCTCGTGGAGTCTTATCATGAGTGGAAAAAACAGCACAGGACCGGGGACAAAACTGTGTCCAGAGCGATCAAGCTAGTAATTGCCATTGTAGCAGCACTTGTTGTTTGCTGTCTCCCTATGGAGAATTGGATTGCTGGATTGACGCTTATTCAGAAAAGAACCATGGCGATATTCCTTTTCGCCATTCTCATGTGGGTATTTGAAGCCGTTCCGGCATGGACCACTTCAGTCATGGTAGTGGTGCTTCTGCTGTTTATGACGTCAGATAGTAGTCTGATATTCTTCAGAAATGGTAATCCTACCCTTCTGGGTACCTTTACCAGCTATAAATCATTGCTTCACTGTTTCGCTGATCCTATCATCATGCTGTTTATCGGTGGCTTTGTACTCGCGATTGCAGCTTCGAAGTGTGGACTTGACCTGACGCTGGCCAGAGTGATGCTGAAGCCTTTCGGTACAAACCCTAAGTTCGTCACCCTTGGCTTTATCCTCGTCACAGGTGTTTTCTCCATGTTCCTTAGCAACACAGCCACCGCTGCGATGATGCTTTCACTCCTTGCACCTATCCTCAAGGCACTACCTGCTGATGGTAAGGGTAAGATCGCGCTTGCACTTTCTATTCCTATCGCCGCGAACATAGGAGGTATGGGTACACCTATCGGAACCCCTCCAAATGCGATTGCCCTCAAGTACATGGGTGAGATCGGTATCACCATCGGTTTCGGCCAGTGGATGGCATTCATGGTCCCTCTTACCATCCTTCTGCTTCTCATCGGCTGGGTCATGCTCCTGAAGCTTTTCCCATTCAAGGCGAAGACCATTGACCTGAAGATTGAAGGTGAGACCAAGAAAGATTGGCGCTCTATCGTAGTGTATGTTACATTTGCCGTGACAGTGCTCCTCTGGGTGCTCGACAAGGCAGTGGGCGTAAACTCAAATGTTGTGGCTATGCTTCCTGTGGGTGTCTTTGCTATCACCGGTGTCCTCACCAAACGTGACCTTGAGGAGATCAACTGGAGTGTGCTCTGGATGGTCGCTGGTGGTTTCGCACTCGGTGTAGGTCTTCAGGAGACAGGCCTTGCGAAGACTCTCATCGCTACTATTCCTTTCGAAAGCTGGCCAGCCATAATCATGGTTGTTGGTTCCGGTCTCATCTGCTACGCGATGGCGAACTTTATCTCGCATACAGCGACAGCTTCTCTACTTGTCCCTATCCTTGCTGCAGTCGGTTCTAGCCTTGAGGTGGCTGAGAATCTCGCACCACTCGGCGGCGTGACCACCCTCCTCATCGGTGTGGCTATCGGTTCATCTCTCGGTATGGTGCTCCCTATTTCGACCCCACCAAATGCCATTGCTGCGTCTACTGGTCTTATCGAACAGAAAGATATGGCCAAGACGGGTCTCATAATGGGTATCTGTGGCCTGTTGCTTGGATACCTCATGCTTATTGTCCTCGGATCAAACGGACTAATTGGCTAACCTACATATTCATGACTATTTAATCTAAGAAAAGATGAAAAGATTTATTGTACTGCTGCTTGCATCTGCAACAATCATATCGGCATGTTCTGAGTCAAAAAGATACTCCCGATTCTCTGAGTATGCCACTGTTGAAATCGGTAAGGCTGAAACTGGTCTTCTTGATGGAATCAGTGATAACGGAAAGGAGGTACTTAATCTCTATCGTTTCGCTGCCATGGAGGCTGATAAGATCTACTGGAAGCAGGCATTTGGTGACAAGTCAGCCATCGACAGCCTAGACAACGGCATTGTAAAGGACTATGCCATGGTTAACTATGGACCTTGGGATCGTCTTACTGGAAAGTCTTTCCTACGTGGTTATACTTGGTATATGCCTAAGGGCGCCCGTTTCTATCCTGAGCTCATGTCCGACGAAGAATTCATGGCATTTGATGATCCTGACAAGTTCAGTCCATATACCCTTATCACTAGAGATGACGAAGGAAATCTCCAGACAGAGTGGTATCATGATGCTTATGCAGAGCATGTCAAGAAGATCTGTGATTATCTCCGCGCCGCTGCAGACATTACCATTGTTCCTTCGGTAAGGACTTACCTGCTGGCCAAGGCTGATGCTCTCGCTACAGATAACTACAGAGATGAAGAGGAAAAGTGGCTTGCTATGGATAACAGCCGCATGGACCTCGTGATCGGTCCTACAGAGAACAAGGATGATGACCGCTTCGGCATAAAGAGATCATATAGTGCATATGTGGTTCTCAAGGATGTGATGCTTACAGAGCGTGTGAGCAAGTTCACAGAGATGGTCGGACAGATGCAAAACATGCTTCCTTGTAAGGATGAGTACAAGACTTTCACTCCTGGTGAGCACTCGAACCTTTTCGTTTGCGATGCACTCTACTATGCTGGCGAGGCAAATGCCGGTATCAAGGACATGGCTATCAACCTTCCTTTCGACGATGCCGTGCAGGCAGAATATGGTACACGTACTATTCTTATGAAGAACATAATCGAGGCTAAGTTCCATCATATCGTGTTCCCACTTGGACAGCTTATGCTTGGCGATGCCGACAGAGATTTGGTAGACCATGATGCGTTCTTCTGGAATGTGGCTTTCCGTGAGATGGCACATGGACTTGGCGTAAAGAATACACTCGGCGGTATCGGTGTGAGTGAAGCCCTCGGAAATCATGCAGTAGCTATCGAGGAGGCAAAGGCGCTGATTCTTGGAGTCTTTTTCACTGACCAGTTGATTCATGAGATCGAGACCAAGGACATCGTGACAGGTAAGAATGCTTTTGCTACTTTTGTGGCTGGTGTACTTCGCTCTTCACGTTTCGGAAATACAGGTGTAGTAGGTCAGGGTAACCTTATCTGCTATAATTATCTTAAGGAAAAGGGCGCAATCGAGAGACATAGCAATGGCTGCTATACAATCAACTGGTATGTAGTGAAGGATGTTGTAGAAGCCCTTGCAGGCGAACTCCTTTCTCTTCAGGCAGAAGGCGACTACAAGCGTGCCGCAGAATTTGTCGAAAGGTATACAGAGATCGATGACGATCTCGAGGCGGATAGGCATAATGTCAGACTTGAGTTGATTCCAGCAGATATCAAGTTCAACTTTGTTTGGTAAACAGATAGATTAGTTTTATATTTGTAAGCTAATCTTTAATTCAACATGGAAAAAAACAAGTTTGATGTCAAGCTATTTGTGCTTTTGCCACTAGTACTTGCCATTACCATTTTCCTCTGGGCAGTACCAACTTCATTCTTTGGTATTGAGTTCTTGACTGCCACTCAGCAGAGAGTAATCGCTCTCTTCGTGTTTGCTGCATTGATGTGGATATTTGAGATTATCCCTAACTGGACCACCTCTATTCTCATCATTGTATTCTCGCTTCTGATAGTGTCAGATAAGGGTATTGGTTTCCTGTGCTCTCCTGACGCTGGTCAGCTTGTTCCTTACAAGAGCATCATGTCAGCGTTCGCTGATCCTGTAGTAATGCTCTTCCTCGGAGGATTCGTCCTTGCAAACATGGCTACCAAGTTTGGCCTTGATGTGACCCTTGCACGCTTCCTTCTTAAGCCGTTTAAGAAATCATGGGCAGTGCTTCTGGCATTCCTTCTTGTCATCGCGTTCTTCTCGATGTTCATGAGTAATACTGCTACAGCAGCGATGATGCTTGCACTCCTTATCCCAGTCCTCAAGGGCCTTCCTGATGACGATAAGGGTAAGATAGGTCTTGCGCTCTCTATTCCTGTTGCTGCGAATGTAGGTGGTATAGGTACCACTATCGGTACTCCTCCAAATGCTACTGCTGTGAAGTTCCTTGGCGAGGCTGGCTATGACGTTACCTTCGCATCTTGGGCTGGTCATATGATTCCTTACGTACTCATCATGATTCTCATTGCTTGGGTTGTGCTTATGTTCTTCTTCCCATTCAAGGCTAAGGAACTCCGTCTTGACATCAAGCCTAGCGAGCGTAAGTCAGACTGGAAGACCATCGTCGTCTGGGTTACATTCTTTGGTACTATCCTTCTCTGGGCTACTGAGCAGATCACTCATATCAGTTCTAATGTGGTAGCACTCATTCCTCTTGGTGTTTTCGCCGCTCTTGGCATCTTCACCAAGGAAGACATCAAGGATATCAACTGGAGTGTGCTTTGGCTCGTTGCCGGAGGTTTTGCTCTTGGAACAGACCTCCAGGGAACAGGTCTTGCGAAGGTTCTCATCAGCGCCATCCCATTCGGTGCTATGAATATCATTGTTGTGTTCCTCGTGGCAGGTATCGTATGTTACTTCCTCAGTAATTTCATCAGTAACTCTGCTACAGCAGCACTTCTTATCCCTATCCTCATCGTTGTGGCTACAGCTATGGAGGATCCTAGCGCGGCGTCAAATGCTTCATTTGTCGCACTCGGCGGAACTCAGGCTATGATCATTTTTGTGGCTACCTGTGCTTCTATCGCTATGCTCCTTCCTATCTCTACACCTCCAAATGCCATCGCATCTGCGACAGGTATGGTGAAGACCAAGGATATGGCTACCGTGGGCATTATCATTGGAGTTGTCGGTTTCGTTCTCGCATACTTCTGGCTCACAAAGATTTTCCCATTCGCAGTGGCTTAATGAATCTGAAATAAACCGAGGGGCCTATTTTTTAGGCCCCTATTGTTTTTTATAATATGAGACTAAAATCTATTGCAGCTGCTTCGCTTGCAGCACTTGTTTCGCTTACCGCTTCTGCTCAGAGCACACCTTCATTCAAGCTGTACGGCTTCATTCGTAACTATTTCGCTTTCGATACTCGCGAAAGCTCCGCAGGTACCGAGGACCTTTATTTCTACATGCCTAAGGACCAGTCCCTGAACGCTTCAGGTGTGGATGTTAACGCTTCTCCATCTTTCCGTTTCGCTGCCCTTACATCTCGTCTCGGCCTCGATGTCACTGGCTATGAGGCAGAAGGCTATAAGATCGGTGCAAAGATCGAGACTGATTTCTACAGTGGCGTTAGTGGTGTGACTGGAACTGCTACACTTCGTCTTCGTCAGGCTTATGTGACAGTGGCAAAGGACGCCCGTACATGGAAGATTGGACAGGCTTGGCATCCTATGGCTGCTGACCTCCCAGACATCTTCAGCCTTGAGTCCGGTGCTCCATTCGGACCATTCAGCCGTACTCCTCAGGTGACTCTCGATGCCAAGCTCGGTGGCGGCTCAAGCCTCACAGCTTCAGCTATCTGGCAGATGCAGTATACTTCTACAGGCCCAGATGGCGCTTCTGCAAACTATATCAAGTATGGTTGCCTTCCAGAGCTCTTCCTTGGTTATAACCTGAAGACCTCGAATGGTGTGATCAAGGTAGGTGCAGATGTCCTCAGCATCAAGCCTCGCAGAACCGGTACTGTCAAGGGTGAGACCGTACTTGTGAATGATCGTCTCACCACCACAAACTTCTTTGTGTTCACCCAGCAGAACATGGGTGACCTCGTGCTTAAGGCCAAGGCTACCTACGCAAATGATGGCTCGCACATGAACATCATCGGCGGTTATGGATGTACCGCTGAGGCTGAGAATGGCAGCAGAAGCTATGTTGCTACCAGGAACCTCACAGGTTGGGCTACCCTTCAGTATAAGAAGAGCAAGAAGTGGGTTCCATCAGTACTTCTCGGCTACAGCCAGAACCTTGGTACTACCGAGGATGTGCTTGCTTATTATGTCAAGAACAGCGCCTCAAGCTTAAAGTCTATCTACCGTATCCAGCCTGAGATTCTCTACAACATCGGCAAGCTCCAGTTTGGTCTTGAGTATATGCTCACCAGCGTCCAGTATGGTAAGGGTGGCAAGAGAATCGTCGCTGAGAATGATCTCCACTGGGTATCGAACAACCGTATCCAGACCATGGTGAAATACACATTCTAAGGTATGAAGCTCATTCCTATATATACTTGGAACAAGGGAGTGAGGAACCTCGCTATGAGGCATAAGTCGTTCCTCAAGCAGCCATGGGCGCAGGGCGTGATTCTGCTTGTCTGTGTGGTTGTAGCGATGCTCCTGGCCAACCTTCCTTTCACCAAGGAGTTCTATCGCGATTTCCTGGAGACTTCACTCACTGCCCATGTCCAGAGCCCTGACGGACACATCAATTTCATGTTCCCTAAGGGCCTGACCATTGAGGCATTCATCAATGATATCCTGATGGTGGTGTTCTTCTTCACCGTCGGTCTCGAGATCAGAAGGGAGATCTCACATGGTGAGCTATCTTCAGTGAAGAAGGCTCTTCTTCCAGTGATCGCGGCTTTCGGTGGAGTAGTAGCTCCTGCACTCATCTACATCCTTGTAAACCATGGAACCATGGCTGCAGGTGGATGGGGTATCCCTACAGCGACTGATATCGCATTTGCGGTCTGCATCCTTTCAGTGCTTGGAGACAAGGTCCCTGTGTCGCTGAAGGTGTTCCTCACTGCGCTCGCCATCGCGGACGACCTCATTGCCATACTTGTGGTGGCTATATTCTATGGAGGAAACATCAACCTCCCACTGCTGGGAGTGGCGTTTGCTGTGATGCTCCTCGTGTTTGTGCTGAACAAGATAGGTGAGAAGCGTGCATGGATATACCTTGCCCTCGCACTTGTGGTGTGGACCCTGTTCTACTACTCAGGCATCCACTCTACCATGTCAGGTGTGGTGATGGCGCTCCTTATCCCATCAACTCCTCGTTATTCTGTAGCATACTATCAGCGTAAGCGTCGTGAGTATGTACGCCGTTTCGATGAGTACATGACGATCAATGATGAGTCGCTGCCAAATGGCCCTCAGAGACATTGTCTTCGCCGTATGAGCCTCATCGCCAGGGAGACCATGCCGATGACTGACAGGTTGGAGCATCTTCTTGGACCATTTGTGAACTTCCTCATCATGCCTATTTTCGCTCTCGCGAATGCAGGTGTGGAGATCGCAGATCCATCATATTTCAACATCTTCAAGATGGATCCTACCCTGGGTAGTGTCAGCCTCGGTATCTTCCTTGGCCTTGTGCTTGGAAAGCCTGTGGGCATCACCCTCACCAGCTTCCTCGCCATCAAGTGCAAGGTGGCCAGCATGCCTTCAAATGCGTCATGGCCAATGTTCTTCGCTGTCGCATGCCTCGGAGGCATCGGCTTCACCATGTCCATCTTCGTGGATACCCTCTCTTTCGGAGGCTTCGACCCTACCACTGTGGAGGCTCTTCGCAGCATGGGTAAGATAGCTGTGCTTATCGCCAGTGTGAGCGCCGGCGTGCTCGGAAGCGTTCTTATCAGTGTTGTCCATAAAGTATCAGCAAAATCATAGATTATGAGAAGGTCGTTTTTTACTGTT
This sequence comes from Bacteroidales bacterium, assembly GCA_024398075.1. Taxonomy (GTDB): domain Bacteria; phylum Bacteroidota; class Bacteroidia; order Bacteroidales; family UBA932; genus Cryptobacteroides. The sequence goes on along the minus strand of JAKSJM010000010.1, from coordinate 13,183 downwards.
CTCCTTGTCCTGGAGTTGATGCCAGCGCTCATGCATGCGCAGGAAAAGTCAGTGGCACCTACCTACAAGGTGTATGGATTCATACGTAACTATTGTGCCTTCGATACTCGCGAGAGCGAAGCAGGAACACTTGATTTGCTGTATCTCATCCCTAAGGATCAGAATCTGAATCTCGTTGGGGATGATATGAATAGACAGAATTCCTTCCGTTTCTTGACTCTTACCTCGAGACTTGGACTCGATGTGCTGGGATATAAGCACGGGGGAATGACCGCTTCTGCGAAGATTGAGGCAGACTTTTACTGTATGAACGGAAATACGGCTACTCTTCGAGTTCGCCAGGCTTATATGAACCTTGGTTGGGACCTGGGCCGTGATTCTTATCTTGGAGTAAAGATGGGTCAGGCGTGGCATCCGCTCGGCATCGACATGCCGGATGTCCTTGCACTCGCTGTAGGTGCCCCATTCAGTCCTTTCAATAGAAGTCCACAGCTGAACGTAGAATATAAGCCGCTGAAGAACCTTTCCTTCAACCTTGCAGGTATCTGGCAGATGCAGTACCTTTCCAATGGTCCAGATGGCCCTTCTGCAAACTATATGAAGTATAGCTGCATTCCAGAGCTCTATGCTGGTGTTACCTACATGGATGGAGGCCTCCTCATGAGACTAGGTCTGGATGTCCTTAGTATCAAGCCAAGGTACAGGTCGTCATATAACGGTGTCATAGTCAGAGCGGCTGATCGCATCACTACCATGTCTCCTTTCTTCTATGCCCAGTACAAGAAAGATGCATTCACTTTCAAGGCGAAGACCATTTTTGCACAGGGTGGAGAGCATCTTAACCTCATGAGTGGCTATGCCATTTCTTCGAAGGTAGATGGCGTAAGGTACGATTATACTCCTTATACCACCTCATCCTCATGGGTTAACTTTACTTATGGAAAGGACATTCAGGGAGTTCTTCTTCTTGGCTATATGAAGAATTTCGGAACCACTAAAACCCTTATCGGGTATAACGAAGAGGTGGTTCAGACTGCTCTTATCTATGGCGATCCTGAAGTTATACTGAAGGCTACACATTCTCAGCTTGATAAGACAGCCATCTTCTTCAACAAGAATGCTTGGAACATAAACCAGATGTTCCGTGTGGCACCTAATCTTCTCTACAATTATGGTAAGCTTACTCTAGGCCTTGAATATGAGCTCACAGGAGTTCAGTATGGCTCGAAACAGTACATTAACCTGGAGAATGGACTTGCTGATGTAGATACCCATTGGGTTTCCAATCATCGCGTTACGTTCATGACTAAATTGTCATTTTAGTCTGGATTTAGAAAAAGAATAAAAGCGTGGTCACATAAATGTTGGCCACGCTTTTTTCTGATATTCAGAGTAAGACTATCTTACTCTGAGCTTCTTTCCGATCTGAAGGACAGAACTTGACTTGATTCCGTTCAACGAGCAGAGTTTGCTGACTGTGGTACCGTGTCTCTGAGCAATCTTTCCGAGTGTGTCTCCTTTCTTTACGGTGTAGTACTGCTTGGCGTTCTGCTCTGCGATTCTCTTCTGCTCTGCTGCCTTGTCGGCTTCGTCTCCGAGGATAACCTCCTCTTCCTCGTCTATGCTCTCAGGGACGTATCTGCTAGATGCTGAAAGATATCGTTTCTTCAGCGTGAATACTCCATTTCTAAGCACTCCATGCTCGAAATCAATGAGCCATTCTGGGTCAAATGCGTATCCTTGGTATCTGGTCTCGAAATGAAGGTGAGGGCCGGTAGAACGTCCAGTAGAGCCACCGAGGGCGATGGTCTGTCCTGCTCTTACCCACTCTCCTTCTTCTACGAGACTCTTTGAAAGGTGACCGTAGAATGTCTCAAGACCATTGGCATGTCTGATAACGATCAAGTTTCCGTAGCCACCTACCCATTTGTTGATCCTGACTTTGCCATCAAAGGTGGCCTTCACAGGGGTGCCTACTGGGTAAGGCAGGTCGCAGCCTTGGTGGCGACGTTTATGCCTATATCCAAACTTTGAGTATACCTTGGTCTGGTAAGGACAGCAGAAATGGCTGGTGCTGTCTACGAGCCAGAGTGTTATCTTATCTGGTAGCAGAGAGAAATCAAGGTCGTATGCATCCGTCCTCTCATTCCAGTTGCTCTTGAAGTAGTCGTCATTTGTGAAAAAATCACCTGACTTGATGTAGTCCCATGTCTTGTCGCTGCGAAGCAAAATCTTGATGCGCGGATCTGATGTGTCCAATGTGTCCGCGGAAGGTGCCTCGTTCAGGATGAATGAGCTCTTGGGGCCGACAAACGAGCTGTCAGCTTCAGAGAGTCTGTCAGCTTTCTCTGTATCGATGGCCAATGTCTGTGCCATCGCAGATGAGCATATTAATATGGTAAGGGTTGTAGTAAGCGTCTTGAAGTGCATGGGGGAGTTACATTTGGGCGTTAAACTGTGTTTTGAGGAGTTCCTTGGTCTGCTGTATCTTCTGCTCGAGCTTCTCTCTGGTGGTTGCTTCGCAGATGAAACGAAGATATGGCTCCGTGTTTGAAGGACGGATGTTGAACCACCAGTCTGCGAACTCGACTCTGTATCCATCGAAGTCCATTGACTTGGTAGCAGCCTCCTGCGCGCAGAAATGCTCTCTTACCGCGTCCATGGCGCCTTTCTTGTCTTCAAGGCGGAAATTGATCTCTCCTGAATTCTGATAGCGTGCTATCTTTGATATCTGCTCACTGAGGGTGATGCCCTGTTCCTTGAGCTTTGATACGATTCTAAGGACAATGAGTGATGCGAGAAGTCCGCTGTCTGAATAGAAGAAGTCCTTGAAGTAGTAGTGTCCTGCGAGCTCGCCTCCCCAAAGGCCATCGATTTCGCGGAGCTTTGGCGCAGCAAACGCGCGTCCTACTCGCCATGTGTGCACTTCTGCCCCCATAGGCTCGAGGAACTCGCTAACGGCCTTCGATGAACGTATCTCCTGGAGAACTACAGGGTTCTTTGCGCCTCTTTCCTTCACGAAATACTCTGACATGAGAGCGATCACAAGGTCAGGAGCCACGAACTGTGCCTTCTCGTCTACGAACATCACTCTATCTGCGTCGCCATCGTAGATGACTCCGATATCTGCCTTCTTTTCCTTGACGAGCTGCTTGAGTGGCTCTACATTCTTTGGGATCAATGGGTTTGGCTCATGGTTAGGGAAGCGTCCGTCGATCTCGTCGAAGATGTATGATGGCTTGTCTCCGAAAACTTCCTTCGCGAAGAGGTTTGCCATGCCATTTGACAGGTCAAATGCAATGTTAAGGTTTGAGTAGTCGCCGATGTAAGGCTTCATGAATTTCATGTAGTCGGCGTGGAAGTCCTTTGCAAACACCTTTCCAGGCTTTTCAGCCACAGGTGTGGCCTTTCCCTCGTCTATCCACTGCTTGATGGTGCCAAGTCCGCTTTCCAATGCCACAGGAAGGGCATTTGCGCGAGATACCTTCATGCCGTTATACTCAGCAGGGTTGTGCGAAGCGGTAATCTGCACTGATGCGTCGAAGCCGTAGTAGGCCGTGGCGAAGTACACCATAGGTGTGCTCGTGAGGCCAAGGTCGTAGGCGTCAGCACCGGCATCGGTGATGCCTTTTATAAGATATTCGTGAATCTCAGGCGAAGAGACTCTGCAGTCGTGGCCTACCAGCACCTTGTCGGTGTTCAGCAGCTCGGGGATGAAGTATCCTACCTTGTACGCGGTCTGCTTGTCGAAGTCTACGCCATAGATTCCTCTGATGTCGTATGCGTGGAATGCTCCCATGATTACTTTATTTTAGCGTTATAGTGTGTGGAAACCTTGCCGCGTGAGATGCCTAGCAGCTTCTTTGCGATCATTTTCTTTCTGATCGGTTTCACAAGATCCGTGAACACGCAACCGTCAAGGTGTGAAAGCTCGTGCTGTACGATGCGGCAAGCGAACTTGTCGAAAGTCTCAGTGACTTTCTCAAGGTTCTCGTTGTAGTATTCAACAGTGATTTTCGCTGGTCTGACTACGTCTGCATAGATGCCAGGGATGCTGAGACAACCTTCGTTGTACTCGCACTGTTCCTCGCTTTCCTCGATGATGACAGGGTTTATCATCACTCTAAGGAAATCCTTGAGGTAGTCATAGACATCGACCATTCCACGTCCGTCTACGAGTACGACTCTTTCGCTGACGCCTATCTGAGGTGCAGCAAGTCCGCATCCGTCTGCCTTCTGGAGGGTGTCCTTGAGGTCGGTGACTAGCTTATTTACATGTTCTTTATCATTGATGTCCAATTCCTTGGCTGTGGCTCTAAGCACTTCAGAGCCATATAGATATATAGGCTGTATCATAATCCTTTAGATTTTCTGTCCATAAAACCCTGCAAAATTATTGCCGCACTGATCTTGTCTACGGATGTTTTGTCGCGACGATCCTTATACTTCATACCTCCATCTATCATCGCCCTGTGGGCCAGTACAGAGGTGAAACGCTCGTCTTCCAGATAGATGGGCACATCTGGGAATGCTTTCTTCAGTCTGGGCAGGAACGCGTCCACGTCCTTGGCCGCTTCGGCCTTCGCTCCGTTAAGATTAAGTGGGTAACCGATAACGATGCCCGTAATGGTCTCGTTTTCGGCGTATTTTTTGAGATATTCTATTATCTTTGCAGAAGGTACAGTCTCAAGCGCGGAAGCGAAGATGCCAAGTGGGTCACTGGCAGCCAGTCCCGTACGTTTCCTTCCGAAGTCTATTCCAATGAGTCTGTCCATAACACACAAATATAACCATTTTTTATGTCGAGTCAAAATAAAAAGGTTCAATCATATCGCCTCTCCATCTCAGATGGAGACACTCACGAGAACATCTGGACAAGAAAGTTCTCCAAGTCAAACTTTGCAGTGCTGCTTTTGTCTGTTTTCTTCATTGTCTTGGCGCTTTTCTTCTCCATCATTGCGTTCACTCCGATCAGATCCTTGATCCCTGGCTATCCTGATGCGAATTCCAAGCATACTGCCATTCAGAATGCCATCAAGATAGATTCTTTGGAGAAGGTGATCACTCGTTGGGAACTTTACACAGAGAATCTTGCAAATGTCCTGGAGGGCGGGGAGCCTGTGAGCATGGACAGCGTGATAGCACTGTATGCGAAGAAGGCGGAAGCCAAGGACGAGGCGTATCTGTCCGAGCGCGACTCTGCGCTTAAGGCGATGGTGGTGGATGCGGAGCAGTTTGACGTCTCAGGACAGAAGCGTCAGCTGCCTATCGAAGGCCTTCATTTCTTCGCACCTCTGCAGGGCGAGGTGGTCTTGGGCTATGACCCTATTCGCCACCCGTATGTAGATGTACACGCATCCCAGAACTCAGTCGTCAAGGCTGCGCTCGGCGGTGCTGTCATTTTTGATGGATTCAATGATGAGAGTGGCTATACCATTGTCATTCAGCATGATGATGATATTGTCACGGTATACAAGAATGCCGTGAAATTGATGAAGAAAGCGGGAGATCGCGTTTCGGCAGGTACATCCATTGCCCTTGCCGGTGATGGCAGTGAGCGTAGCCATCTGCATTTCGAGTTGTGGCAGAAAGGTGAGACATTGAATCCTACAGATTATATCAATTTCTAGAAATGAAAAGAAGAATTGCCGTACTTGGATCTACAGGTTCCATCGGACGCCAGACTCTCGATGTCGTGCGTCAGCATCCCGACCTTTTCCAGATAGAGCTGCTTACAGCAAATAGAAGCAGCGCACTCCTTATAGAGCAGGCGAAGGAGTTTGATCCTGCGCATGTGGTCATATGTGATGAGTCTCTCTATGGCGAGGTGTCGGAAGCGCTTCAGGATGAGGGTATTAAGGTGTTTGCTGGGATTAATTCAGTTTGCGACTTGGTTACCTCCGACTCTGTGGACATCGTGGTGGCATCCATGGTGGGTTTCAGCGGTTTGGCGCCGACTATGGCCGCCATTCGTGCCGGCAAGGTGATTGCCCTTGCAAACAAGGAGACGCTTGTCGCTGCTGGTTCCATAGTGATGGCTGAGGCAGAGAAGTACCATGCTCCTATACTCCCTGTTGATTCGGAGCATTCGGCTATATTCCAGTGCCTTCTTGCTGCGCAGGGCAATGCTGTTGCCAAACTCCATATAACCGCATCCGGCGGCCCATTCCGCACCTGGGATAGGGAGAAGATCGCGACAGCTACCAAGTCCATGGCCCTCAAGCATCCGAACTGGAACATGGGCGCGAAGATTACCATCGATTCGGCGACCATGATGAACAAGGGCTTCGAGGTCATCGAGGCCAGGTGGCTCTTCGATATGGGAGCGAAGAATATCAATGTTGTCGTGCATCCAGAGTCCATCATTCATTCGATGGTGGAGTTTGAAGATGGTGCCGTGATCGCCCAGATGGGCTGCCCAGACATGCGCGAGCCTATTCAGCTCGCCCTCGCATTCCCGGATAGACTCCCTCTGAACAACAAGAAGTTGAATTTCGCGGAGCTCGGGAACCTGTCGTTCTTCGCTCCTGATATGGAGAAATTCCCGGCCCTCGGCTTGGCATTCGAGGCGCTTGAGAAGGGCGGCAATGCTGGCTGTGTGCTGAATGCTGCCAATGAAGTGGCTGTGGCAGCATACCTTCAGGATAGGATAGGTTTCTATGACATTTCCGACATCGCCGCATCAGCTCTCTCTGGTTCATTTTTTGTAGCAAATCCAACCATTGACGACATCTTCTCCACAAATGAAGCTGTGGCATCTTACGCCTCGGAGCTTGTGAAGAAGATAGAGGCTCGTCGCAAAAGCTGATAGATGGTAGTTCTGATTAAGGCCGTTCAGGTGATACTGGCGCTGTCGTTGCTGGTAGTCATCCATGAGTTTGGACATTTCTTGTTCGCGCGTATATTTGATATTCGTGTGGACAAGTTTTTCTTGTTCTTTGATGCAGGTGGAGTGAAACTCCTGAGCACGAAGGAGGGATGGTTTTCCAAACTTTTCCCCAAGCTCAAGGACAGTGAGACTGAGTATGGCATTGGTTGGCTGCCGATCGGTGGCTACTGCAAGATATGTGGCATGGTGGATGAGTCGATGGATACCGATTTCATTGGCACAGAACCCAAACCTTGGGAGTTTCGAGCACATCCGGCATGGCAGCGTTTTATCGTCATGTTTGGAGGTGTGTTCTTTAACTTCATCCTTGCCATTCTCGTGTATGCCCTAATAATGGGCGTCTGGGGGAAGAGCTATGTCGCAAATGAGGGCAATGCTATATATGTCAATGATTTAGCATACGAGATGGGCTTTCGTAGTGGAGACCATATCCTCGCTTTCGACGACTACGTTCCGGAGAATTTCGCTACGCTGCAAGCCGACCTCGCGCGTCGTGATGTGACAAAGGCCACGGTGCTGCGTGGCGCGGATACATTGGACATATACATAGATCACTCAATGCTTGGCCAGGTGCTGAATTCTCCCGATATGTTCTCCCTCGCCGTGCCTTTCGTGGTGGATTCTGTGATGGCTGGTTCGCCAAACGTCGAGGCTGGAGTGCAGAGAGGTGACAGAATCATTGCTGTAGATACCCTCAAGGTAGATTTCGTGCAGGACGCTCGCCAGATTCTGCTCGCTCATGCGGGTGGGGAAGTGGAGGTGCTCATGCAGCGTGACGCTGATACGTTGAGTGTACCTCTGCAGGTCGACTCGCTCGGCCGCATCGGCGTGTATATGGCTTTCCCTGGTCTCCAGGTGAAGAAATATTCTGTTTTAGGCGCCATCCCTGCTGGCTGCGAGATGGCTTTCGATACCATTGGCGGATATCTTCGTGACCTTAGACTTGTGGCAAATCCGTCTACTCAGGCGTATAAGTCTGTGGGGAGCTTTATCGCCATAGGACAGGTGTTCCCAAGCGCATGGGACTGGTATGCATTCCTGCAGATACTGGCGCTGCTCTCGATCATGCTTGGTGTGATGAACCTTCTGCCTATACCTGGACTTGATGGAGGTCACATCGTGTTCCTCATTTTCGAGATGGTCTCTGGTCGCAAGCCAAGCGACCGCTTCCTCATGGTGATGCAGATGGTAGGCATGTTCTTGCTGCTCATGCTCATGATGCTCGCCTTTGGCAATGATATCACTAGATTATTAAGATAAAACATATTGAAGATGAAAAGATTAACTTCCATCATTCTCGGCGTTCTGGCGCTGCTTAGCATCTCTTCATGTGGCGGAAGCCGTAAACCGCTTCTGCCAAATGTCAGCGGCAAGGCTGGCGAGGTAATCGTGGTTATGGAAAAAACAGACTGGGAAGGCGCGCTCGGAAACAAGGTCAGAGAGGCTCTTGCGTCTGACTGCCCATGGCTGGCGCAGAGCGAGCCACTCTATTCGCTTGTGAATGTGACACCTTCAAATTTCGGTGACCTTTTCAAGGTACACAGAAATATCCTTTTCTTTGAGATCAATCCTCAGCTTCAGAAGACAGGAGCTTTCCTCAAGCAGGATATGTGGTCTCACCCTCAGTGCGTGATCAAGATCTCCGCATATGATTCTGCGGGTGCTCTTGAGGTGTTCACCGAGAATGAAGAAGTGGTGGTCAATGCTATCGAGCAGGCTGAGCGCGACAGGGTAGTGACAAATACCCTTCTCTATGAGACTCGTCCTATCTTTGACACCGTCGCGAACCGCATAGGTGGCGCACCTCATTTTCCTTCCGGATATCAGCTGAAGAAGGTGACTGATGACTTCTCATGGATTTCATACGACACTCAGTATGTGACTCAGGGCATCTTCGTGTATAAGTATCCAGTGGCTGATGATCAGGAGTTTACACTTGAGCGCATCATTGCTCATAGAAACGAGATCATGAAGGCCAATGTCCCTGGAATGTTTGATGGAACATACATGACTACAGGCGAATTCCTGGCTCCTACAGTGAAGTTCATGAAGTACAAAGGACGTGATTTCGCTGAGACAAGAGGCTTCTGGGAGGTGTACAACGACTATATGGGTGGTCCTTTCGTACAGCATTCATTCTATTCTCCAGATGCAAAGGAAATAGTTGTGGTTGAGGCATTTGTATATGCTCCAAGATACGATAAGAGACAGTACCTCAGACAGGTCGAGTCCATCCTCTACTCGTTTGAGTGGAAAAAGACTGACGCAGAAAAAGAGTAGAAAAATTTGGTCTTGTAAATAATTATTTCTACCTTTGCGTTCCATTCGTTTGGTGGGTTCGTATAACGGCTAGTACTCAAGATTTTCATTCTTGCAATAGGGGTTCGATTCCCCTACCCACTACTAGTAATAATAAAAAAGATAAAATAATGGCAAACAACGCATCTGCTGAGAAGTGCATCCGCCAGAGCGAGAGGCACAGACTGCATAACAAGTATTATGCAAAGACTACACGAAACGCTATTCGTGCTATCAGAAACACCACCGATAAGAAGACCGCTGAGGCAAACGCACCTAAGGTTTTCGCTATGATTGACAAGCTCGCTAAGATCGGTCTTATCCACAAGAACAAGGCTGCTAACCTTAAGAGCGGTATCGCTTGCTACATTAACAAGCTCGCGTAAATCTATATCGGAAGATATAAAGAGTCAGGCTGACCATTACGGTCGGCCTGATTTTTTTGTGATGTATGCAAAAAAAGGCTGGCCCTTTCGGGTCAGCCTTATGCTGTATGAGTAGCGATAGACTACTGAAGAGTACCGTTCTCAGCCTGCTTGATCATGTTCTCGTTTGCAGAGATGAAGATCTCTACGCGGCGGTTCTGTGCACGACCCTCTGCGGTCTCGTTTGATGCTACAGGCATGCTATAAGACTTGCCCTCAGCTGTGATGCGATTCTTAGCGATGCCGAGTGACTGAAGGTATGAAGATACTGAGTTTGCTCTCTGTGCAGAAAGCTTCTCGTTAACTGCGTCTGAACCTGTGTTGTCAGTGTGACCGTAAACAGTGATGTCGGTCTCAACCATATCAGACATCTTCTGAGCGAAGTCCTTAAGAGCTGCCTTTGAGTCTGCGCTAAGGGTAGAGCTGTTAGTCTTGAAAAGAATACCGCTGTCGAAAGTAACCTTGACTGCCTTGAGGCCGTTAGCGTCCTCTACAGTCTCAACCTGTGCGTTCTCAAGAGCTGCAAGCTCCTCAGCCTTCTTGTCCATCTTGTTTCCGATAAGGGTACCTACACCTGCACCTACTACAGTACCGATAGCAGTACCGATAGCAGCGCTCTTTCCGTCCTTACCTACGAGTGCTCCTACTGCTGCGCCGAGGGCTGCGCCGCTGCCGCTACCGATAAGTGCACCATTTGCTGTCTTTGTGAGTGTACCGCAGCTCACTACTGTGAGGGCGATCATCACCATTGCCAATACTTTTTTCATGTTTTGTTTTATTTTAAGATGTTAAATGTCGTATGAGTCACAAATATAGTAAAAAATGTGTAACTTCGCTATGCTAACACATAAGTGAAATGAAAAGAAATATGTTTGTACTCGCAGTGGCCATTATTTTGGCTTCATGCGGTTCTCAGTCCAAATTAAGTGTCGCTTCTTCGGATGTGACTGTAGGTCAGGTTCTTCCTGACTGGCAGAAGGGTTATTTCGACATCCACTTCATCAACAGCGCGAGAGGTGAAAGCTCTTTCCTTATTTACCCTGACGGCACCACTATGCTTATTGATTGCGGTGGTTCACAGCCTAAGGATACAATGGATCCTCCAGGACTTGATCCTAAACCTTCTGCAGATGTAACTAGCAGCGAGGTTGTACTTAATTATATAAAGCATTTCTTGCCATCTGTTTCAGCAGGTAGGGTTGACTACTTCGTGCTGACTCATTATCATAGCGACCACATGGGATATTACAGCCCGCTTAATCCTGTTCATCATGATGGCCAGTTCCAGTATGTGGGTATAGGCGAGCTCGGCGTCAAGCTTCCTTTTGGAAAACTTGTGGACAGAGGCGAGTTTGATGACCGTCCTTCGGCTGATTACTATGCTCCTACGACTCCTCTTAACTATCAGAGCTATTTGAACTACATTGCATGGGCATCGAAGAAGTATGGTTCTGTCAGGGAGAAGTTTGCAGTAGGTCACGATGACCAGTTCCCATTGAAGCATGCTGAGATGAAGGATTTCAGCGTGAGAAACATTGCTGCCAATGGTGACGTCTGGACAGGAACGGGCTATGAGTCTCACTCTGAATTACCTTCTTCCGAAGAGCTTTTCCGTTTGTGCGAGAATGGAGCGAAGAAAGATGTGCTTCCTGGAGGCAATGTCCTAAGTTGTGTACTTGAGTTCAAGTACGGCAAGTTCAACTACTTCACGGGTGGTGACATTCAGTATTCGGGTCGCACTACATATGCTTATAAGGATATAGAAGAGCCTATTTCTAAAGTGGTAGGTGAGGTGGATGTCATGAAGGCTTCTCATCATGGTACCTCAAACACAAATAGCTCTACTATCCTTGGTAAACTCAAGCCTTCAGTGCTTCTTGTCGGAAACTGGAGGACTGTCCAGCCAAATCATGAGACCATGCAGAGAGTTCTTGAAGCAAATCCTTCTTGCCAGATCTTTGTCACAAACAAGGCGAATGAGCAGAAACTGTCAAAGATAAACTTCGCTGCTGTAGGAGGCCATTTCGTGGTCAGGGTTGCTCCGGGAGGTGGCACATATATGGTGTATGCACTTGATGACACGGACATGGAGTATAGGGTTAAGGCTGTGTACGGTCCATTTATCGCAAAGTAGTTTTTTGAGATATTATTTGAAGGGCGTAAACCGTTTTTACGTCCTTTTTTGTATATTTGCATATTAATGCTTATATGAAAACATGAGAGGAAAACTTTCAATACTTGTGATGGCGGCGTTAACCATCATCTCATGCCAATCAAAAACTGCCGACGATAGAATAGTGCTTGGTGACGAGCGCTTCGAAGAGTATCTCCCTTTGCTTGAGGGCAAGAGGGTGGCGGTTTACTCAAATCACACTGGCATCGTTGGCGATAAGTCTGAAGGTTTGATGGTCCCTGCTGGCACTCCTGTTACAGATGAGAATTGTATGATTCCATTCGGTACTCCTGCTTCAGAGGATGCTGAAGTGGTATATGGTCCTCATATTCTGGACGCGCTTATCGAGCGTGGAGTAAATGTGACAGCCATTTTCTCTCCTGAACATGGTTTTCGTGGCGCAGCTGATGCCGGAGCAAATGTACCAAGTTCTGTGGATCCCGTAACAGGAATTCCTATTCTTTCTCTATATGAGCATGGCACCCATCTTCCAAGTGCAGAGTCAATGGCTGCGTTTGACGTGATCGTTGTCGATATTCAGGATGTGGGCATGAGGTATTATACCTACTACATAACTATGCACCACTTGATGGAGGCCAGTGCCAAGTATGGAAAGAAGGTAGTCGTACTTGATCGTCCAAATCCGAACGGTTTCTATGTCGATGGACCTATGCTTGACATGAAGTACAAGAGTGGCATTGGATGGCTTCCTATCTGCATGATTCATGGCATGACCTTGGGTGAACTGGCGCTTATGATCAATGGAGAGGGATGGATACCAGAGGGCACTTGTGACCTCACCGTCATACCTTGCTTGAACTATGATCACCAGATGAAGTACTCTCTTCTCATGAAGCCTTCTCCTAACCTGAAGGACATGAAGAGCGTTTATCTGTATGCCGAGAACTGTTATTTCGCTGCTACCATTGTCACAGAAGGACGTGGTACCATGTATCCATATGAGCTTTGTGGACATCCAGACATGAAGGGCGTGGAGTTCAGCTTCACTCCTAGAAGCATGGAAGGGGCCAGCTCGCCTCGCTATCAGGATCAGCTTTGCTATGGCTTCGACTTCCGTGACATGCCTCTTCAGGCCATTTGGGATCGTGGCGCAGACTTTACAAACCTGATCAATGCGTATAATCAGATGAATGTGGGTGAGGATTTCTTCACAAATGGTGAGCACTTCGAGCATGAGGTGGGCCAGGGCTATGTGAGGGAGATGATACTCGCAGGCGCATCGGCAGACGAGATCAAGGCTATGTGGACTGATGACGTGAAGGCGTTCAAGGAGCAGCGTAGACCTTATCTTCTTTATGCAGAATAATTATTACCAACCAATATTCAATAGTTCGTTAATTTTATAAAAGTTACGCCACGGCGCGAACGCCGTAGAAT
>JAKSJM010000001.1 GCA_024398075.1 Bacteroidales bacterium | reverse complement strand
CAGTCATCTAAGTCTACCCCTGTAGGTGCTATCGCTAAGTTCGCTGCTTCTGGTAAGAAGATCAGAAAGAAGGACCTTGGTATGATGGCTATCAGCTATGGCTATGTTTACGTAGCACAGGTAGCAATGGGTGCAAACCAGGCACAGTATCTCAATGCCATCAAGGAGGCTGAGGCATATGACGGACCATCCCTCATCATCGCTTACGCACCTTGTATCAACCACGGACTTAAGGCAGGTATGGGTCTCAGCCAGAAGGAGGAGAAGCTTGCTGTCGAGTGTGGTTACTGGCATCTCTACAGATACAACCCTATGCTCGAGGAAGAGGGCAAGAACCCATTCACTCTCGACTCTAAGGAGCCAGACTGGACCAAGTTCCAGGACTTCCTCAAGGGTGAGGTACGTTTCGCATCACTCTACAAGCTCTTCCCAGATTCAGCTAAGGAGCTGCTCGAGAAGACCGAGGAGTTTGCAAAGGTACGTCTGAACACTTACAAGCGTCTTGCTGGTAAGGAATAAGAGAAAATCTGAAATAAGATATTATCTGACTGCGTCGCGGATTTCATCAAAACTGCGACGCAGTTTTTTATTTGACATAAGCTTGATGTCTGAGATCCAAACACGGATTCCTTCCTTGTAACGGAACACAAATGGGAATGCCACAACAAGGCTCAAAAATCCAATGAGCACCCAGATCCACGACAAATGGAACGCAGCAAATCCAAGAGAAACCCAAAGAATCTGGAGAGGTAGAAGAAGGGCAAGATAAGAAATATACCTCACACTATTTGAAAATGCCTTGTCTTTGATCTTGGATACAAGTATAGTCGAGAGAAGCAGCATAGGCGACCCTATAACAGCAAAAACCACCTCAAAAGGAAGCAATCCCAGAAGAAGCAAAGTCTTGAAGAAGAACCTAAGAACAGGCTTTCTGAAACCGAAGGAATGAGTCGATATGCCACAAGCCTTTCTTTCCTTTTCAAATTCCAATGATTTCTCACGAAGCACTTCGCGTAGAGTCTCATTCTGCCAGATCTCCTCCACCTTCGATGCTGCGGCCCTATTCTTTTCCAGACGTGCCTTAGGCGTTCCTCGAAGTGGTGCTACAATAGCCTTGATCAGCGGCCACTTAGCCTCGTAGTCCTCGTCGTCAGGAATATATGTAATAAGCTTGGACATCGAATCTGAGAGGACGGACGTAATCTCACGATATATTTCGACGTCATTTAACCCCTCATGCTTTCTGAAGAAATCAGTGACATCGATAGGTTCGCCATAGTTCACCAGTGAGGTTGACTGGAAACGATAGTAATCGCCATATTCCAAGCCTACAGGCACGATATAAATCGGCTGAGAAGTCTTGTCAATAGCAGTTTTTGCGATACGGACTATTCCCTTTCTAACTGGTAGCAAAGAATGCTTTGGACGATGTGTACCTTCTGGGAATGCACAGAATGGAACATTGTCAGTGATGGAGTCCACTACTTCTTCATTGGTTTTCAGGTTACCCATCACTTCGCGGATGCCATCGCGTACGCGAGGCATAGGAAGAATCTTGAGGTACCGGAGCACCTTGTTTGCAATAGGATTCTTGAACAAATCTGCCCTACAACCAAACACCGTGGCATCACGACGGGCGCGAAGCACTACCATGGCATCCATCAATGTATTGCAATGATTTGGTGCAAAAATAACTGCTGAATTCTGTGGGATATTTTCCTTTCCCACAATCTCAGTGCGGCCATAGGCCATATATGTACAGAAATCAGAGTATAGACGAAGTATCCTATAACCCGTGCTATGATCGTGAATCCTAGCCATTCTTCTTTGATTTAAGGTTAAACACCGTAGCGACGGTCAAACCTGCGATAATATGCCATATTCCCCACCAAGCAGTGATGACGAGAAGTCCACCATGAGGAGGGAAAGCAGCGAAGATATTTGTACCGAGAAGAAGGGCAAGTCCAAGACCTGAATTCTGGATACCCGTCTCGATGGTAAGAGTCTTTTTATCAGCAAACGGGAGCTTGAACGCAGCACCCATGCCATAGCCAATACCAAGTGCAAGGAGGTTGTGGATAAATACAACTACTACGATGTACTTCATACACTGAAGGAAAGCCTCGATGTTAGAAGAGAATGACAGCACTACCATCACAAGGAAGAACACGATGGAAACATACTGGAATGGCTTCTTCAGTTTTTCTGAAACCTTAGGAAGGTACTGTGAGCAAAGTATACCGAGAGTGAGAGGAATTCCGAGGAGGATGAAGATGGTCTTGAATACATCCCATAAAGGAATCACAAGCATCGGAATCTCGCTTACACCAATGTTGTTTGCGAAGTTGATGAACCAGCTTCCGTAGAGGAAGAAGTTTGCAGGGGTGAGCAGCACTGCCAGCGCTGTGCTGATCGCGGTCAATGAAACAGAAAGCTCGATGTTTGCCTTTGCTAGAGACGAAATAAAATTCGAGATATTGCCTCCCGGACATGAAGCGACCAGGATCATACCAAGTCCCATCATAGGTGAAATCCAGCCAAGCTTAAGCATGAGAATAGCCAATAGACAAGTGAATAGTGGAAGG
Organism: Bacteroidales bacterium; assembly: GCA_024398075.1. Lineage (GTDB taxonomy): Bacteria > Bacteroidota > Bacteroidia > Bacteroidales > UBA932 > Cryptobacteroides. The sequence goes on along the minus strand of JAKSJM010000001.1, from coordinate 126,841 downwards.
CAAATGAGCTGACAGCAAGCACCTACAATCACAGACTTCGGGCTTTTGAAAACATCTACAAACATCTTTGGCTTAATGCCAAGTGCTACACCGAACATTACAAAAGCAAGTACGATGTTAATGGTATTCATGCCACCCGCATTAAGGGTAACATTGATCGAGTCTATCTGGTTAATAGCTTCTGCTGTCATATCATTGGGGTTTAAACAAACTAACCTACAATATTAGCAAAATAAAAGGGAACTGCCAAATGGCAGCCCCCTATATAGAATATGTAAGCTTCAACTAAAGCTCTGGACGCATCACGATCTCAACGAGATTTGCTGCGGCAACGATCTCTGCAGCTACTGCCTTTACCTTTTCAGGAGTAAGAGCATTGACTGCTGCTTCGTACTCAGCATCATAGTTCTCGCCATGCTTAGCGTTAACCTCGAGAGCACTCATCCAGTATGAATTGGTGATTCTTCTCTCTGGGATAAGCTTCTTGTAGTACTTGACAGTTCTATCGAAGTACTCATCAGAAGGACCATTCTCAGCAAGTTCCTTGAGTCCCTTGACTGCAAGTGCGCGGAGAGCGTCAGCCTGCTCAGGATTCGTCTCAAATACGACCTGGAGAGTAGCCTTGTTTACGAAACGCTGGAGACTGGCATTTGTGCTGGCGCCATAGGTACCGCCCTCGTCCTCACGAAGAGTATCGGTATACACCATCTGAAGGATATAGTTGAGAGCTGAATAGCTGACTGCCTTCTCGATGCTGTATGGAGTATCCATTGTGTAAATCTGTGCTACAGTCACCTTAGGAGTCTGCATAGGAGCCTTGAAGTCATCAAGCACGCTGTCACCTCTGAATGAATCGTGACGATCGATCCACTGGGTAGCCTTCTTACCCTTAGGAAGAGAGCCGATGTACTTCTCGACGAGAGGCTTGACAGTGTCCATATCGAAGTCACCGACTACGACTACCACTGCACCAGCAGCATCCTTGAAGAGCTGACGATATACTCTCTCGAGAGTCTGAAGATTAGCCTTTGCAAGAATTTCATCAGAGATGAAGAACTTTCTATCGTTGTTATAAAGATCAGTATAGAGAGCCTTCTGGAGAATGAAGTTTGGCTGGCTAGAGAGATTAGGAAGGACAGCCTCAAGCTGTCTGATGCCCTGTGCATACTCATCCTCATCGAAACGAGGGTCAGTATAATACATGTGGAGAAGCTGGAGAGCAGTCTCAATATCCTTAGGGTTGGTGCTTGCAGATACTCCGTGATAGTCAGCGCCAATGTATGGGCCTACAGCCACAGTCTTACCAGAAAGCATCTTTGAAACCTGTGAAGAGCTGAACTGGCCCACACCAGTATTCGCCTGATAGAGGCTCCAAATGTTGTCCTCGAATGAAGGGAGGTCAACAGTCTCGATGAGGCTCTTTCCACCCTGCTGGAACATATTGATGCTGATCTTGTCCTTCTCATACTCGGTAGGAAGGAGAACTACCTTCACACCGTTCTTGAGAGTCCAGATGGTAGAGCCATTCACACCAGCCTGAGTCTTCTTGACCTTACCTGCCTTAAGTTTGTCTGCATCGAGGAATGAAGATGCGATCTCCTCACCCGCAGGAGCAGCGATTTCTGAAGCAGCCACCTCTGCGATAGCCTTCTGGAAATCCGCCTCGGTAGGATGAACAAGGCCTGCCTTCTCAGGAGCCTGGTATACAACTACGAAGTTCTCATCGGTGATAGCCTGAGCCATGATCATGTTAACTACCTGAGCATTGATCTGAGGCATCATCATCTTCACGAGCTCGAGCTTAGCCTGTGGCTCCATATACTCCTTGGAGTTAAAGAAGTTCTGGATAAGTGGCTGAACGAACTGAGGATTCTTTCTTGTATCAGCCTTCTTGGCTGCATTCTCATAGCTATTGAGAATATCAGCCTTCGCACGCTCTACCTCACCGTCTGTGAGACCATATCTCTTAAGTCTCTGAACCTCGGTCATATATGCCTTGAATGCATCGATAGCCTGGCCATCAGCGCAAGATACTGAGCCATAAAGAGCCTCGATAGACTCACAGAGCTTGGTGTTTGCGAAGAGAGCGCTGATAAATGGAGCGTTTGGACGAGCTGCTATGTCAGTGAAACGCTCTGACATGCCACTGTAAACGATATCCTCAATGATGTCGATGAGAAGACCCTGAGCTGTGCCATTCATAATCTCTGGTCTTGCTGGACTTCTCCAGAGAAGAGTCATGCCAGTACCTGAAGCCTCAGGATCGGTAACGATACCAATGACTGGCTCCTTATTCTCTGGGCATGCAATAACATCCTTCTGACGTGCATCTGGACCAGGTGCAGGAATGTCAGAGAAAATGCTCTTGATCTTTGCCTCTACTGCATCTACATCTACGTCACCTACAACGATGAGTGCCTGGTTGTCTGGACGATACCAGGTATGATAGAATGTAGTAAGACTCTCTGGCTTGAAAGTCTTGAGGTTCTCCTCAGTACCGATGATAGAAGTATGAGCATACTTATTGTCACCATAAATGTACTTGCCAGCAGCCTCACGCATACGCCAAGATGCATCATTGCGTGAGCGCTTCTCCTCGAGGATGACACCTCTCTCAGCGTCGATTTCCTTAGGGTCGCAGGTCACGAAATGTGAGTAGTCATGCATGATGAGGATACAGCTGTCTACCACTGACTCATTTACAAGTGGGATGTTAGTAAGCATGTAGATGGTCTGCTCCACACCGGTGGAAGCGTTCACATTGCCACCAAATGATGCGCCAATGCTCTGGAGATAGTTAAGAATGCCCTTGCCAGGGAAGTTCTTTGTGCCATTGAAGCACATGTGCTCAAGGAAATGTGCGAGACCATCCTGGTCTGGTGCCTCCTGAAGTGCTCCAATATTTGTCGCCAGGTAGAACTCTGCGCGCTGCGCAGGCTTGTCATTCTGGCGAATGTAGTAAGTCATTCCATTCTCAAGCACACCCTTGCGGACTGCAGGGTCGTTTGGAAGGAGCTGCAACTGCTGCGCATTCACACTGAGTGCTGCGAACAGCGATGCGATAATAAAGATGATTTTTTTCATTGTGATTATTATGAAATTATTTACTTGCAAGTTTTTGAGCCTCGCCTAGAACGCGCAGGAAATTGCCACCCCAAACCTTCTCCAAATCCGAGTCGGTGAGGCCTGCCTCCATTAGGCGTACAGTGACGTTGATGGCATCATTCATACCGTTGATGCCCTTGCCGCCGCCACCTCCGTCGAAGTCACAGCCGATGCCCACACAATCTATGCCAGCGACATCGATACAATGGAGTATATGCTGAATCATTTCGTTGATGGAAGCGTTTGCGCGATCTTTGCGCATGAATGAGTCTACAAAGTATACCTGGCAGACGCCGCCGATACGCTTGATTTCGCGAAGCTGCTCGTCTGTAAGATTTCTGTCGTGGCCATACAGAGACTTCGCACCGCTGTGGGTACATGCTACAGGTGCCTTGGTGATGGCACATACATCCCAGAATGTCTGCTCGGAAGCATGTGAAAGGTCAATGAGCATGCCACAGGCATTCATTTCAGCAACAACCTCCTTACCGAAAGCTGTGAGTCCAAGATGACGATTTGGGCTCTTGGCTGCTGATGTGTGACAGATAGCATTGTCACCAGTATGGCAAAGTGTCATATAGGTCACTCCCCTATCCCTATAGTCCTTGATGAGCGAGATGTCATTGCCTATGCCATAACCATTTTCAATGCCAATGAAAACGACCTTCTTTCCCTGCACCTTCAGTGCCCTGGCCTCAGCCTCGTTTCTCGCCAATCCGACATAGTCCGAGTACTTCGCCACATCGGCCTGAAGAGCATTGACAATGCCACTGCACTTAGCCGTCGCCTTCGCTGTGGATTCCGCGTCGGTGCCATCCTGATGGAGCCAAGCCACAGCGAATGTCGCGTCCAGATAACCTTCGGTCATCTTCTGGACGCTGACCTGGTTAGTGAAACGCTTGCCGATACTTGCTCCATCTCTATATTCACAAGCGAGATCGTTGTGAGAATCCAGAGTGAATATTCTCTGCATCAATGCCTTGGCTCTCTTATAGGTGCAAGCCTTTACGACAAGTTCGTCGATGGTGTTAAAGTTATCGTCAATATGCTTGACTCCAGCATTTATGCTCTTAAGAAGATCAGAGCTGCCAAAGACAGGTACATTTCTATCAGAAACAGCCTTGATGAGAAGAAGCGCAGCCCCACCCTTCTGCGGAGACGCAGCCTGAGCATCCATCGCCTTCACGAACTCAGGAGTGAGAACGAAACCATCGAAAGAAGCGGCAAGGTCTCTGTACATGTTAAAGTCCTTAAGGTCAGAGGGCACACACACAGGCACGCCACCTGCTTTGACGACTTCTCCTACAAGAGCAGAATCAATGCTTCCGCTGACTGGAATGGCTATCACAGGAGTTGAAGGCTGACCAAGAGCAGCTGCCGCATCGGCATCCGAGAAAGTGCCTGCTACAGAAGACGGATATTTGCATGACTGGGCTGAAGCCATCGCTGCGGACATCAGCATGGAAAAAGCGCAAATAGCTTTGATAAAGTTTCTCATCATTTTTAAAAGAATAATCTAACAAATATACTTCACTTTTACGGCAATACCTATTATATTTGCACCAATATAAGTAATTATTATCATGTTTGAAGATTTCAGGCTCAAGACCTTCATAGCAGTTGCGGAGGAAGGCTCATTCACGAAGGCCGCCAGAAGACTTGGCGTAAGCCAGCCTGCAGTAAGCCAGAATATAGCGGAATTAGAGAAAGTGACCGACTCCATCCTACTCGACAGAGCAAGGGGTTCCGTGACGTTAACTCCCAAGGGAAAGCTATTTAAAGAGTATGCAGAGCAGATTCTACACTGGTACAAAGAAACCGAAGACATATTCGGCACGAACCCATATCGTACTGGAAGAAAAGTACGAATAAGTATCAGTCCCGATCTGATGGACATACTTCCAGCTCGTATCTCAGACAACCTTTTTGCCACTGAAGACTCCACCCAGTTCATAATCCTTCCTTATGGAACCAAACCCGCAGACATCGAGATATGGTCGGACGGAGACATGGTAAAAGCGCAAGCTACCAAGGAATTTGTCCACTCAACTCTTTTCCAGAAGATTCTTACCAGCCTGACATAAAAAAAGGACCGTCCCATGAAGGACGATCCTATTTTTTCAGTTATTGTACAGACTACTCTGCAGGGCTGATAGCACCCATAGGGCAAGCGTCAGCGCAAGCGCCGCAATCGATACACATATCAGGGTTGATAGAGTAAACGTCTCCCTCAACGATAGCGCCCTGAGGGCACTCTGCCTGGCAAGAGCCACAAGCAACGCAGATGTCTGCTGAAATCTGATGAGCCATATTTGTATAAAATTTTTAAAGGTTATAGTTTCTTATTGGAACAATCCTTGCAAATGTATGCTATAATATTTGATTAATCAAATCTTGTGCTAGAATTTTGTGAGATTTAAGTATTACCTTTGTGCTATGAAACATTTTTGGACCGTACTCATTGCCTTACTCGCAAGTTTCGTGCTAAACGCACAGACAAAGTATGATGGCAAGGTAGAAATAGACCATAGCGTCCACGACTTCGGTGACGTGTACATTTCAGCAGGACCAGTGAGCTGCACCTTCAAGGTGAAGAACATCAGCGACTCCCCTGTCACCATTTTCTCAGTTGTGTCGTCTTGTGGATGTACAGACGTGAAATGGACCAGGGACGAGCTTGCTCCTGGAGCTGAAGGAAGCATCTCGGCCACCTATTCAAATGACGAGGGCGCATATCCATTTGACAAGACTCTCACAGCATACGTCTCTGATGTCAAGAAGCCTATTATCCTCCACCTGAGGGGCGTCTCACGTGAAAAGGCGAAGCCACTCAAGGAGACATATCCAGTGCGCATAGGCGACTTGGCATTCAAGACCACAGACATTAAGGCCGGAAATCTGTCGCAGGGAGAGCAAAAAAGTGGACAGGTTATGGTGGCAAATGTAGGCACAAAGCCAATCAAGGTTTCGTTCAAGAATGTATCGGAAGGACTTACCATCAAGGTGACACCTTCCACCATTCCCGCAAACTCCACTGCCACATTGTCTTACGTGATTAATTCGGACCGCAAGCATTGGGGCAAATGCTACTACTATGCCACACCGCTGGTGGACGGCAAGGAGCTTCGCACCACAGGCAAGCCTGCACCAAAGGAGAGCGTACTCGGTGGCGAAGCGCTCAGAAGCACCGACAATCCAGAGATCGGAGTCGGTTCGACGAAGATCGGCGTCTGGACCTTCACGAAGGAGAACTTCAGCGGCTGGAGCAAGGAGCAGAAAAAGAATGGCGCAAACCCAATCTTCGAGTCGACAAACAGCCATTTCGGCCACTTGAAAGCCGGAAAGACCTATACAGCATCTTTCACATACACAAACAAGGGCAAGTCTGATTTTACTATCTACAAGGCTGACAGCGAGCACTCTAGTGTCAAGGTAAAGAAGCTCGAAGGCGCAGCGGCCGGAAAGACTGGCAAACTCGAGTTCACAGTGGACACGAAGGGCATCGAAAAGGGAGAAGTCACCCTGCTTGTAAACCTCACCACGAACTCCCCTACCCGCCCACTTATAACCCTTTACATCACAGGAATCATAGAATAAATGAGTTCAGAAGCATTTTTTGACATATTGAAAGAATCCATCATACTCACCGCTGTCGTGGTGGGCCTTATGATGGTGGTGGAGGTTATCAACTTCTACTCGGAAGGCAAGCTCAAGGCATTTGCAGGACGCACAAAGAAGTGGCAGTCGCTTGCAGCCGGCATACTTGGCGCCACTCCGGGATGCATAGGTGGTTATGTTTCCGTGTCAATGTACACGAAGGGAGTATTCTCTTTCGGTGCCCTCCTGTCGATGATGGTAGCCACTACTGGCGATGAGGCGTTCCTCATGCTGGCAATGATTCCGAAAACAGCCATAGCCATCATGATTGCTCTTCTAGTACTAGGAGTAGTGACAGGATTGATTGTGGACAAGGTCACAAACGGTCCGGAACCTAGCCTCGCGCCTATCGACAAGGAAGGCCATTGTCACGGCCACCATCACAAGGACACGCCACACACCACCCTTAAGTCAAGGCTTCTTCATACCGCAGGACACGCGCTTAAGGTGTTCTTGTGGACATTTGGCATCATGATGATAGTGGGCCTCCTGCAGGAGCATGTAGATGTAGAGAGCTGGATCAGCGGGAACATTGCACTTATGGTACTGCTTGCAGCTGTGATAGGTCTCATACCACAGTCTGGTCCGCATATGATTTTCATCACAATGTTTGCGAGCGGCATAGTACCGCTCCCAGTTCTTCTCGCGAGCTGCATCTCACAGGACGGCCACGCTGGCCTACCTCTCATCGCAGAAGCCAAGAAAAGTTTCGTCATCGCCAAGGCAGTGAAGCTTGTGATGGCACTGGCAGTAGGCTATGCCGCCATGCTTTTCTGCTAGGGAATTTGGGGATTTTTTCTTATATTTGCGAGATTAATAGCGAAATCAGATATGGCTACAAGTACATATACAGACGATAACATCAAAACCCTCGAGTGGAGACTTCACGTCCGCAAACGTGCCGGAATGTACATTGGACGTTTGGGAAATGGAGATTCAGAAGGCGATGGTATCTATGTGCTCGTGAAGGAGATTGTCGATAACTCCATCGACGAGTTCTCCATGGGCTTCGGAAAGCAGATCCAGATAAAGATAGAGAACAACGAAGTTACCGTAAGGGATTTCGGACGAGGAATTCCGCTAAACTCAGTAGTGAAGGCCACCAGCGACCTGAATACTGGAGGAAAGTTTGACGACAGCGCTTTCAAGAAATCAGTAGGTCTGAATGGTGTGGGTACCAAGGCCGTGAATGCGCTTTCCGAGTCATTCTATGTATGTTCACATCGCGATGGAGAGTGCTCATGGGCAAGTTATTGCCGTGGAGAGCTGCTCGACAGCGGAAAAGGCCCTACCACCGAAAAGAATGGAACCCTCGTGAAGTTCAAGCCAGACACCGAGATGTTTGGAAACTTCGCGTTCAACATGGATTTTGTGGAGACTCTTGTAAAGAACTACTCCTATCTGAAAAAAGGCCTTACACTCGTCCTGAACGGAGTATCATACAAGTCTGAGAATGGACTCCTTGACCTTGTAAACGACGGTCTTACCAAAGAACCGATATACCCACCTATCCATCTTGAAGGCGAGGACATCGAGGTAGTCCTCACACACGGAAATTCGTATGGAGAGGATATCGCCTCATTCGTAAATGGCCAGAACACCCGCGACGGAGGTACTCACCTCGCAGCATATAGAGAGGCTATTGCAAAGACACTCAAGGACTTCTTCAAGAAGAATTACGAACCTGTAGACTGTCGTCAAGGTATAGTGGGAGCAATCAGCATCCAGATTCAGGAGCCAAACTTTGAAGGACAGACGAAGACAAAGCTAGGTTCCACCTACATGTGGGAAAAGGAAGTCCTCGATGAGAATGGACATAACATCAAGGGGGACGATGGCGCGAACCAGATAGATCGTGGCCCTACCATCAGGAGTTTCGTCAACGACTTTGTCGCCAGGCAGCTTGACAACTACCTGCGCATCCATAAAGAGATAGTTCCTGCCCTCGAGGAGAAGATCAAGGACAGCCAGAAGGAGCGCGAGGAGATCTCAGTCATCCAGAAGAAGACACGAGAGAAGAACAAGAGAGCAAATGTCTACAACAGAAAGCTTCGCGACTGCCGATATCATTTCAATGACAAGGTGACCGAGAAAACTGCAGACGACATCGAAGCCTCGTCAATCTTCATCACCGAGGGAGATTCCGCAAGTGGAACCATCACCAAGGTGCGCAACGCAAACAACCAGGCTGTATTCTCACTTCGAGGCAAGCCTATCAACTGCTACAAGGAAAGTAGAAAGAAGGTTGCTGAGAACGAAGAGCTGAACCTGCTTATATCAGCGCTTGGAGTGGAGGACGATCTCGAGAATCTCAGATACAACAAGATCATTGTAGCAACCGATGCAGATGACGATGGAATGCATATCCGCATGCTAGTGCTCACCTTCTTCATGAAGTACTACCCAGACCTCATCAGGCGTGGACATGTCCACATCTTGCAGACGCCTCTTTTCCGCGTGAGAAACAAGAAAGCCACAAAGTATTGCTACTCAATCGACGAGAAGGAAGCAGCTCTAAAGGAGCTTAAGACTGGTGTGGAGATCACACGATTCAAAGGTCTTGGTGAGATTTCGTCCAATGAGTTCGTGGATTTCATCGGCAAGAGCATGAGGCTCGACAGAGTGAAACTGGCAGATGAGGAATCCATTTCAGACATCATGGAGTTCTACATGGGAGAGAATACAATCGAGCGCCAGAACTTCATCAGGGAGAACCTAAGATCCGAGGAAGAGCTAGAGGATGTGGATATCTAGCGAATTATTTGGAATTCAGAAAAATAATAACTACATTTGTAGGCTTTTTGGGCTATCGCGTCTAAAAGGCCTACTTTTAATTTTAATTATTAACAAACAAAAAGATGTTGAAACAGTACGAAACCGTTTTCATTGCAACTCCCGTTTTGTCTGATGCTCAGATGAAGGAAGCGGTTGCCAAGTACACAGCGCTCATCGCAAGAAAGGGTGGCGAGGTAGTGTACGAAGAGGATTGGGGTCTTAAGCAGCTTGCTTACTCAATCGACCACAAGACATCAGGATTCTATTACCTGATCCAGTTCAAGGCTCAGCCAGAGTTCATTGAGAGACTCGAGACCGAGTATCGTCGTGACGAGAGAATCATCCGCTACCTTACAGTAGCTCTCGACAAGGACTCTCTCGCATACGCTGAGAAGAGAAGAAACAACAAGCTCGCTAAGAAGGAGGCCGCTGAGGCTCCTAAGGCTGAAGAAACCGTTAACGAATAATCAGGAGGAATTATCATGGCATCATCACAGAACGGCGAGATCCGTTATCTCAACCCTCCAACCGTAGAGGTTAGAAAGAAGAAGTACTGCCGCTTCAAGAAGGCAGGCATCAAGTATGTTGACTACAAGGACGCAGAGTTCCTTAAGAAGTTCCTCAATGAGCAGGGAAAGATCCTTCCTCGTCGCCTCACCGGTACTTCACTCAAGTTCCAGCGCAAGGTGGCTCAGGCAGTCAAGAGAGCTCGTTCTCTCGCACTTCTCCCATATGTAACAGACCTTCTTAAATAATATTGAGAGTATGAAAATCATTCTTAAGAAAGAAGTTGCGAATCTCGGCGAGGCTGGAGATATCGTAGAAGTAAAGGCAGGTTACGCTCTCAATTACCTCGTTCCACAGGGTTTCGCAGTACTCGGTACCCCATCTGCTATCAAGCAGCACGAGGAGACTATCCGCCAGAGAGCACACAAGGAGGCTAAGCTCGTTGCTGACGCACAGGCAGTAGCAGCTAAGATTTCTTCTTCACTCGTTAAGATCGCCGCTAAGGTTAACGATAACGGTAAGATCTTCGGTTCAGTTACCAACGCTCAGATCGCTGAGGCTCTCGTAGCAGCAGGTTTTGAGGTTGAGAAGAAGAACGTCACCATCGTTTCTGAGGACGTGAAGGAGCTCGGTACTTACGACGCAAAGGTTAAGTGCTACAAGGGCGTATTCGCTGACCTCAAGTTCGAGGTTGTCGCTGAGTAATCAATCGACAATACATAAGAAAGAGTGGCTGTGTTTTCAGTCACTCTTTTTATTATAGAATTCTCATAATAAGCCGGGAGGCAAAGTAGCCCAGGCAGACCCGTGGCCGCCCATGGCCTCGTGAATGGGTGCCTCGCGCAGCGAGGCGGGATGAAGCGCGAAGCGCTGAAGGTCTGCGGGCTTTTGACTCCCGGCTTTATGGAATTCAGCAAAAAAAGAGTCCTGGATGAACGCCAGGACTCTTTCGTTATTTATTGAGTATCAATTACTTCTCAGGAATAGCCTCAAGAACAGCCTTAAGGAAATCCCAAGCCTTCTGAACTGAAGGAATGTATGCACGCTCATCAGGTGAATGAGGACTCATGAGAGTAGGTCCGAATGATACCATATCCCAGTTTGGATATGTACCGCCAAGGATACCGCACTCAAGACCAGCATGGATAGCCATCACCTTAGGCTCTGCTCCATACATATCCTTGTATACCTGCTTCATGGTGTGAAGGATAGGAGACGCAGCATTTGGAGCCCAGCCCGAATAGCCGCCTGAGAAGGTAACCTTGCAGCCAGCATTCTCAAAACCAGCGGCAAGCTTCTGAGCGAGGAATTCCTTGCCAGAATCCACAGAACCACGAAGGAGAGAATGAACGCTGAACTTACCCTTCTCGATCTTCACCATCGCCATGTTATTTGAAGTCTCCACAAGACCTGGCATCTGGTCACTCATACGATCAACGCCGTCTGGGCATGCGAGGATAGCGCGTACGAAACGAAGAGCTGCGGCATCAGAAACATACTTGCAATCATCTGGATTGCAGACCTCACCTGGCTTGCACTCATATGGCTTGAAGATAACCTGTGCATCTGGATCGGTGGCGGCATACTCATTCTTTATCTCCGCCTCAACCTTCTTGACGATAGCCTTGGCAGCCTTGACAGAAGCTGTAGGAACATAAAGAGTAGCGAATGCCTCACGAGGAATAGCGTTTCTCAAGGTACCACCCTCGAGGTCAATAAGTTTCACACCAGCCTCCTTGAGAAGTGGGAGAAGAACGCGTGCGATAGCCTTGTTTGCATTTGCACGACAAAGAATGATGTCCATACCTGAGTGGCCACCCTTGCAGCCCTTGACTGCGAGTTCATAGCACTCGTATCCTGACTCAGGCTCTGGCATACGGCGATAGGTAGCAGTAGCAGATGCATCCAGACCACCAGCACATCCAACATAAAGCTCTCCCTCGGTCTCAGAATCGAGATTGATGAGAATGTCGCCATTGAGCATACCAGGCTTAAGAGCACGTGCTCCTGTCATACCTGTCTCCTCATCATAAGTGATGAGAACCTCCACTGGGCCATGCTTAAGCGACTTGTCTTCAAGCACTGACATCGCCATGGCAACACCAAGACCATTGTCCGCACCAAGTGTAGTTCCCTTAGCCTTGAGCCACTCTCCGTCTACCCAAGTCTCGATAGGGTCATTCTCGAAATCATGAACCTTGTCAGAATTCTTCTGAGGAACCATATCCATATGGCCCTGAAGGATAACGCCCTTTCTGTTCTCGAATCCTGGAGTAGCAGGGATTCTCATTATGATGTTTCCTGTGTCATCTTTTACAGTCTCGACACCATAGGTCTTACCCCACTCGAGAAGGAAAGCGATGATCTTCGCCTCGTGCTTAGATGGACGAGGGATACGGGTGAGCTGATAGAAGTTGTCAAAGACAATCTTTGGCTCCAAATCTTTGATAGTCATAATTATAAGTATTTGTGTTATTTGACAGGAATGATATTCTCGATACCAAACTGATGAATAGGAACTCTTGTCTGGAATATGATGGATTCGCCATCAGAAAGCTTGACGGTGCAAATAGCAGGAATAAGGTAATGAATGTCAAGTTTCGAAGCCTTGGCACCCTTGACACTACCTGACTCGTCGATAGCCTCTGGAATCACATCGATGAAATATGGACGACCTGTGATGTCATCAGCAGCCACAAGGCCCTGCGCATCGGCGATTCTGAAAGCCACGAAAACATTTGACCTAGAACCCTTTACAGGCACTACATCATACTTCATGGTCTGATGCTGATAATCGCTATATCCAAGGAAGAGGGTCAGATACTCTGCCTCCAGGCGGTCGATCTCCGCGAGAGCAGCGCCCATAGACTCGCCACTGTAGTTTGCATCAGTGTCGCCAGTGATGATCTGAACTCTGGTCTTTCTGAGGGAAAGAATCATATCAGCAGCCTCTTTCGCCTTCTGATCCACTGTCTTTGTCACGACAATGCTCTGAGACACAGAAGTACGATTGAATACTGAGTCAGCAGAAGAGCCACGTGTGAGAGAAGTAGCTGTAGTGGTGTAAGCAGAGCTTACTCCCTTACGAGAAAAGTCTGCCTCTGAAGGAGCCGGAAATCTCCACTCGCACTGCTCAGTGAGGCCACCCTGAGATGCAGACACAAGGCCCTGTGCTGTAAGAGTGAGAAATCTGTCACTTGCATCCTTCGGAAGGGCAACAGTGTAACGCCTAGACTGGTCAGCTTCTGTACGAACGTTCATCTTAACTCCTGAAAGATAAGTCTTTACATCATCTTCCTGACGAGCAGTTACGCCGAGATACTTTTCTGCATACTTCGCGTATGGTCCAGCATAATAGCTTTCCTGTACGGCGTCCACCTCAAAAGTGAGAACGGTCTGAGGAAGCGAATAGGTCAATGTTCCAGATGGATTCGTCTGCGCCATGGCAGAGACAGAAGTGGCCAAAAGTAAAGCCGAGGCTAAAATGAATGTCTTTTTTCCCATTTTCATCACGATGATTTCTACAAATATAATGATTTTCACAACATATATACAGCATTTTTTATTACATTTGTAAAGTCACGCACGACAAAAATTAAACTTAAAAAAATACAGACTTATGTTCAAAAACCATCCAAAAGGACTGTTGGCTGCTGCCCTCTCAAACATGGGCGAGCGCTTCGGCTACTACATCATGAACGCCGTACTCGTGCTTTTCCTCTGCTCGAAGTTCGGAATTCCTGATGAGAAGAGTGCACTCATCTACTCTGTGTTCTACTGCGGAATCTACGTACTTAGCCTAGTAGGCGGTATCATTGCAGACCGTACCCAGAACTACAAGGGCACTATCCAGACTGGTCTTATCATCATGGCATTGGGATATGTATGCCTGTCAATTCCTATCACATCCACCGCGACAAACACAGCTTGGCTTCTCCCATTCACTTGCCTCGCTCTCTTCCTCATCGCATTCGGTAACGGTCTGTTCAAGGGTAACCTCCAGGCCATGGTAGGACAGCTCTATGACAACTTCGAGGCAGAGGCCGCAAAGCAGGGACCAGAGGCCCTCGCCAAGGCTAAGGGTCAGCGTGACTCAGGCTTCCAGATCTTCTACGTATTCATCAATGTAGGTGGTCTCATCGCGCCTTTCGTCGCTCCGCTCCTCCGCAGCTGGTGGCTCAAATCACACGACCTCGTGTACAATGCAGGTCTTCCTTCACTCTGTCACCAGTACATTGACAATGGCGGAAACATTCCTGCAGAAGCTATGCAGAACCTCACCGAACTCGCACAGCAGGTTTCTCTCAGCGGCAGCGCTACAGTAGACATGGCATTCTGCCAGAACTATCTTCAGATCTTCAATGAGGGTGTTCACTACTCATTCATTGCATCTGTAGCAGCGATGCTCATCTCACTCACCATCTTCCTCGTAACCAAGAAGGGTCTTCCAGAGCCAGCAAAGAAAGCAGCCAAGGAAGTCGTAGGTTACACCGAGGAGGAGAAGGTAGCTATGGCAAAGGAGATCAAGCAGCGTATGGCTGCGCTCTTCGCTGTGCTTGGCATCTGCATCTTCTTCTGGCTCTCATTCCACCAGAATGGACAGTCACTGTCTTTGTTCGCACGTGACTTCGTGAAGACTGACGCCATCGCCCCTGAGATCTGGCAGGCTGTCAATCCATTCTTCGTGATCGTCCTCACTCCTATCATCATGGCCATCTTCGCTGCACTCAGCAGAAAGGGCAAGGAGGTTTCCACCCCTAGAAAGATCGCTATCGGTATGGGAATCACCGGTCTTGCATATCTTTTCCTCACCCTCTTCTCTGCAGCAAATGGTTACCCTTCAGGCGAAGCATTCCGTGCTATGCCAGTAGCTGAAGCAGCAGGTATGAAGGCTGGTTGGTGGGTTCTTATCCTCACCTACTTCTTCCTCACAGTGGCAGAGCTCTTCATCTCACCTCTTGGACTCTCATTCGTATCCAAGGTAGCACCTAAGAACATGCAGGGTCTTTGCCAGGGTCTGTGGCTCGGCGCTACAGCCATCGGAAACCTCTTCATCTTCGTAGGACCTATCATGTACAATGCATGGCCTATCTGGAAGTGCTGGACAGTATTCCTCGTAATCTGTCTCGTAGCCATGAGCGTTATGCTCGGTATGGTCAAGTGGCTTGAGAAGATCACAAAAGCTTAAATAGACTATGTTCAAAGGACAACCAAAAGGTCTTTATGCCTTAGCACTCGCCAACACAGGCGAGCGCTTTGGCTATTATACCATGCTCGCCATCCTCGCGCTCCTCATGCAGGCGCGCTTCGGATGGGATGAAGCAGCGGCAGGACAGGTGTACGCCATCTTCCTCGCAGGTGTTTACTTCATGCCTCTCGTAGGCGGTATCATTGCCGATAAGATTGGATACGGCAAGTGCGTGACCATCGGTATCGCAGTCATGTTCCTCGGCTATCTCGGCCTCGCCCTCCCTGCCGGAAACGGCCTTGCAGCGAAGCTCGTGATGTTCGGTGGACTCGCCCTCGTGGCTCTCGGAACCGGTCTGTTCAAAGGAAACCTCCAGGTGCTTGTAGGAAATCTCTACGACGACCCTAAGTATTCTGCAAAGAGAGATTCTGCATTCAGTCTCTTCTACATGGCCATCAACATAGGTGCGATGTTCGCACCTTCCATGGCGAAGAAGATCACTGAGATCTCGCTTGCAAAGAACGGTTTCGTATATGACGCATCAAACTTCGACCCTGCATATCTCGAGGCACTCTCGAACGCATACGGTCTCAGCTTCGGCGTGGCATGTATCTCGCTCGTGCTCTCGATTGCCATCTATTTCGCGTGCCGAAACTGGTTCAAGCATGCAGATATCACCGCCAAGCAGGCGAAGGCTTCTGCCGCTCCTGTAGAGGAGCTTTCACCTAAGCAGACCAAGGATCGCCTCGTGGCACTCTTCCTCGTGTTTGCAGTGGTGATCTTCTTCTGGATGGCATTCCACCAGAACGGTTCCGCTCTCACATTCTTCGCAAAGAAGTACACAAACCTCACCGTCAGTGGTCCTATGAGGATAGGCTTCAACATCTGGAGCCTCGCTCTCATTGCAGCGTCAGTATACACCATCTTCGGCGTATTCCAGTCTGACACAAAGAAAGCCAAGGCCATCAATGGAGCCATTACATTGGCACTCTGGGCAGGCGCAGGCGCACTTTTCGCTGCCATGCCGAACCCAGTAGCTGCACAGCCTTCTGACTTCCAGCAGTTCAACCCATTCTTCGTGGTAGCCCTCACCCCTATCTCGATGTGGCTTTTCAGCTCACTCGCGAACAAGGGCAAGGAGCCTTCAGCTCCGAAGAAGATCGCTCTCGGTATGCTCGTCGCAGCCCTTGGCTTCGTGATCATCACCTTCGCTTCCTTCGGCCTCACCTCACCTATGGACCTCGGAAACAACACCCAGAGCGTGCTCAGCCCAGGCTGGCTCATCTCTACCTACCTCACCCTTACCTTCGCAGAGCTCCTTCTCTCACCTATGGGTATCTCATTCGTGTCAAAGGTCGCTCCTCCTAAGTACAAGGGAATGATGATGGGATGCTGGTTCGCAGCTACCGCTATCGGTAACTACCTCAGCTCTATCCCATCTATGCTCTGGAACAAGATTCCTCTCATGGCGAACTGGGCTATCCTCATCTCACTCTGTCTCATCGCAGCAGTGATCATGTTCGCCCTCATGAAGAAAATCGAAGCAGCTACAAAATAGCATATGAACTCAGAAGTAAGGAACCAGCTCATCGAGTGGGCGGAGAAATACAATGACCCACAGTACTTCCAGGAGGACCCCATAGCGTTTCCACGCAGGTTCGCCGAGAAGCTCGAGGTCGGCGCAGCGACTCTCCAGGACGTCGAAGTGTCAGCGGTATTCGCGTCACACTTCGCGTGGGGCAGGCGCGCCATGATAGTTCGCGACTGCGAACGACTTTTCGACGAGATGGGCTGGCAACCTTACGAATATGTGATGGCGGGTGAATGGAGAAACGATGATACAAGCATTCACAGAACCATCAAATGGAGCGAAGTAGCAGGCATCTGCCGCAGACTTCGCGAGTGGTACACATGGCACGAGTCGCTTGAGCCACTCAGCCAGGCGGAGATGAGAAGTACAGTCTTCCATCAGAAAGAAGACGCCAAGGCACCCAACAAGAAGATTAACATGATGCGTCGCTGGATGGTAAGAGACGACGGCAAGGTAGATCTAGGACTGTGGAAAAACACACCGAAAACGGACCTCATTGTTCCTCTTGACGTACATGTTTATGACGAAGCAGTGGCATTGGGCCTCACAAGCAGAAAACAGAAGGACCTCGCCACAGCCATCCAGATAACAAATGCATTCAAGGAGATATTCCCAGACGACCCATGCCTTGGAGACTTCGCTCTCTTCGGCTATGGTGTCACAAATCACGAGTAGAAGATGCCGAAACTCTACATCATATCAGGTTGCAATGGAGCGGGTAAGACGACCGCTTCATACTCATTGTTGCCTGAGATGCTCGAGTGCAGGCAGTTCGTGAACTCAGACGAGTTTGCAAAAAGTCTCTCCCCATTTGATCCATCGGCTGCGTCAGTCTCAGCCAGCCGATATATGCTCATGAAGACCAAGTACCTTTTCCAGAAAGCACAGGACTTCGGCATCGAGACCACCCTGGCGACCAGATCGCTGCTGAAGATGATCAAGGAAGCCAAAGAAAATGGCTATCACGTGAGCATCATCTACTTCTGGCTCACATCGCCAGAGCACGCCATAGAGAGAATCAAGTCAAGGGTAGCAGCGGGAGGACATAACATACCTGATGAGACAGTACGAAGACGATACTACATGGGACTTAGATACTTTTTCGACGATTACAAGGACGTTTGCGACAGGTGGATACTTGTAGACAATTCAAACTATCCTTTCTCCGTCGTAGCGGAAGGAATCGGCAGCAGTAGCATCATCAGGGACCAGGAAAAATATGACATAATCTGGAAGATGGTTCATCCAGAGGAAGTATAAGATACACAATGATTTACGATAAGAATTATTATCTAGATACATTCAATGTCACTGAGGAAATGCTGCTTAGGCTCTCAGCCGAGGGCTTGAACAGGGGTGGCGACTACTCGGATCTGTATTTCGAGAACACCACCTACAACACCTTATTTCTCAGGGACTCCGAAGTAAGTTCGGGAGGATTCATGACCGACTATGGTGTAGGTATCAGAGTGCTCAAGGGAGAGAAGACAGGATACGCCTACGCAGAAAGCACTGACTATTCAGCGATGCTTTCTGCTGCGCGCGCTGCCGCATCTATTTCCCAAGGGCCAGGACTATCAAGGAGCGGAGAACTGAGCGACAGCCAGATAGCGAAGCTCATCCGTGACGCTAAGGACAGAGCCGCCACATATACGCCTATCGAGGCAAATGGAGGACGCCCAATGAGGCGTTTCTTTCAGGGCTTGCCAAATCCAGCAGCAGACCGCTACCCAATGAAGTATGAGTGGAGAAAGGCCGAGATAGCTTCATTCATCCCATATCTCAAGTCACTCGAGGCAGCAGTGAGAGCGCGCGACGAGCGAGTAGTCAAGGTGGTAGCCACACTGTCTGCATGTCAGAGCGATATCCTCATGTACAACTCCTTCGGCGAGATGAAATACGACACACGTCCTATGGGCACAATCAGTGTAAGCGTAGTGTTCAGCAAGGACGGGAAGATAGAAAATGCGAGTGCATCCAGAAGCTTCATGAAGGGCAGCGAGATGCTTACGGATGCTATCGTAGAAGAACTTGCAGAGAAGGTAACCAAAGGCATTGACGAGCGCTTTGAGGCGCGTAGGCCGAAGGGCGGCAAGATGCCTGTAGTGATGGCTGCAGGTGCATCCGGAATCCTTCTTCACGAGGCAATGGGACATGCTTTCGAGGCGGATTTCAACAGAAAGGGACAGTCCATCTTCTCGGACAAGATGGGAAAGAGAGTCTGTCCTGAAGGCATAAACATTGTCGATGACGGCACCATGAAAGGAAATCGAGGAGCCGTGAACTACGACGACGAGGGCGTACCTGGGCAGTACACATATATGGTTGAAGATGGTGTACTTACATCTTATCTGCACGACCGCATCAGCGCAAAGTACTATGGTGTGACACCTACTGGCAATGGAAGAAGAGAGTCATTCCGCTACGCTCCCCTCCCTCGCATGAGAAACACATACATGGAGAGTGGCGACGCATGCGCTGAGGACCTCATTGCATCTGTAAAGAAAGGCATCTACGTAGACCAGTTCTCAAACGGCCAGGTAAAGATAGGAGAAGGAGACTTCACTTTCTTTGTAAAGAGCGGTCGCCTCATCGAAAATGGCCGTCTCACAATGCCTGTCAAAGACATCAATATAATTGGCAATGGTCCCGAGGCCCTTGCAGACATAGCCGGAGTCGCAGATGACCTCACGATAGACGACAGCGCCTGGACATGTGGAAAGGGCCAGTCAGTACCTGTTTGCTGCGGTATCCCGACTGTACTGATCAACAACCTAACCGTAGGAGGAGAGTAGAATGGTAGACGGAATGATTAAGGAAAGCGACATCCTTCTCGGGAAGGAAGGTATGCAGACCGCACTGGACGCAGGTGCCAGCGCTGTCCGCATCACCATAAACAGAAGTTGCATGGACCTTGTAGGCACGCTGAATGGCGAGATCGACAAGGTAAATCACTCATTGGACAGTTCCATGAGCATACAGCTATTCGTCGACGGACGCTACGCTGCATTCTCCACAAATAGACTCGAAAACGCCGCGCTTAAGGCATTTATCCTGAAGTCTGTGGAGATGGTCAGGATCATGGCGAAGGACGAGTTCAGAAAGCTTGCAGACCCAGAGCGCACGGAGAAAGGAGCGCTCACAGGCAAGGAACTGGATCTCTACGACGAGAACTATGACAGCATGACGCCAGAGAAGCGTGTGGAACTCGCTTTAGACGCTGTTGCGTATGGCAGATGCAGTGCAACAGAGTGCAAGATCATCAGCGAAGAGGGAGAGTATAATGACTGCGTATTCGACACCATTGTGATGGATTCCAATGGTCTCTTCTGCCGCCACACCGAGACATCATTTGAGTATGGCGTGGAAATCACCGTGCAGGATGAGGCTGGCGCCAAATACTCCGGCACCTGGTGGGATGCGACACCAAGGCTAAAGGATCTTAGCATCAGCACATGCGGAAAGAAAGCCTTCGAGATTGCGAAGGCTCAGATAGGTCCTAAGCCTCGCCGCAGCGGACAGTACAAGATGGTAGTGGACAGCGAATGCTCTTCGCGCCTTCTCACACCCGTCCTAAACGCGCTGAGTGGTCACTCTATCCAGCAGAAAAACTCTTTCCTGCTTGATTCTGTAGGCAAGAAGATATTTAGCGAAGGTATGACAGTAATGGATGTCTGCCGTACTGCAGGTGAGACGGGATCTAGGCTATTCGACACGGAAGGTGTAGCCACCACAGAGCACAGTATCATCGAGAACGGAGTGATAAACGAGTATTTCATAAATACTTACATTTCTGGAAAACTCGGAGTAAAGCCAAACATTGAGGATGCCACCAGACCTAAGGTCATGCCATGGCCAAAGCCAGGAATGGACAGGGACGCTCTGATGAAACTATGCAGAAATGGAATTCTCGTGACTGGCTTCAATGGAGGAAACACAAACAGCACTACGGGAGATTATTCCTTCGGTATAGAGGGATTCGCCTTCAAGGATGGCAAGATCACACACCCAGTGCGTGAGATGCTCATCACAGGCAATCTCATCACACTGTGGAACAGCATCATTGGCGTCGGCGACGACGCAAGGCTTTGCAAGTCAAAGCTAACACCATCCCTCGCATTTGAGGGAGTGGATTTCAGTGGATAAACAAAAAGCGGCAGGGCCGCACACATAAGACATGAAGATTGAATATAACAAGGTAGTAGAAATCAGCTACGAGGTAGAAGTTGAAGGAAAGGTTACTGACAGCGCGACAAAGGAAGCGCCGCTCGATTACATCCAGGGTCAGCACATGCTCATCCCTAAGCTCGAGGAAGCGCTTGAGGGCAAGGAGCCTGGTGATAAGGTGACATGCACTGTACTCCCTGAGGATGCATATGGTGATTATGACCTCAAGAAGGTATTTGACATTCCTAAAAGCTCATTTGAAGTAAATGGACAGCTGCGCGAGGACCTTCTCGTCGTGGGCAAATATATCCCTATGCTCAATGGCCAGGGTGTGGTATGCCATGCTATGATCGTGGATATCAAGGAGAACGATGTCACTGTGGATTTCAACCTCCCTATGGCAGGAAAGACATTGGTGTTCACCATGGAAGTAATCTCTGTACGCGAGGCTACAGAGAAGGAACTTACAGAAGGACTTCATGGTGAATTCCTTCCGCCAGAGGAGCATCATTGCCACTGTGGCGGCAAGTGCGGACATCATCACGAAGAGGGTGAAGGCTGCTGTCACGAAGAGGGTGAAGGCTGCTGCGGAGGTGGTTGTCACGGTGACGACGAGGAAGGCGGATGCTGCCACGGAGAAGGCGAAGGATGCTGCCATTCAAACTAATATAGGATGAAGACTGCCGTAGTCATACTGAACTGGAACACCAAGGATTACCTTAAGGAGTTCATTCCCCTGCTGCTGAAAAGCCTGGAGGGAATGGACGCCGAGCTCATCGTGGCCGACAATGCTTCCACGGATGGTTCGGTGGAAATGCTCCATGAGGAGTTTCCCATGATAAGGACGATTGTCCTTGATAAGAACTATGGTTTCACAGGAGGTTATGACAAGGCACTCAAACAGGTTGACGCAGACTACCTTGTCCTGATAAACAGCGATATAGAGGTGGCACCTGGATGGCTTTCGCCACTCGTGGAATGGATGGACAGCCATCCAGAGAACGCAGCATGCGCACCTAAACTGCTATCCTACTACGCCAGGGACACATTTGAGTACGCAGGCGCAGCCGGAGGCATGCTTGACGCATATGGTTACCCTTTCTGCAGGGGACGCGTAATGAAGCTGGTAGAGAAGGACAATGGCCAATATGACTCTCCAAGTAATGTATTCTGGGCTACTGGCGCATGCCTGATGGTACGTAGCAGCGTGTGGAAGGCACTTGGAGGACTGGATGAAAGATTCTTCGCGCACATGGAGGAAATAGACTTCTGCTGGAGGGCTCAGCTATCTGGGTGGAAGATAAGTGTAGTGCCATCATCTGTAGTATATCACTTAGGAGGAGGTACACTTCCATCTTCTTCACCTATGAAGCTGAAGTTGAACTTCAGAAACGATCTTCTTATGCTGGAGAACAACCTTTCCAAGTCATACGTTGCACTCGGAAGTTCACCGGAAGGAGCATACAAACAGGCCAGAGCGCTCATTTTCAAAAGAAAGGCATTGGACTTGATGTCTGCAGCAGTATACATCGCCAAAGGAGACTTCAAATCCTTCAAGGCTGTATTCACGGCTCATAAGGAATATAAAAGGCTAAGGAAAATAGCATCGGTCGATGACCTTAGGATGTATGCTGCGTCACTCAAAGGGCAGCGCATAAAGATAGATGGATGGTATCCACGATGGATAGTCTGGGACGCATTCATCAAGGATGTAAAGATATTTGAATACTTAAGACGACATGAAGATAGTAATTGAGGGAGCAGGTGAGGTCGGAAGATACCTCGCCCAGATGCTTAGTCGCGAAGCGAACGAAATCACACTGGTTGACTGTGACGGTGCCAGACTGGCCAAGGCTACAGCCATCGCCGACGTAGCGACCATAGAAGGACCATCTTCTTCTGTGAAGACCTTGAAGGAGGCGCGAGTCGGAGAGGCCGACTTGTTCATTGCCGTAAATCCTTCTGTGCCACAGCAGGTTAACATAGTTAGTGCGCTGGTAGCGCACAACCTTGGTGCGAAGAGGGTTTCAGTGCGTATAGACGACGAAGAGTATCTCACGCCGGAGAACAAATACCTTTTCAAGCAGATTGGCATTGAGATCATGTTCTTCCCAGAGCGCATCGCGGCTGATGAGATCGTTGATCAGCTGAAGCACTCGGCTGCCTCAGAGTCAATGGACTTCGCCAATGGTAAACTTCAGATTTCGGTATTCAAGATAGACGAAAACTCCGAGCTCATGAAGCCAGAGATGAACCTCATGAAGTTCGGTGAGATCGCGGCTAGAGAGAACCTTCAGTTCCGCGTCATCGCCATCTCTCGTAACGAGCAGACCATCATGCCGAATCCTACGTCAAGATTCAAATATCACGACCTCGTGTTTGCCATCGCAAATAAGGAGTCCATGCCTAAGCTCGTGGAACTCATGGGCAAGAGCAACCTCGAGATCAGCAGGTTGATGATCTTCGGAGGCACGGAGATGGGAGAGCAAGTAGCTAAGGTCGCAGGAAGACAGATCAAAGACATCAAGATCATCGAGAAAAACCGGGCTCGCTGCCTTGAGCTGATCGAGATGTTCGATTCCAGAGTCACCGTGGTCAATGGCGATGCTCGAGACGCCGATGTACTTGTAGAGGAGAACATCCACGATTACGATGCATTCGCTGCTCTCTCCGAAAGCGATGAGATGAACATGCTTGCATGCCTGATGGCAAAGAAATTTGGCGTAAAGCACACAATAGCCGATATCGAAAATGTCGAGTACATAAGACTCGCAGAGGAAATGGGCGTTGATACTGTCATTAACAAGAAACTCCTTACTGTAGGACGAATCTTCAAGTTCACACTCAGTGGAAAAGCAAGGTCTGTGAAGTATATGGGCGGAACCACAGCCGAGGTTCTTGAGTACACCGTTTCACCGGACAGCAAGATAACAAGATGCGCTCTTAAGGATATGGGATTCCCTAAGAACGCTGTCGTTGGTGGAGTGATACGTGGAAGTGATGCATTCATCGCTGTCGGTGACACAGTCATTGAACCATATGATAGAGTGGCAGTATTTGCCCTGAAGGAAGCAGTCAAGGAAGTAGATACATTCTTCAAGTAATGGCATCATACCTACAGATAGAGAACATCTCCAAGTCGTACGGAACGAAGGTTCTGTTCGAGAACATTGGATTCAATATAAATGAAGGCGACAAGATAGCCCTCATCGCCCCAAATGGCACTGGCAAGACCACACTCATGAAGATACTTGCCGGCAAGGACAAGTCTGATTCAGGTGGAAAAATAACCTTCCTGAAGCAGATACGCATCGCATTCCTCGAGCAGGAGTACGACTTCGAGCCGGGAAGAGAGGCATTTGACCAGATCATGAAGTCATCCTCTCAGTTCACTGAGGGCCTTGATGATGATGGCCTGTTTCAGTATGAGCTTCGTGTGAAGCAGATTCTCACTGACTTCGGCATTGCCCTTGACGCGAAGATGTCGAACCTATCGGGTGGAGAGGTTAAGAGAGTGGCACTCACCCAGATGCTGGCGACGGACGCCGATTTCCTGATCATGGACGAGCCGACAAACCACCTCGACATCGATGCCATCGAGTATCTTGAGAACACCCTCAAGCGCTCGCGCTGCACCCTTTTCATGGTCACTCACGACAGGTATTTTCTGGATCGAGTATGTAACACAGTCATGGAGATGGATAGAGGAAATGTCTACATCTACCGTGGCGACTACGAAAACTACCTGGAGAAGCGTCAGGAAAGGATAGAAAACTACAACGCAGAGACTGACAAGGTGAGAAACATCCTCAGACGCGAGCTCGAATGGATACACGCCACCCCTTGTGCAAGATCCGGAAAAGCGAAGTATCGAATCAATGCTTTCTATGAGCTAAAGGACAGAGCAGAAGATACTTACACATCGAAACAAGTCCGTATAGCGGACGATCTGGGTGAAGCATCGAGACTCGGCACCAAAATCATCAACTGCAAGGATCTGTCTTTCTACTATGACGACAAATGCTATCTGTCACATTTCACCTACAATTTCCAGCGCTACGAGCGTGTGGGCATAGTAGGAAGAAATGGTGTAGGAAAGAGTACTTTCATAAACCTCCTCACAGGCGTGCCTCAGGGAGGCGTAACTACAGGAGTGATAGAGCGTGGAGAGTCCCTGAAGATAGGTTACTACCACCAGAGCGGCATGAAGTTCGACGAGGACCAGACTGTACTTGAAACGGTCAATGACACGCGTCTGCTCGGCCAGTTCCTCTTCCCTCACGAGATGCTCAACACCAAGGTCGGAAGGCTATCTGGAGGCGAGAGAAGGCGTCTATACCTACTCACCATCCTCATGCAGAACCCAAATCTTCTTATTCTGGATGAGCCTACCAATGACCTTGACATCGTTACGCTCAATGTTCTAGAGGAGTACCTGCTGGCATTCAAGGGTTCCCTTATCATCGTATCTCACGATAGGCATTTCCTTGATAGGCTTGTAGACCATCTGCTGGTATTCTGTGGGGATGGAGTACTTAAAGACTTCATCGGCAAATTCAGCGAATACAGGTCATACATCAAGGACTATGAAGCGGAACAGAAAAAACTCCAGAAGGGAAAGGAAACATCTGATAAAAAGCCTGTTGAGAAGCCTCAGGAAGCGCCAAAGAAGCGCAAGCTCAGCTATAAGGAGACACGAGAGCTTGAACAGATAGAACTAGACCTCGTGAGCCTTGGCGACGAGAAGAAAGAACTTGAAGAAAAACTCTCAGGAGGTTCACTCCCCTACGAGCAGATCACCGAAATCTCGGCACGTTACGAGGAAGTCAAGGCGCTGCTGGACGAGAAAGAACTCCGTTGGCTTGAACTGTCTGAGTAATATTTTAATTATGGAAAACAGATCATTATTCAAAGGACACATCGTCGATATAGTAGCGAGACGCATCTATGGTGGAGAGCTCTCCATTGTGGATGGAAAGATTGGCTCCATCAAAGAATGCGAGGTTGATGAAAACAGCCCATACTATATGCCTGGATTCATTGACTCACATGTCCATATTGAGAGTTCTATGATGACTCCTGTGGAGTTCGCAAGGATTGCCGTTCGACATGGAACCATCGGTGCTGTTTGCGACCCTCATGAGATTGCCAATGTCATGGGAAGCGCAGGTATCGAGCTGATGCTTGATCTATCCAAGCTGGCAGATTTCCGCTTTGTCTTCGGCATGCCATCTTGCGTTCCTTCATGCAGTAAAGAGATTGAGACTTCAGGATTTGTTCTGGGACCGGAAGAGGTAGACAATTTCATGAAAAGGGATGACATCTACTTCCTCGCTGAAATGATGAATTTCCCTGGCGTCATCGCCAAGGATCCAGAAGTGATGGCTAAAATCGCTTCGTCAAAGGCTGCCGGAAAGCCAATAGACGGGCACGCACCGGGTCTTGTAGGAACAGACAGAAGCAAATATGCAGAGGCAGGGATATCCACAGACCATGAGTGCACCACCATCGAAACTGGTCGTGCTGCAGTAAACAGTGGAATGATAGTTCAGATCAGGGAAGGTTCTGCGGCAAAAGATTACGCAGCGCTATCACCTCTTATCGCAGAGGCGCCAGGTATGGTAATGCTATGCACAGATGACTGTCATCCAAATGATTTCGTCAGAGGACATATAGATCGAATAGTCAGACGAGCCATCAGCGATGGGTACGACATCATGGATATTCTGACTGCAGCATGCCTGACTCCTGTGAAGCATTATAGCATTCCGACAGGCCTACTCCAGGTAGGTGATCCCGCCGACTTCATAGTCGTGACTGACCTTTCCGAACATTTCCGCGTGATCAAGTCATACATCAATGGAGAGAAGGTCTACTCATCAAAGGGTCAATACACAGCGAGCCGCATACTAGAGCGTTCTGTACGGGTCCAGAGGGATCTCGTACTGCACATGATTAATAATTTCAATGCCTCTCCTATATCGGAGGAAGACATCGCGCGTATCACCACAAAAGAAGAGGATATAATAGTGGCTTCAGATGGATCTTTGTTCACAAAACACGAGAAAGGTCCTGTGGACGATTCAGTGCAGAAAATGGTTGTCCTTGACAGATACACTAAAGGTGCAAAGCCTAAGGTCGCTTATATCAAGGGTTTCGGACTGACAAAGGGGGCTGTGGCCCAGAGCATTGCCCACGACTGCCATAACATAGTCGCTGTCGGAAGTGACGACAGAGAACTGGTGAAGGTAGTTAATCGCGTAATAGAGATGAAAGGTGGCGTAGCAGTCAGCGATGGCACAATCATGGAAGATTTGCCTCTCCCAATCGCTGGTATCATTTCCCCACTATGCGGACATGAACTGGCATTTCGATGCACACTTCTTCAGGAGGTAATCGAAAGTGCAGGATGCAAATTCCATTCTCCTTTCATCACCCTGGCATTCATGTGCCTACCTGTCATTCCAGAGCTGAAACTGACAGATAAAGGCCTGTTTGACAGCGTGAACTTTCAGTTCATCTAGTTATTCTTGAAATATTCCTTGTATCTGGCTTTTACCTTCGGAGCCAGATAGAACACTGCGAACATATTTGGAACCGCCATGAGTGCAAATGCGAGATCCATGATGCTGACTGCGACCTCAAGCGAGATGACGCTGGCAGCGACAATGGAGAGCACATAGAAATAGCGGTACTTCTGTGCGTGCTTTGTACCGAAAAGATATGATGTACACATGGTTCCGTAGTATGAATACGAGAACATTGTGGAGAAAGCGAAGATAGTCACCACAAACTCAAGGAGATACTTGCCCACGTATGGGATGAGCACATCGAAGGAGTTCAATGCGATCGAGAGACCCTCGACGCCCTCTACATTGTACATGCCTGCCATGATCATCGGAATGGCAGAAAGGGTGCAGACCAATCCGGAGTCAATGGCAGGTCCAAGCATCGCCACGAGGCCCTCGCGCACAGGCTCTGCGTTCATCGATGCGCCATGCATCATGCCTGCGGTACCGACGCCGGCTTCATTGACATACATCGCTCTACGCGCACCGGTCAAGGCCACAGCAGCCAACGCGCCAAAGCCTGCCTTCCAGCAGAACGCGCCGCGGAAGATTTCACCAAACACCATAGGGAGACGGTCGTAGTAGGCGATCATGACGCCGAACACCATGAGGAAATAGAAACCTACCATGAGAGGGACTATCTTGGTAGCCACATTCGATATGCGCTTGAGGCCACCGAAAATGACATAAGCGACGATGGCGCCGATAACGCATCCGACAGCGAAGCGGAGCCAGAAGCCATCAGTCGCGCCGAGAGGTTCAAGACATACTGTCACAATGGATTCGGCGAGCTGATTTGCCTGCATCACCACGAGACATCCGAAAAGAGCCGCTACGGCGAAGAATACGGCAAGAGGCTTGAGCTTCTTGGAAATTCCCTCAGTGATGACGTACATAGGACCTCCCTGTGCTACGCCCTGGTCGTCCTTTCCTTTATAGAGAATGGCCAGTGTACCCTCAAAGAACTTCGTCGTCATACCCAAAAGAGCGCTGATCCACATCCAGAAGATGGCTCCAGGGCCACCCACACAAAGGGCAATGGCCACTCCGGCAATGTTTCCCATGCCGACAGTGGAGCTGATAGTGGTCATAAGGGCCTGGAACGAGCTCACCTGGCCCTCTCCACGCTGCTTCATTTTCAGCGATTTTATAGCCAAGCCGAACTTTCTCAGAGGCAATGCTCCTGTATAAAGGAAAAGGAATAGGCCACCGCCTATCAAGAGGATAAAAAGAGGATAACCACAGACAAAGTCCGTAATCCTCTGGATAAAGTCTCCAATCATAATATCTTAACCAACAAAAAGGGCAGCCTTATTCTTGGCCACCCTCTATACTAACTTGTAGCTTAATAGTCTAACCAACAGTCTGCAAAGTTACAAGACTTTTTCCAATAAATAAACTAATATCCTCTAGTTATGGCAATTAATCTGTCTGGATAGTTAGTAATTATTGCATCACAACCCAAATCGATGAGTTTCTGCATGTCCTCAGGATTATCCACGGTCCATGGAACAATCTTAATATTGCTTGCATGGCATCTGTCGACCATCTCCTTAGTCACTACTGAATAATGAGGGCTCAGCCAGTCTGGAGTGAAGTTAAGGAGTGACATGAACTCGTCATAATCAGGCTGATTTGAGTCGGTAAGATAAGAGAGGATAACTCCTGGATATGCCTCATGCATGTAGTTCAGAGCCCTTACATCAAAACACTGAACCACGAGTCGGTCGCCAAGTCCAAAGCTTAGAAGATCCTGCATACATAGATCTGCGAACGCCACATAGTCAGGCCAGTCCTTACCTTCTCCCTTGCCTTCCCTTGACTTGATCTCAATGTTGTATCTAGGCATGCTGAGCTTGTTCTCGATAGCATAGGTCTCACAGAAATCAATAAGGTCTACAAGAAGAGGCTTGACTTCTGGAACGAGTACCTTGGTAGGCCAAACATCGTTTGCCCTGAGACCCACATCGTACTTGGCGATAGAGTCATATGGCATGGTGAAAAGATATTCCTTAGGCTCATCCTTCTGCACGAGACTGCCATCTGGACGGGTCGCGAGACGTGAATGGAAATAACTGTCATGAGAAACCACAACCAGGCTATCTGCCGAGATCTGAAGATCAAGCTCAAGTGTGTTACAGCCCAGATCCATAGCATGCTTCATAGATGACTTGGTATCCTCGGGCATGAGTCCTGCGCCTCCACGATGTCCCTGAACATCCACATATTTGGTAAGGTCGACATCATAAGACCATGACTTGCCGAAACGGCTCTTGACTTTAATGGTAGCAGTCTTTGCGTACTGGCTAGGCTCTGCCGCATAATAGTGTATATTCTGGCGAGGACGCTTATACTCAGGTATTTCCTTACCCTTAAAAGTCTCATTTATAGCCTTGATGAACTGAGGATCCACATCTGTAGTCTCGGTCATCGCTCCCATATATACTCCATCCTGATACCACTCTATAGTCCACTGATCATCAGCGTCCCAAACATTTGCAATGATAGAGTTTGGATGCCATTTGCTCTCTCCTGGACCGATGATGCTAACCTGGAAGTCATCGTCAAAGTCAAGAGGGTGATAGAACCAGCTGAACTCGCCAGCCTCACTGGTGAAGATGTCGTATCCACGTGGAGTACCATCGTTGCACCACTGAGTATCCCACCATGTTCCACAGATGGAACCTGGGTTATGCTCCACGATATCGTCAGAGTAGCGAAGGTGGTTTGAAATGTGGGTGTGTCCGCAGATGAAATCAACCTTTCTTCCCTTTAGAAGCTCAAGCATCTGCTCACCATTCTGTACATCCTTATGCTTGAACCAGCGATAGAGAGGGCTATGCTGAGCGATGATGACATGCTGATCCTGAGGAACATACTCAAGAAGGTTCTTTACAAAGTTAAGTTCCTCATCTGTATATCCTTCCGCAAACTTCTTATTCGTATCGTAGATAATGTTCTTAAGTACGATCACGATGTCTGAACCGACACAGAATGCATAGTTCACAGGTCCAAAGAAGGACTCATAGTCACGACGAGACTCGCGCTGCTTCTTGTCACGATTGAAGTCATGGTTGCCAATCACTGGATAGAAAGGAACGCAGACCTCTGACATTGCTCCCTTGAAAAGAGGGTTGATTAGAGAAATGCTGTCCCAGCCTATATCACCAAGTGAAAGTCCCACGGTAGTGTGCTTGGCATTATACAGCGAAGCATGCTCCTTGATATCAGAAAGAGGCTTTCCTGAGAACTTCTTGAAATGCTTCTCAGTCTTCATCTGAGGATCTGACACAGCAAGAATGGTATAGTCATCACCATCCTGTCCCTTTACAAGCTCGAAATCATACTTTTTCGCATCAGTCACGCTCTTGTAGAAAACTGGTGTTCCAGTAGAGAAATCCACGGTATATCCAGAAGGAGATACCACATAGACAAAGACAGCCTCGTCACTGAGTTTGAGTCTGTAGCTACCGTTTGACTTGGTGGTCGTAAAATTTGTTCCATCGGTGACTATCACACCCTTGAGGTTCTGCCCCTGGCAGCTAACCTTACCCTTGACGGTACGAGCCTCTGCCACATGGAAGAGCAGCAGAGCAAGCGAAATAATGGAAATAATCTTTTTCATATACAATTAAAATGGATTCTGTGGTGGTGCCCAGTCATAGAAGGTCTTGTACGCGCCTCTACGAGGTGCTCCTGGCTTGTCTGGGTAGAAATCGTCAAACTGGTCAACGCGTTCCTTAAGTGCAGCCACCGCGGCTTTCAGCTCCGCAGAAGCCTCATCATACATGACAGGCGAATACTCGAAATTCGGGTCATGTCTATAGTCATAGATGCGTCCATCCCAGAAATATGCATACTGATCATTCATCGCGTATCGGGATGCCTTAGGCGATGGAGTGGTAGGCCAGAGAGGATTGAAATGCACAAGTACCAAATCCTTCTGCACGTCACCATTGCCACAAATCTCAGGGTAGAGAGACACTCCATCGAGAGGCCACTCTTCAGGGACTTTCACGCCCATGATGTCCGCAAAGGTAGGCAAGAAGTCCGTGAGGTCAGCGAGGTGCTCCACCTGACGAGGCTTCACCTTGTCGCCCCAGCAGATGATAAGCGGCACATGTGTGCCTCGATAGTTTGGTTCGCCCTTGCCGCCACGCACACGAGTGCCATCCTGCTGCTTCGACACAATACGGGTCGAGGTTCCATTGTCCGAACAGAAAATGAAAATGGTGTTATCCCACACGCCCTGGTCCTTGAGGTGCTGCACTATCTCCCCTACCTGCTTGTCGAGGTACTTCACCATGCTGCGGAAGTGGCACGTGTCCTGTCCCTTCGTAAAACGGCTCTCGTAGCGCACATCCCACTCATCGTCATCCGGTGTGGTGACGTGTGGTGTGTGTACCAATGGCTCCGTATAGTAGAGGAGGAAAGGCTGATTCTCTGCCACCTTTCTGTCGATGTAGTCAAATGCCCTATCCTTCATCGACGCTGGTCCATAGAGGGCGAAGTCATAGCTCTTACCATTCACGTCCCAGATACTGTTCGCGTAGCGATCAGTCTGGGTCTCTCCCCTCACCTCGCGGTAAAGCTCGACCTGGCTGCAGTAGGACTCGTCGAAGCCCATGCGAGCTATCATGCCCCTATCGCGACCAAGCTGCCATTTGCCAATGATGGCCGAATTATAGCCAGCCATGTGAGCGAGCTCAGCAAAGGTATGCTCGTCATCATTGATATAACCAAATGCTGAGTAATTTCTGTCATTATACTGACCAGTAAGAAGCTGCACGCGACTTGGAGAGCTCAATGGCTGGGCATTCATGTTCATATACTGAATGCCTACATTTGCCAGTGCATCGATATTTGGAGTCTCATACTCCGCACCGCCATAGCAGCCAAATGCCTCAGCGCCAATATCATCGGCGAAGAAGAATACTATGTTAGGCTTCTGCGGAGTAGAATTACAACCAGCGAGAGCAGCTGCTGCCGCGCCGAGTCCTGCAGAAAGTTTCAGTGTGGTTTTCATTTATATAAATATGTAGAAGAACAAAAATAAGAATTTTTTAGGTACTTTTGTATTTACGATAAAACTGAATTAAATAAATAACCACTAATATGACTTCAGAACAGCAGAAAAAGTACAACTACTGGCAGTGGAGAACTCTTATAGCCCTCATTTTCGGCTACACTCTCTACTATTTCGTCAGAAAGAACTTCAGTGTCATCATCCCAGCACTAGAATCAGAATTAGGCATCTCAAAGGTTAGCCTGGGACTCTTCCTCTCCCTCAATGGTGTAGTTTATGGAGTTTCGCGTTTCGTAAACGGAATCATTGTCGACAGAGGCAAAAAGCGCATCATCATGACACTCGGCCTCATCTTCTCTGGTTTAATCAACCTCGCGATCTGCTTCAGCCCTGCACTTAACTCGATTTTCACAGTTCTCGACACAGAAGGCAAGGCCACTTCTGCTCTCATCATAATCATTGGCTCACTCTGGGTGATAAATGGATATGTCCAGGGTATGGGTGTACCTCCTTGCATCAGCCTCATGGCGCACTGGATCAAGCCATCAGAAATCGCGACCAAGCAGTCCATCTGGAATGCGTCACATTCAATCGGCGCAGGTCTCATCGCGGTATTCTGTGGCTGGATACTCAACAAGTTCGGATATAGCTCATGGCAGCTTTGCTTTGCCATACCCGCAGCAGTAGCTATCGTGGGCGCATTCGCGCTATATACAGCACTTCGCGACACTCCTTCTTCAGTAGGTCTCCCAGAAATCAGCGAGATGGAGGATGAGGGCGCAGTAAAGGAGGAGAAACACAATGAGCCAGAACTCACATCTGCACAGAAGACCAAGTTCATGAACAAGATGGTATACCAGAATCCTATCATCTGGATGCTTGCGCTTGCAAACTTCTTCGTATACATCATCCGCTTCACCATCCTCGACTGGGGTACCAGCATCCTCACCGACTTCAAGGGCCTCAGCATTGGCCTTGCAGGTACCGTAGTGGCACTCTCAGAGATAGGTGGTGGCATCGTGGGCATGCTTTTCTTCGGCTGGTTCTCTGACAAGGTTATGAAGTCGAAGGCACACCAGACCTGCCTCATCTGCACGATAGGCGCAACCCTCATGGTATTTGCATTCTGGCAGCTTCCAAAGAACGCGACCGTGCTCAGCATCATCTGCATCATCATGTCTAGCTTCTTCATCTATGGTCCGCAGGCGCTCCTCGGCATCTGTGCTAGCCAGCAGGCCACCCGCTCCGCCTGTGGCACTGCCAATGGTATCCTTGGCATCTTCGGCTACATCGCACCTCTCATCTCAGGTGTAGGCTTCGGTGCACTTGCTGAGAATTACGGTTGGAACTCAGTATTTGTAGTTTCTGTCGTAATGGGTCTTCTTGGCTGCGCCATCCTTGCACTTATATGGAAGGCACCCGCTGATGGTTATGCTAGAGCAGACAAAGTGATCAAGGAGATAACATCACAGCAGTAAACTAAACAAAAAAACGACACTTAACAATGCCAAACATAGTAGACGTAATCCACCTATCTCACAGATATGCAGTGGATTGGGCCATTAGGGACATAAATTTCTCCATTGAAAAGAATGGCATTCTAGGCCTTCTCGGTTCAAATGGAGCGGGAAAGTCCACAACCATGAACATCATCTGCGGTGTGCTTAACCAGACCGAAGGCGATGTCCTCATAAATGGAATAGACCTTAGAAAGAACCCCGTAGAGGCCAAGCGCGAAATAGGTTTCCTCCCACAGAAACCGCCTCTTCATCCTGACCTTACAGTAGACGAGTACCTGGTGCATTGCGCCGTTCTCAGGCGTATGGACCCATCAAAGATCAGGAAGGCTGTAGACGCAGCCAAGGAAAGATGCGAGATAGCACATTTCAGCAACCGTCTGATCAAGAACCTCTCTGGAGGTTACCAGCAGCGTGTGGGTATCGCCCAGGCCATTGTCCACGACCCACGCTTCGTGGTGCTGGATGAGCCGACAAATGGATTGGATCCAAACCAGATCGTAGAGATCAGGAACCTCGTAAAGGAGATTGCCGTAGACCACGCAGTGCTCATCTCTACCCACATCCTCTCAGAGGTGCAGGCTACCTGTGACGAGATCAGGATGATAGACCACGGCCATGTGGTATTCGCCGGTTCGATGAAGGAGTTCAATGACTACGTGGTGCCAAACAGCTTCACAGCAAGTTTCGGTGTACCTCCGACCAAGGAAGAGCTCGCAGCCATTGGCGATATCCTGAATGTAGAGGAGCTGTCAAAGGGCAGCTACCGCGTGCGCTTCAACGGAAGCGACGAGATCACAGAGAAGGTGATCGAGCAGAGTATCCAGCAGGGATGGCACCTGAAGGAAATCGCACTCGACCACACCTCCCTCGACGTGATATTTGCACAACTCTCAGGAAAGTTGAAGAACAATGTCTAAAGGTACACGCATCATAGGGCGCATCATGCGCACGGAGCTGGAAGCATTGTTCGGTTCACCGATTGCGTGGTTCATCCTGGTCGTATTCGCTGCACTGACTTCATCCAGCTTCATAAGTGAGCTCTCACCCATAGTGAGCGTAGTGGACCTTTATGATTATGATTTCCCCATAACATCGCAGGTCTACCTCCACCCTACCGGTTTCCTCGCTTCGATAGTCCGGAACATCTACATCTATGTCCCACTTCTGACCATGGGCCTCATAGCGAGGGAGACCTCGTCTGGCTCGATCAAGCTGGTATACTCATCCCCTGTCACCTCCACTCAGTTCGTGATAGGAAAGTTCCTCGCAGCAGCTATCATGGGACTGTGTCTGATGATCATACCTTCCCTCACTGTAATGGGAAGCGTATTCTTCATTCCGAACTTTGACCTAGCACCTGTGCTCGTAGGACTTTTGGGACTGTATCTGCAGATCCTGGCTTCCTGCGCCATTGGACTGTTCTTCTCGTCACTTACCACCTACCAGGTGGTTGCGGCCGTAGGTACATTGGCGACCCTCGCCATCCTGGGAAGGATAGGAAGCATGGGACGCTACTACGAAGTGCTCAGGAACATTGCCCATTGGCTGTCGATAAACACGAGGACATCAGCCTTCATGGAAGGTGTCTTCAGGACAGATGACTTCTTCTACTATGTAGCCATCATACTACTTTTCGTAGGTCTCACAGTCATGAGAATTTCTTTCCCTCGACTGAGCCTGTCGAAGACTAGAAGATGTGCGGTAGCCACTGCACTGTTCATCGCCGTGGCCGGCATAGGCTTCGTCAGCTCACGCCCGTCGCTCATAGGCATCTATGACGCAACCAGGAACAAACAGAATTCCATCACCGAAGGATCCAGGGAGATAGTGCGTCAGATGGAGGGAAAGATAGTGGTGAACAACTACATAAACCTGTTTGACAACAACTCCTCACCGTATTTGCTCTCAAGCCAGCCACCAAGAAGCGTATTCGAGCAGTATAAGCTCACCAAGCCAGACATCGAGGAGCATACCATCTATTACTATGATGACTGTGTGAGCAGGCAGACAAGTCCCAAGATGTCGACTATGACACTCGATGAAGCGAGAGATTACTTCACGACCGTCTACAACATGAATCCAAGGATGTTCCGCACACCTGAACAGATGAAGGACGTGGATGTCACGAAAGCCGAAGGAAACGCTTTCGTCCGCGAGGTCATTTACCAGGGAAAGACATCTGTGCTTCGCGACTACGCAGACAATCAAAGGGAGCCTTCCGAGGCAGAGGTCACAGCAGCTCTGTCGAAACTCACAGGAGAGCCTCCTATCATAGGATTCGCCAGAGGAAATGGAGAACGTACATTGAGCGGGACATCCCTACAGGATTACAGTGACTTCACGGTGACCACAAGCCAGCGCTATGCGCTTGTAAACCAAGGTTTCGACATAGTCTACGTCTCTCTCGACGAAGCCATCCCTGAGAGCATAGACATGCTTATAGTGGCAGACCCTTCCGAGGAGTTCTCCGAGCAGCAGATGGAGAATTACAAGTCCTATCTCAGCCGTGGCGGAAACATGATGCTTCTCACTGACTACGGTCACCAGAAAGTAGTCAAGCCGCTGCTTGACGAACTTGGGCTCAAGGTCTCGGACCGGCAGATAGCGAAGAAGTCCGAGGACTTCTCCTCAAGCCTAGTACTCGCCAAGGAAGCAGAGAATGTAGGCGCCATAGACGACTGTTTCAATGACTTAGCGTCTGGAAATGCCCGTGTGACCATGCCAGGCTGCTTGGCACTTGAAAGCGTAGAAAGCGCTTTCGACGCCAAAGCACTGCTCACGACTCCTAAAGAGTCATGGCTTGAAAGCGACTACAGTGGCTTCAAGGACGACATAGTCGAGTGCGATGAGAAATCAGGAGAGATTCTTGGCACATTCGTGACTGCATACGCATTGACAAAGGGCGACCAGAGAATTCTAGTGGCAGCAGATGCAGACTGCCTCTCAAACCAGGAAATGTCCATAGGTCGCGAAGGCTTCGAGGCAGCAAATTATAGGCTGATAACCAAGGGTTTCCATTGGATTTCCGGTGGAAGGTTCCCTGTACGAATAGACCGCATTCCAGCCATGGACACGTCGTTTAACATCACAAGCGATGACATCGGCATCATCAAGGCAGCGTATGTATTCATCCTGCCTCTACTGATACTTGCGATGGCCGTAGCTGTGCTAATGCATAGAAGGAGGGCATAGACATGGATACCAGGATAATCAGGAGAATCGCAAAGACAGAGCTTGCGACCCTATTCTATTCACCTGTAGCATGGATACTTCTTGTAGTGCTAGCTGCCCAGATAGGCGGCGCCTTCAACGACATCCTGAATGAGATAGTGAAGATCAAGGCACTTGGGCGAGCCATCACTTTCAGCGCGACAGCTGGAGTGGTGCTCGGAGGCCAGGGTATCTACGAAGTCATCCAGGACAGCATCTATCTATACATCCCGCTGCTGACCATGAACCTCATGAGCCGTGAGTATGCATCTGGCTCGGACAAGCTTCTTTACTCATCACCAGTCAGCAGCAAGGAGATCATCGCCGGCAAGTTCCTGGCCATGATATACTGCACGCTGGTGCTTGTGGGCATACTGGCCCTACCAGCAGTCGCAGTTTGCTTAGTAGTGCCACATCCAGACGTGACACTGATGCTAGCGTGCCTATTGTCAATGTTCTTGCTGATCATGACATACTGCAGCATTGGACTCTTCATGTCCACTCTCACCTCATACCAGGTGGTGGCTGCGGTGGCGACCATCAGTGCACTGGCTGTATTCAATTTCATCGGCACAGTAGGACAGGAGTCTCCCCTCTTCAGGGAGATCACATACTGGCTCTCCATCAAGGGACGCGCAAGCACGATGGTGGGAGGCCTGGTGTGCACAGATGACATCATCTATTTCCTCGCAGTGACAGGCTTCTTCCTCGCACTGTCAGTGATATTGCTCGAAAACAGGAAGGCCAGACGCACAGCGGCCGGCAAGTGTCTGCGCTATGGCGCAGCCCTGGCCGTCCTCGTGCTCGTGGGCTTCATCAGCTCCCGCCCATCACTCAAGGCCTTTTGGGACGCCACATACGCTGATTCACGCACACTCTCAGAGGAGAGCCAGGAAGTGATGAAGCAGCTTCCCGGTGGCATGACCATCACGACCTACGTCGATGTCCAGGATGAGGAATTCAGTAGCTATGTGCCAAGCAAGCAGATGAAAGACATGGAGCACTTCAAGGACTATCTCAGATTCAAGCCTGAGATGAAGATGAAGTATGTCTACTACTATTCTCCTATCAAGGACACCTCCATTCTGAACAAATATCCTGGCATGAGCGAGGAGCAGATCGCGAAGGAAATAGCGAAGATCAAGGGATACAAGAATGCCAAGCTCGTCACCGCAGAATCATTGAAAGATGAGATCGACCTCGCAGAGGAAGGCTATCAGTTCGTGCGCGTGATTAGACGCCAGAGCGGCGAAGAGGCGCGTCTGAGGCTATTTGACGACATGTTCCACCACCCTCAGGAGAAGGAGATATCGTCCGCGATGAAGAAGATGATAAAGGACCCTGTGAAGGTGGCTACAGTCACAGGACACGGAGAGCGCTCAGTGAAGAGGAAAAGCGACAGGGACTTCTCCCTTTTCGCCACCAATGGACGCTTCAGGAATGCCATGATCAACCAAGGCTTCGACCTTGAGGAGATCGTACTCAGCGAAGGCGTGCCAGAGAATATACACATTCTTTTCATCCCTGACCCTTTAAGATCATTTTCTGATGATGACCTCGCAGCCGTAGACTCATTCATCGAGAGAGGGGGAAACATCATGGTTCTGACTGACGCAGGAAGACAGGAAATAATAAATCCACTTCTATCACGCTTCGGAGT
Organism: Bacteroidales bacterium; assembly: GCA_024398075.1. Lineage (GTDB taxonomy): Bacteria > Bacteroidota > Bacteroidia > Bacteroidales > UBA932 > Cryptobacteroides. Next base: position 87,866 of record JAKSJM010000001.1, on the reverse strand, counting down.
CAAAGCTGGTGTAGATATAGATAGCGAAAACAATGTTTCCGGGCGCGCCACACAGGCTGCTGCCGATGAGATGAAGGGATTCTACAGGTCAATGATGCGATACCAAGCCACATCTTCAGTGGAAATGCCTGGAGCCGTATCATTGGAGTCAATCGACACGAGCATATTCAGCCCTATCACGCTGCTTAGGAGTGACACACTTTCGACTGTGGGATCGAAGGCATTGGCACTCGCCCTAAAGCGCAGCACCGGTGAAGACAAGGAGCAGAGAATCATCGTCGTGGGTGATGCAGACTGCTATAGCAACTCCTTCCTCCAGCTCGCCAGCAGGCAGCAGAATAGAGCGTACAACTTCGACATGCTGCCTCACTCATTCCGCTGGCTCTGCTACGGAGAGTTCCCTATCTCAGCCGCTCACAAGCCCCACAGAGACTCTGACATAAAGATTACTCCAATGCAGATTCCTTGGATAAAGAATCTCTACGGTTATATCATTCCAGGTCTTATAGCCGTCCTTGGAGCTGCAATAATCTATAGACGCAGGAAGAGATAATAAAACATTTCTTAAAGGCATAAAAAAGAGTCCGGCGCGATTGCGTCGGACTCTTCGTATTATGGGTGTGTGAGATTTACTTCACAACCTTGATGTTGTCGATATGGTAGCGGTGTGCACCTGAAACTGTCCAGTTATAGGTACCGTCATCCTTGAGACACTCCTTGTAGACAATGTTAACCTTGGAAGCCGCTGTAGCACCGAAGATCTTCACTGTAGAATTTGTCCAGAACATCTCAGCCATACCAGGCTCACCTATAGAATCATCCTTAACCACATAGTTCTGTGCAGTCGTAAGAGGATCGCTGACCTTTGTTCCATTCTCAAACATACCGTCACCAGTAAGTACAACTACGAGCTCAACTGGGTCGATAGTAGCAGTTCCCTGCACGTGACGGCACCAGTCAAATGAGAGCTCATAGTCAGCAGCACCGCTCTGTGAAGCGAATGGTGCAAACTGAAGACTGGTGTGAGCGCTGGTCTTACCGAACTTGAGGTAAGTGTCCTGAGGATAGATAACCTTTGCGCCCGCGTTCAGGTCAGTGTAGCCTGCAGCAGCAAGGGCTGCAGGGAACTTTGACTTGAATGGCTCAGCTGTATATGCGTTAGGGGCATTTGCGCCTGAAGCATCCGCATACTCTGCTGGAGTATGACCCTCAACTGAGTTGCCGATAGGCTTAGAGTTTGCCGCATTGTACTCTGCGATCATCTCCTTGAGCCAATCGAAGTTGTCACTCCAGATGACCTGAGGAGCAGCCTTTGCCTTCTCGATCTTGACATTGTCAAGGAAGAAGCGACCAGCACCTGATACAGACCAATTATAACCATCACCATTGATCACTCTACCATTGATGAATACGATCTGGGTGTTTCCTGAAGCTCCGTTGATACGGATGCCCTCAGCCTTGTTCCAGAAGAGCTCACCTGTCTTCTGAGCGGTAGTGATAGGATCACTGTACTTTGTGCCATTCTCAAAAGTACCATCACCGAGAACCTTGAGTACGATAGGACCCTCATCCACGGTACCTGAGCCCTGGATCTGCATTGCATAGTCGAATGATACAGTGAGATCCATAGTGGTAGGGAGATACTGCTCGAGTGAGATAGCGACAGCGGTGTTATTTCCACCGGTCTTGCTGAACTTGAGGTATGCATCGTTGATGTAAACCATCTTGCCTGCAGCATTTAGGTCTGACCAGCCACGCTTTACGAATGCATCAGTAAGGCCTACGAAGTTAGAGTCGTAGATCTGAGGAGAGTTTGCAGAAGCATTCTTGTCCTCAATGGTCTTGCCGACTACCTTACCTGAGTTTGCATTGTAATAATCAATGTATGAGCGCATCCACTCGAAGTCATCCTCGAAGATGGTGTTTGAAGGAGCAGCTGGCTTGTGGCCCTGCTTGACTGTAAGGACAGTCTCGACATTCTTTGAAGGAATAGCGAAGGTCACGTGACCGACCCTATCCTCTACAGAGCTTTCATTTTCAGCGATGTAGAGAGTCTCCTCGGTCTTGTTCACCATGCTCTTTGTGAATGGAGTGAGTGAGATCCAGTCTACATCTGAAGAAACCTCATATGCATCTGTTGACTGAACCTTGACTGTAAGTGACTGTGACTTGTAACCCACCTCTGCAGAGTTTGCACCTACTGAGATGAATGCATCAAGATCCTGACCTGCAGCAGACTGCACAACAGGGATCTCAACTACAGTATCCTCAGACTTGATGGTGAGAACTGACTGACGGAGAGTTGAGAGAGCGGTAGTATCACACTTGACCTCGATCTCGGTCTGCTCACCTGCTACGCCCTCAGTAGCGCTGAGGTGGAGCCAAGGAGCAGTAGTATTGATAGTGAAGTCATGGGTTGACTTAACCTTGAGGACCTTAGGCTCAGCTGGCATACCCTCGAAGGTGAGGAGCTTAGCTGAAGTCTCTACAGTTGCGTAGATAGGCTCTGGATCCTCTGTAGCATTTCCATCGCCGTCCTTGAGAAGGATGATGACTGGCTGGTAAGCGTTCTTCACAGCGAGACGAGCCGAACCACCATTACGTGCTGCAAGCGCGCCTGAACCGTTTGCCTGCCAGTTTGCTGCGCAACGGAAACGGAACTGCATCTTGTCCATGTTCTTGGTGATGATGACATTCTCCTTGATAGCTACGTTTGTAGAACCATCAGAATTCATCGCATGGGTATAAGCGACATTCTGTCCTGCAGGCATATCTGTAGACATGAGCTCAGTACCAGCAGTCTTCCAGAGCTTACCATCGAGGTACTCAAGGATCCAGTACTTATGACCAGTAGCAGATGTACGAGCTCCGAGCTTTATCTGAAGTTCAGCACCTGCCTTCACAGGTGTATCAGCAACGATGAGCCAATAGTCACCTGGCCATGGGCCTGTACAACGTGGGTCATTACCTGAGATATCCATCACATACTTCTGGTTTGGATCGGTATTCTCGATATCAAATGGAACGTAAGTGATAGAGCCTGGGCCTTCGATAGCTGAGAATGACCTGGTCGTAGGGAATGTGTTCTTGTTTGCATCAGCAAATGCACTGGTCTCAATCTCAAACTGGGCAAGAATCTGGCCCTCGAGAGCGATATCCTCCACTGCTACAGGAACGATAACGTGAACATTGCTAGCCTCACCTACATAGAATCCATAGAGAGTGATCTTATGACGCTCCCACTGATCCATGTTCAGCTCTGCAAGAGGATTGAGAACTGAAGCAAATGTCTTATCATTTACAGCAAGCTTACCTGCTGCGTATGAGCCGTCGAACTTAACGTACTTGACAGCACCTGGAGCAAATGCAGCTTCCTCGGTGATATCCTGAGCCTCATACTCTGGAACACTTCCATTCTCTGAAAGGAATGCATCCTCAAGCTTGATGGCGTTGATGTCATTGAACTTGACGACATCACCGGTAACGGTGATCATGTCACCGAGCTTGAGAGTCTTGTCGGTACCATTGACATAGATGAAGTTGTCATCCTGAGCTACGACGAAACCGGTGGTGGTCATAGCCACAACACGACAGTTAGGAACCTTTGCGAGGTCACCCTCTGCCATGGCAGCTACCTCTGCGATAGACGCAGGAGCAGTATCGCGGAAACGGTCCATCTTCTGGTATACTGTCACTGTGAGATCAGAAACGATTCTTGAACCCTTGATGACAATGTAGCCCTCACGAGGATCTGTGCCAAGGTTCTCTGTAGTCTCAACAGTCACGTCCACAGTACCAGTACCACTCTTTGGAGTGATGTTGAACCACTCCTCAGTAACATCTGCTACCCAGTCGCCATCAGCGTAGACAGTAAGTGTCTGAGCTGACGCCGCTGCTGGGAAAGTCATGTTCTGCTCGCTGACCATCACAGCGTCAGCTTCCTTTACAATCTCCTTCACGCAGCTGGTAGATACGCCAAGCGCTGCAGCAAGAGAGAGCAGAGCAATTGATATTCTGTTAAACATTTTCATGATTACTTCCAATTAATGATTAAATCCAACCAGGATTCTGCTTGAGGTTATTGTTAAGGATAAGTTCCTGGGAAGGAATAGGATAGAGATAGTCACGAGACTCATTGAAGTTTCTGGCGACCTCCTTGAATCCATGAGGAGCTGAAGCATCCTTAACGACCTGTCTGATGACATAGCCATGATTGCCCTCTGTGAGGACTACACCCTCAGTCTTGCCCATCTCGAGGACATACTTAGCGGTGGTCTTAGGCTTGGTACCGGTCCAGAGACAGTAGTCAACAACACCGTCACCGTCCATATCATACTCGCCATACTCGTAGTGCTTACCATCCTTGTCATAGTTGTTTGCAGGCTCTGGGAAGTACATACCATAGATAGGCTGCTCCATACACTTACCCTCTGCCCAACGCATTACGTCAGCAAGACGCTTAGCCTCCCATGCGAGCTCAACACCACGCTCACGACGGATCTCAGTGATGATAGCCACATTAGGATCTGAACGAAGGATAGGATTAAGGTAACCATACTTGTCAGAAACGAGGTATGGATCAAGAGCTACACCACGATCTAGATGTGGCATGCCTGCTCTGTCACGGATGACATTGATAGACTTGTCGAGATCCTCCTGAGTAATGGTACCGAGCTCAGCCTTGGCCTCAGCATACATGAGGAGTACCTCAGCATAACGGTAGACCGGCATATCGTTGTATGAACGTGTTACTCGGTCTACGCCCTCGAGGGTGCAATCCATGAGGTACTTAGCCTGATGATAACCAGTGTTTGAGCAAGAGAGATCAGGTACAAGTACATCAGTTCCACCGATACGCTTGTAGCCAGGGGTTCTGATGATCTGTGAAAGACGTGGATCACGATCAGCCACCTGCTCTACGAACTGCATGGTCTCCCAACCTTCCTTGTCAGTGAAGCGTGAACCATCCTTCATGAGGAATGTATCAACAAACTTCTTGGTAAGTCCTGGGCAACCCTGAGTGGTCTGGAGTGCCTGACCTGTAGAGTTGTTGAAGATGGCAAGGCTGAAATCATTCTTGATAGCAAGAATGTACTCATTCTTATCACCATCTGGGTCAGCAAAGAGCTTAAGATAGTTTGGAGCAAGTGAGTACTTACCAGAAGCGATTACCTGAGCAGCTGCATCTGCTGCGAGCTCAAGGAAATAGCTAGCTGGCTTGCCATCAACTGCAAATACATCGTTTGCATGATACTTACGCCATGTTCCTTCATAGAGGCAGAAGTTTGCCTTGAGTGTAAGCGCAGTCCACTTGTTCACTCTGTACATGCTCACTGCATCTGGAAGGAGACTGATAGCCTCATCGATATCCTCGATCATGTGCTCGAGGATCACATCACGGCTTGCTCTTGGATCGAAAAGCTGCTCATCATCCGATGCAAGCTCTCTGTCGATCCAAGGAACGTCGCCGAACCTCTGGACCTTGTCGAAATAGAAGTAAGCTCTGAAGAACTTGGTAACACCTGTGTACTTAGCTACAGCAGCCTTGTCATCACAGTTCTCCATGTGAGCGAGAAGTGTGTTCATCTTACGGAGATTGGTCCATGACCAGCCACCGCCAGAAGCAGGGATGGATCTCTGGTCACCGCCCTTCATGACGGCTGAGATCTCGTTCTTTGTATTGAAGTCTGACTGCTCGTTGTATGGCTCCTTATCAAGAAGATTGTTATAGAATGTATTTGAAAAGAGCTGAAGGTCAGTCTCAGTCTTGAAATAGTTTTCAGGAGCAAGTGTAGACTCTGGGACTGTATTAAGCATATTGCATGACGCGAGTCCGAGTACAAGTGCTACTGCTGGTAAAAGTATCTTTTTCATAATCATTGTCCTCCTCATTAGAATGTGATGTCAACACCGAGAAGCAAGCTTCTCTGCCAAGGATAAGCCATGTGGTCAGATACACTTGATCCTGACGCACGCATGAATGATGCTGATGCACGGCTGAATGAAGACTCTGGGTCAAGGTACTTGGTGATCTTCTTGATAGGAGACCAGTACTGGAGATTCTCACCTGAGAAGTACACACGTACCTTCTCGAGCTTGAGAGCGTTGGTTATCTGCTTAGGAACTGTGTAGCCGAAGGTGAGGTTCTTCAGACGCAGATAGCGTACATTCTGGAGATAGTAGCTATTTACGATAGAAAGCTCACCACCAGTGGTTGAGTAGGCACGTGGTCTTGGGAAGTAAGCATCAGTGTGCTCTGGAGTCCAAACCATATCCTGGTAGAAGTTGTAAGGGATGAACGATGCATAAGAGTATCCGTAAGGTCCCCAGAATGCATAGTTGAATCCATCAGGATACCAAACATGGTTACCAGTTCCCTGGAAGAATGCCTGGAAGTCAAAGCCAAGGTAATCGAAGCCGAGAGTGATACCATACTGGAGGCTAGCAAGAGTATTACCAAGGTTTACAAGGTCACCGTGGTTCTTGAGAGACTGAACTGCCACAGGGTTGCCATTCTCGTCTACCATATCGGTAAGACCATAGGTAAGAACATGATCACCATCGAGATCCTTATACTTGAGGTCACCAGCACGGAAACCACCGACCATACGGTTAGAGATGGTTGACCAGAGATTACCGGTCATGAGATTACACTCATTGGCCATGTACTCTGCAGCTTCCTCATCCGACTGGAACAGACCGTCCACCTGGAATCCCCAGAGGTCGCCGATACGCATTCCCTCGTAATAGGTAGAAAGGAGGTTGTTAGGGTTGTTCTTGTACTTGGTGATATGAGAATCATAGTCAGACATAGAAGCTCTTACGAAGTAACCGAATGGTTTTCCGAAAAGGTTGAACTGATCTCTCCATGAGAGAGAGAGCTCATAACCACGAGTACGAAGGTCAGCTGAGTTTGACTGAGGAGCATCTGCGCCATAAACGCCAGGAAGCTTATCACCATCTACAAGCATGTTCTTGGTATCACGAATATAAGCCTCAGCTGTAAACTCGAGTTTGTTGTTGAGCATAGCAGCATCGATACCTACATTGTACTGATACGATGTCTCCCATGTAAGGTCACCTGCCTTAGGATCGCCAATACCAGCGTACTTGGACATGGTAGTACCCTCGCCGAATGAATATCCTGCGAAGTCCTTGATGGAAATCTGGCGGAGATATGCGAAGTTGGAAACGTTCTGGTTACCAAGAGTTCCAAGAGATGCACGGAACTTAAGGTTATTCACGGTCTGTTTGGCAGCAGCGAACCAAGGCTCCTCAGATACTCTCCAACCGAATGATGCTGAAGGGAAGAAGCCCCACTTGTGACCTGCTGCGAAACGTGAAGTTCCATCATAACGGCCAGAAACCTCGAAGAGGTAACGTCCAGCATAGTCATAGTTCATACGACCGAAGAAGCCGAGGAGAGCATACTCTGTCTGGCCACCACCGACTGTGGTGATGACATTACCAGTAGCATCTGGTCCGACAAGATTAAGGTCGTTGAGGGTCTCTGAAAGGAGATTCTGACCAGTGGCTGAGATAGACTTGTTGTGCTGAGTCTCAGCATTCATACCGGCTGTAAGGGTGAGGTGATGGTTTGCAAAAGTATTCTCATATGTAGCGAAAGCATTGGCTGCCTTATATACATAGGTAGTGATGCTCTCAGAAAGCTCATCCTGACCTGCACCGGTGGTATAGTACTCGGTAGGTGCATCTGGATACTGTCTGTATGCGAAGTTTGTGCTACGAGCAGTATTCTTGTTGTCAAAGAGTCTGTAAGTGTAGTTTGCAACAATCTGAAGTCCCTTGAATGGGGTAATTCTAAGCTCAGTGGTGGTGTTGAAGTCATTCTTCTTGGTAGAGTTCTTGTCATACTCAGTACCAAGGACAATATGACGACCGTTTGCTACGTTGTAGTTACCACTGATCATAGGAGTAGCATAAAGCCATGAACCATCAGGGTTCTGAAGAGGGAACGATGCGAGCGCATGGCGAGCAGAATACTGGATGGCATTCTGGACAGAACCAGAACCTACCCATGCATACTCTGAACTATAATATGAGGTGTTGTTTGAAAGACGCATGTACTTGTTAAGCTTTGCGTCAATCTTCGAACGGATATTGTACTTCTGGAATACATCTGGATTCTGCTTGATGATACCTGTCTGCTCATCATAGCCACCAGAAATGAAGTATCTTACGTCCTTGTTTCCACCGCTGACTGATACATTGTGCTTCTGTACTGGATGCTGATCCACGTACATCTCATGCCACCAGTCTGTATTTGCGTAGTAAACCCACTGGTTTCTACCATTACGGAAGTCAGTAACAACCCAAGGACGTGCTGGATTCTCAGTCTTATCGTTTACACGAGCAAGAAGCTGAGCCATATCAGCGTCGGTATAGGTGGTGTACTTGGTACCAGCCTGCTGGGTAGCCCAGAATGTGTCGACTGTGTAAACTGACCAGTAACCACGGGTCTCATAGTCTGTAGATGTGGTAGGCTCCTCAAATCCGAAGTGGCCGCTATACTTTACAGTAGCCTTGCCACCCTTGTCAGAACCAGACTTGGTGGTAACGAGGATAACACCATATGCAGCACGTGCACCATAAACGGCAGCAGCTGCAGCATCCTTGATGACAGAGATGGACTCGACATCATTTGAATTAACTCTATCGAGATCACCTACTGATCCATCGATAAGAACGAGAGGAGAAGCACCGTTGATTGAGGTGAATCCTCGGATGTTCAATGAACCAGTGGAACCAGGGTTACCAGCTGATGTAGAGACATTAAGGCCCGGTACAGAACCCTGAAGCATGACTGAGAGGTTATGGGTACTTCTGTTCTCGAGTTCCTTCGAGTCCACAGAAGTGATGGCACCAGTAAGGTTAACCTTCTTCTGGGTACCATAACCGACAACAACGACCTCATCGAGGAGTTCATTGTCAACCTCAAGTACAATCTCGATGCCACTGGTCTCACCAGAGACAGGGATGTACTGCGTCTTGTAACCGATCGATGAAACCTCGAGTGTAGAGCCCTTCTTGACATTCAGGGCAAAGAGGCCATCCAGATCAGTAATTGTACCGTTAGAGGTACCCTGCTCGACTACACTGACACCAACGGCTGGGCCGATGTTGTCAGAAACCTTACCGGATACCTTCACAGTCTGGGCAAAGAGAGTCGTGCTCACCAGTGCCATTGACAGAACCATTGAAAGTACTTTCAACAATTTCATAACGTGTGATTGGTTGGTTAATGATTAAATAATTATGTATATGATATTTTATTTCAAATACGCATCAGTAGAGAAAGTCTTAGGTCTCTTCATGGTCTCGGAGTACTCATTTCCGAAACGGTCAGTCACCTTGATTTCAAGGGTGGAGTTTGCAGAAGAGCAGTTCACAAGGAAGAAGTGAGACCATCTGGAAGTCACGAAAGAAGGATTCTCTGCAGACTTATATCTCTTCGCAGACAAAGCAATCATGTGAAGAGGATCATAAGCCATCATAGGGGTTGCCTTAACTTCCTTTCCATTCTCCGTCACGACGACTTTCCAGCTGGAGTCGTAGCCCCAGACATTGATAAGCACAGTATTCGCTGCGTAGCCATTTACATTGTCCACATAGGTCTGCCACTTAGCCCTGGATGCGCCAAGCTCAGGTGTGACAACCTTTTTCACTTCATTCATGTCGTATGACCTGAACTGGTGTGAGATAGGATAGCCGCCTGACTTGTACTGCCATGTAAGTTCTGTGCCCACAGCCTTGCAAATCATATATCCGCCAGGTGTACCATCCTGGGAAAGATTGATGCCAGGTGTGAGGTGGCCAGACCACCACCATGAGCCGCAAGCGGAACCGCAGTTTGTCTCATAGTAGCTGCTGCTTCTCTCATAACCGAACATATTATGTGTATGGCCTGAGAAGAAGTGAACCTTATATCCTGAGAGCAGAGATACAAAACTTGCTGTATTGACGCCACCATTTGTACCATTCACTCTGTCACTGAAAGAAGTGGCAGAAGCCGGCATGTGTGTAGGCGCATGCGAAGTGATGATGAGCGGAGTGTTCTTGCTGACATAAGCAAGATCCTTCTTCATCCAGTCTATCATCTCCTTAGGGAAGTCTACGGCATACTCGCCACGGTGGTCGGCGGTTATGTTTCCCTTCGCGTCGTCTTCGCTATGAGGAGTTCCGGTATAGTCAATGTTATCGAGGACAATGACATGGAACTTTCCAATGTTTGTCGAGTAGAAGGTAGGACAGAGATTTTCCCTATACGCAATCTCCTTGTCGAAGTCACCATCCTTGCGGTAGTCATTGTCATGGTTGCCCATGGTGTGGTACAATGAGATGCCCTTGATGTCGTTGTTTATCTCACTCTTGTAGGTGCCGAACATGAAGTTGTTTGCGTACCAATAGATGTCCCAGGTCATGTCACCCAGTGTAAGGCCATATTGAGGACCTGCGGTAGTCGAAATGGTATTCTGCCAGTCGTTCATGAGTGTGCGGAACTGGCCAATGTCACCATTTCTGTTTGCAAGGTGCATGTCGCCCATCACATAAAGTGTGAAATTCTGATTGTCGACCTTCTTTAGTTCGAAATCAGCCCTCTGGGCGCTCATAGTGGCTTGATTCAACTTTTTCCAGAAACCAGGGAGCACTCCGTCGAGAAGAGCCTCATAGCCTTCTGGTACGCTCATGAAAACCGTACCATACTTCTTGTCAGACTTGAGCTGATAGATACCTTTTTCGTTTGTCTTAGTCACTAGCACGCCATCGGATACCACTACATTTGCCACTGGCTTGTCATCACAAGTCACAATGCCGTAGACTGTAGTGCCTGCATCTGGCTTGATATCGCCACCACGGTTCACCGTGAGGTTCATCGTGCCAACCTCAAGTACCTTGGTGCCACGCTTTACTGAAACTGTATATTTGCCACTGCTGATGCCTTTCCACAATGAGATGGTGAACTTCTTTTCCCCTACCGACTTGATGGCACAGTCGTGTGAACCAGCCGAAGTAGAGTTCAAGACGATAACATCGCTTGTGAGTGGAGCATGACCAAACAGGATGACGAAAGAGAGTTCAGTGTCCTCAGAGGTGATTGTCACCTCTGCAGGGACATTGAACTGCACGTCAAATGTCTCTTCCTGTGGCTTCTGGCATCCAAGAAGAGTCACCGAAGCGACTATTAATGAGATTATTCTAGTAAGATACGTCATTTTCTTTTATGCCTGCTGCTTAGATTCAGGTCTGATGAGAAGTGCGCAAAGGATGACACCGACACCAGCGCCAATGGCTACGGTGAGGTTTGCTGCATTCCAGCCAGCTGAATTCGCAACACCACCGACGATGATCTTTGAGAAGATGGCATCACCGAGGAAGTAGCCGAAGAGGCCTACAAAGCCAGCAGCGGTACCTGCAGCATTCTTAGGGACAAGGTTGAGAGCCTGCACACCAGTGAGGGCTACAGGTCCATAGATGAAGAAGCCTATGAGGCAGAGCGCCACATAGACGAGAGTCTTCTGCATGCCATGCGACATCTCCACATAACCAGCACCTACAAACCAGTAGATAAGCACACCAAGCATACATGCAAGCATGCAAATGGTATTCATAGGAGCGCAACGACCCTTGAAGATCTTCGAAGTAGCAAGACCACAAAGGAGTGTGCCGACAGCACCTACAATGTTATGTACCGAGAAGGCAATCTTACTTTCAGCAGCGGTCATGATGCCGGCGTTCTGAAGGAATGTAGGAGCCCAGTCACCGATACCATAGCGAACCATGTAGACGAATATGTTTGAGAGAGCGACTACCCACAGGAGCTTATTCTTGAGGACATAGTCCACGAAGAGGGCCTTGAATGGGAGTTTCTCGCCAGTAGCGCCCTTGCTCTTGACACCTGAATAATCCTGTCTCCAGTCCTGAACTGAAGGGAGTCCGCAAGACTCTGGTGTATCGCGAATAGCCCACCAGCAGAATACAGCGATGATTATAGCGATGATGGCTGGGAATACGAAATTACCTCTCCAGGTCTGGGCGATGCCGAGGTCAGCGAAGAGTGCTACGCCTGCGATAGCAAGAAAACCAAGAGAGAAGCTGCCGATGGTGTGAGAGATGTTCCACGCACTCATCTTGAAGCTTCGCTCATTCTGGGAGAACCAGTGAGCCATGATACGTCCACATGGAGGCCAGCCGAAGCCACTGAGCCAGCCCACGACTAGCATGAGGCCAAAGATAATGGCTGTATTCACACCTACATTTGCGCCAAAAGGCATAACGCCCACGGCGATCATGGTAAGAGCCGAAAGAATGAGACCAACGCAGAGGAACTTGCGTGAATCAGAACGGTCTGATACCGAACCCATGATGAACTTCGAGAATGCATAGGCAATGGAAACGGCCGACATAGCGAGTCCTACCTTACCTGCATCGAGGATTCCATCGTTGATCATGTCTGGTGCAGCAAGCGAAAGATTCTTGCGCACGAGGTAATAACCTGCATAACCAAGGAATGCACCAAGGAAAACCCTGATGCGCATAGACTTGTAAGTCTTGTCTACCATCGCGTTAGCAATGGGTTCCTTTGGCTTCGGAGGATCAAAAAATCTTGACATAGCGTAGTGAATATTTTATAAACTTAACTTCAAATAGTATCAATGCCGTGAAAATCAATTAATTACCCAATTAAACGATTTAAACAGCATCTGAAACTACAAATTTATACTAAAAAATCGTTGCAGACAACTAATCTGAGTTTTTTTTAAAGAAGTTTAATAACGAACTTTGTAGACCCATATGATTGCCAAAATGGCAGACGCCATGCACTGGCAGATTATTTGATTAAGAACAGGTATAAACTGAAAAGAAAAAACACAAGATATGGCTAAGAAAGAAGAACAGATGGAGCAGGAAGCAGTGAATGCTGAAGCCCAGAACGAGAAGAAGGAGTCAAAGAAGGAAGTCAAGGCCGAGAAGAAGCTCAAAGAGGAGCTTGCAGAGCTTAAGGCGAAGCTGGAGGAGGCCGAGAGGAAGGCTGCCGAGGCGGAGCAAAAGGCAGCTGACGGGAAGGCCGACTATCTAAGATTAATGGCTGAGTTTGAGACGTTTAGAAGAAGAAATGCAGAAGAAAAGCTAAACCTTGTAAGCTCAGCATCGGCAGAAACCATCAAGGGACTTCTCCCTGTTCTTGACGACTGCGAGAGAGCGCTTGCGATTCTCGCAAACTCAGCAGACGAGGCTGCAAAGGAAGGAACGGAGCTCATTTATTCGAAGATGATGGCATACCTCAAGACCAAGGGACTCACAGTAATCGAGGCCAAGGGAGCCAAGTTTGATGTGGACTTCCATGAGGCTGTAACTCAGTTCCCAGCCCCTTCAGAGGATCTCAAGGGCATGGTAATCGACGTAGTGCAGACCGGATATTTGCTCAATGGCAAGGTACTCAGGTATGCAAAAGTAGTCGTAGGCGCATAATTTTCAGTCAAAATGGCAGAGAAAAGAGATTATTACGAGGTGCTTGGCATCCAGAAGGGTGCATCCGCCGATGAAATAAAGAGCGCATATAAGAAAGCTGCGCTCAAGTGGCATCCAGACCGTCACGTCAGCGACTCTGAAGCAGATAAGAAAAACGCAGAGGAGAAGTTCAAGGAGGCGTCAGAAGCTTATTCAGTGCTCAGTGACCCAGACAAGAAGGCTCGTTATGACCAGTTTGGCTTCAGTGGCGTAGATGGAGCGGCTGGTGGCGGCGACCCATTCAGCGGAGCTGGATTCGGAAACCTTAACGACATCCTGAAAGACCTCTTCGGCCAGGGATTTGGTGGATTTGGTGGTTTCAGCGGATTTGGTGGATTCGGTGGTGGCAGAAGCGGAAATCAGCAGCGTGTACTGAGGGGTCGCGATATCCGCACCAGCGTGACACTCACCCTCGAGGAGATCGCAAATGGATGCAAGAAAGAGGTTACCATCGAGAGAAACCGTCCATGTGCCGACTGTGGCGGAAAGGGCACAAAGAACTCTTCGGACATCAAGACCTGTCCTACCTGTAAGGGTGCAGGTCAGGTCCAGCAGACGGTAAATTCTCTTTTCGGAAGAACCATCACATATAACACTTGCCCTCAGTGCAATGGAGAGGGAAAGGTGGTTACAAACCCATGCAAGAGCTGCTCTGGCACAGGTCTGGTACGCAAGCGCGAGACAGTGACCGTGACCATTCCCGCAGGAGTTGAAGCAGGAAACCAGCTCACCGTAAGGGGTGAAGGACATGCTGCTCCACACAATGGAGTGAATGGAGACCTTCTTATAGTCATCAAGGAAGCAGAGCATCCTGATCTTCTCAGAGATGGTGCAAACCTCTTCTACACAAAGGTCATCTCTGTGACAGAGGCAATCCTCGGCACAGAAATCTCAGTTCCATGCCTGGACGGAGCCTACAAGCTCAAGATTGACTCTGGTACTCAGTCCGGTACAGTGATCAAACTGAAGAACAAGGGACTCCCTGAGGTGAACAGCTACGGAAAGAGCTATGGCAAGGGCGACCTTTATGTGAAGATACTCGTATGGATACCTAGGAAGCTGTCTCGCAGCGAGAAAGAAGCTATCGAGAACATGAAGAACAGCGATTCATTCACACCAAATCCTTCAAGAGAGGACAAGGCACTCTTCGACAAAGAAAAGACTCTGTTCTAATGACATTTGATCCAGAAGAAAGGGCTCAAAGAGCCATGACATACTTTCGCGAGGGCTACAACTGCACACAGTCTGTAGTCCTCGCTTTTAGCGATTTCTGTGAGGAAAAAGGCGTGAATAAGGAAGCATTGGCTTCGCTTACATCAGGTTTTGGTGGAGGCATGGCACGTATGAGAGAAGTCTGCGGAACAGTGAGCGGAATGACATTCCTCGCAGGTCTCATCTCCCCTGCCACGAACCCATCCATCAGGGATGAAAGAACTGCAAACTACAAGCTTGTGCAGGAGTTTGCGCAGCGCTTTCGCGAGCAGAACGGAAGCATCGTGTGTCGCGACCTGCTGCAGATGAAAGCCAGCTCGACCATTGAAGGGCCACAGCCTTCAGAACGCACTGAGGCGTTCTACAAGGCTAGACCTTGCGAACGCCTCATAGGCTGCGCCGCCATGATAGTGGCGGAATATCTAAAGCAGCAGAGCGCTACTTTTCCACCTTCAAGTCAAATGGCGTAAGCGGCATGCCGAAGCAGTCCTTGAGGTTACCAGGGACAAAATCACCCCAGCCGTATCTTACTTCCACGATTTCTGAAGAATCCACATTATTGATTTCCAGATACTTCTTCTCCCATGAGTAAGCGGCATCAGAGACCTTGTGCCATGCTCCGTCGGCGGTCTTGACCTCGAGGCCATTGATCTCATGGGTGCGGTCGAAACCATTCCACTTGACATCAGGGACCTCCACTGCGACCCCGCCTTCCACGGCCCATGCGCGGGTAGCTACAGGGCTGTAACAATGTATACCAGCGAAGCCATAATCGCGATTAAGAGCGAGTATGGCGAGTCTCTCGCCTACCTGCTGCTTCTGGCAAGGATGAATGTTCCAAGCTTCATAAGGTTCTGCCAAGTCATTGGTTACCACAATGGCAGAGTTCGGAATCGTACGTGCCGCCTCGTGCTGTGCAGCGCGAAGAAGAGCCGCGGAGCTGTAATTTTCATTTCCACCATAGCAGTCGCACGGAGCGATCTCGACCTGATAGAATGGGAACTTCGCATCTGTATCTCCCCACAGGCTACGCCAATGCTCAACCATAAGCCCCATGCGCTCCACAAAGGTCTCGTGAGCGCCTACATTTGAACAGCCCTGATACCAGATGAAGCCCTTCACTGTATATCCTTTGAGAGGATTGAGAACAGCATTGTATATCACGTAAGGTCTATGATTTTCAGACATTTGCTTGATATGCTCCACGTCGAGATCCTCGTCTGTATGAGCCTCATGAATGGACTTAGGCAGCCATCCTTCCACGCGCGAGCCACCGTATGCATTGCACACGATACCCACCGGTACATCCAGCATCTCGTGAAGCTTGTGCGCAAAGAAGAACGCTGTAGCGCTCATCTCTGCGACAGTGGCTGGTGACGCGCCATTCCACTGGCCATCAGCATCTTCCACAGGTTCATAAGACTGTCCCTTCTTCTGCATGAACATTCTGATGCCATCTGTATCAGGCTTGGCGTTGATGAACTTGTCAGCGTCGCGGACTGGACAGTTGAAGAAGCCTCTCATTGGCATCTCCATGTTTGACTGGCCACTGGCGAACCATACTTCACCTACAAGAACATTTTGAATATCAATGCTTTCCTTGCCAGACTTCACCGACACAGTCTGATGGATATAGCTAGCAGCTGGAGTTCTCAATGAAATCTTCCACTTTCCATCCTCACCGGCCACACAGGTAACACCTTTCTTTGCCCATGACACACTGACGCTCACTTTGGCACCAGGATCTGCAGTGCCCCAGATAGCTGCGTCGGCATTCTGCTGAAGGACCATTCCATCACTGAAGACTTTATTTACAGTGAGTTTGGCATTTGCGCTGAAAGAGGCAAGCAACAGTGCTGCGACAAACAGAACTCTTCTCATAAACTATTAATTATTAAAACCTTACTTCTTTATTTGAACCATCATATTCAATAGAGAGCACAGCGTCTGACGACGAGCCTGACACCAGATGTACCCTGATCTCGCGCTCTGCGAATGCTCCTTCAAACTCACCGTTTCTCACTCCTACGGTAAAGGTCTTCTGCGAGTCGTTCCAGAACATTGGCACCCTGCTGCACTCTCCCCTCTCATAGCCATAGCTGATGCCATCATCCTCATACAGAGAGAATTCCGCATCGGCGCCGGAATAGACGTACACGTCGAGCGAGCCATCCTGTGGCTGCGCCGTGTACTCGATGGCAGGTCCATGAGGGATGATGCTACCTCCCTTCGCGAATACTGGGCAATACTCAAATGGGGCAGGCACGTCATACCACTCCCCAGCAGATGTGTACACCTTACCAGAATGGACCTCATACCAAGTGCCAGCAGGCAGATAAACCTCGCGGCTACGTACTCCATACTCGTATACAGGCGCCACGAGAAGTGCCTCGCCAAGCATGAACTCATCTGAAATCTCGCGTGCTACTGCGTCATTTGGCCAGTCCATCACCAGAGCGCGCATGATGGTATAATCTTCAAACCATGTGCGCGAAGCGAGTGTATAAATATAAGGCATAAGCTCGTAACGAGTGCGGTCTGTCGCAAGCATGGCCTCATATGCAGGGCTGCCTTCTGGGGCAATGTACCAGAATTCTCTGTTTGGCCACTGGCCATGCGAGCGGTAGAGTGGGCAGTAAACGCCCCACTCGTGCCAGCGAGCCTGAAGCTCGCGCCACTCCTTGAGGTCTGGATCATTGTCATCCTTGCCCGCAGCCGCCATATAGCGATTCTCCACGCTGAATCCACCGATGTCCTGGCACCAGTAAGGGATACCGCTAAGGGAGTAATTCAGGCCGGCAGAGATCTGCGTCTTCATATCCTCCCAGCGAGTGCCGATATCGCCACTCCAAGAAGAGGTTGAATAGCGCTGCAAGCCCGCGAAACCATTTCTAGTAAGCAGGAACACGCGCTGATCTGGCGCTACGCTGCGCTGCCCGTCATAGATAGCCTGTGCGTTCATGAGCGCGTATGCATTGAAATATTCAGTAGATGTGCCCAATGCTGTCGGGCCACACATAGCCTTCCTGTAATCCATATCGGTGCAGTCATGGATGTTTGGCTCACTGGCATCCATCCACCATGCATCGACACCAAGAGTGAAGAGATGCTCGTCCATCTGCTTCCAGAAAAGCTTTCTGGCGCCATCTGCGTAAGCGTCATAGAATGACTGCTGATATCCCAGCCAATCTTCCACGCTATCGCGAAGCGCAGTCTGATATATCCATCCCTTTTCGTTAAGTTCATCGAAATGCTCGGTGCCTGGATAGAACTTCGGCCAAACACTTATCATGAAATGGGCGTTCATCGCATGGATGGAATCCACCATGGCCTTAGGATCAGGATAACGGGTCTTATCGAACTCATGGCTTCCCCATGCATCGTCCTCCCAGTACTGCCAGTCCTGGACAATGTTATCGACAGGAATGTGCCTTTCGCGCATCTCCTTCAGCGTCTGAAGCAGCTCATCCTGAGTGCGATAGCGCTCTCGGCACTGCCAGTAACCCATTGCCCATTTAGGCATGATCTGCGCCTTTCCAGTAATGGTTCTATATCCACTGATAGCATCGTCCATCGACTGTCCAGCGATGAAATAATAGTCAATCTGCTGCTGCATCTCCCCCCACCATGACATTCTGTTCTGCTCCTCTTCTGGAACTGGGCTGAGCACCCTCAGACCACAGTATGATACAGAGCCGTCTGGAACCCACTCGATACGAAGATCAGCTTTTTTTCCAGCCTCCAGTTCTACTGCGAACTTGTGGCTGTTTGGGTTCCACGCTGTGCGCCAAATTTCCGGAACCACCTCATTTCCATCCACATACACCTTGGTATATCCGGCATAATAAAGAAGGAAGCGATATGTACCAGTCTCAGAAGGTTCAAGGCTTCCTTCGTAAAGAACCTTGGAACCAGAGAACTCGAAATCTTCAGGGGCTCCGTAAACCCTCTCACAATCAGGAGTGATGAGATACTCCTGGCAGAGAGACGCTTCACGCCTAACTAAAGACTCGCCAGTGGCTGGAGTATAAGTGCCGGTAATGGCTCCTTCCGCGCCATCCTTGTCGCGAAGGGTGAAAACATCGCCAAGCTGAGCATAGTCGCGAGGATCTCCCCAACGACATAGAGAATAGCTATCCCAGAGGATACCATAGCCCTTGCTAGACACAACGAAAGGCACAGAAATCTTTGTATTATACTGATATAGCTCTTCATTTTTGCCCCTGTAATTCCACTCATCTGCCTGATGCTGGCCGAGTCCATAGAAACCTTCGTCCTCTGAAGTCTCAAAGACCTGGCGCACCGTCCACCCCTTGTCACCTTCTACTTCGACAGGCTGGAAAGATCTTGAATATTCGGAGGAAACAGGCGTGCCGTCTGGACGGAAGAAAGACACCTTACCATCTAATTTTGAGACACTTACCATCAAAGCCTCAGTCTTAATTACTACGCTTTCGTGATCTTTTATGACCTCGGCCTTCACCTTGACTTTAGTGGGCAAAGCGGAAAGTGACTCCTTGGTGGAGAATCTGGCTCCGGCAGGCACAGCCCTCACATGTGCAATGTTTTCCGTATACATCTGCACAGCCACCTTAGTACCGTCTGCAGTCGTCACGACCACTTCATCTTTGGAATTGCAAGAGGCTATAGAGACAGCCACTGCAGAAAAGAGAAAAAACTTGGAAAAAGTGTTCATCTGGTTAGTTAAAATTGTACCGAATGATATATTATTAGTACATCACAAATATAAAAAAATCGCTAGGATTAAGCATAGTGAGAACAAAGACTTTAGCATTTCTTAGTGAAAAAGTGACAAAAAAGTATTATAATTTATTAACTTTTCTTACATTTGACCCGAACACAAAACTAAATGACATGTCAGAAGTACTTTACGAAATCTCACAGCTCTCAGAAAGAGACTGTTTCGACATCGCTGAGAGGCATAAAAGTTCTTTTACATACCCCATCCACAGGCACAAAGAGTTCGAACTTAACTTTGTTCAGAACGCAAGAGGGGTAAGACGCATCGTAGGAGACAACGTAGAGGAAATCGGAGACTACGACCTTGTCCTCATCGGCGGCGAAGAGCTTGAGCATGTATGGGAGCAGGGAAACTGCGAGTCCAAGGACATCAGGGAGATCACAATCCAGTTCCCGAAAGAGCTTCTTACAGCCAGCTTCATCGACAAGAACCAGTTTGCCTCCATAATGAAGATGCTCGCAAGTGCCGAGCACGGCATAGCATTCTCCATGGAAACCATCATGAGAGTCTATTCTGAGCTCGACACCGTGACGCATGAAAAAGACGGATTCATGCAGGTTCTCGAAATGTTCAAGATACTATATGACCTCTCAAGAGGAGACTATAAAGAACTGGCCAGCAGCTCTTTCGCAAAAACATCAAGGGATCAGGAAAGCCGCAGAATCAAGACTGTGAAGCAGTATATCAACGACCATTACGCCGAAGATTTGTCACTCGAACTATTGTCAGATCTCATAGGCATGAGTCCGTCCTCATTCAGTCGTTTTTTCAAGCAGCGCACACATAAGACACTGACTTCGTACATAACAGACATACGCCTCGGAGTGGCGGCAAGAGCGCTTGTGGATTCCACCCAGAACATATCAGAAATCTGCTATAACTGCGGATTCAACAACCTCTCGAACTTCAACAGAATCTTCAAGGGCAAGAAGGGCATGTCTCCGAAAGAGTTTCGCGCTCTTTATCGCAAAAACAAAGTCATTATTTAATCAAACAAATGATTTTTTTGCATCATTGGTAAAAAAAGTAGTGGTTTTAAGATTAGCTATGCTCTAAATTTGCATCAGTTAACTAACCACATAAGTGCGCACATTTCATTTATTCACAAGAGCCATCGTGCTCTTCATCACTCTTGGACTTGCAGCATGCAAGCCGACGCAAGCGCTGCCTGACTATTTCGTCGGCACAAACTTCTGGTATGGTCCTATTCTAGCAAGTGATACTGTAGGCGGAAACGCCGACAGACTCACTTCAGAGCTTGATTCGCTCAAATCCATTGGCATAACAAACCTAAGAGTGCTCCTCGGAGCAGACGGCCCAGACGGAGTCGACGTGAAGATATCTCCAGTGCTTCATTCCGCTCCAGGAGTTTATGACGAGAACCTCCTCGCAGGCATCGGTACATTCCTCGACGAGCTGGAGAAGCGAGACATGAAGGCTGTTCTTTACCTGAACAATGCGTGGGAGTGGTCAGGTGGCTACGGAACCTACCTCGAGTGGGCTGGAGCAGGCACCACGCCAAACACCAGAAAGGACGGATACACCGCCTACATGGAGTTCGTAAGACAGTTCATCACAAACGAAAAAGCACAGGAACTGTATTTCGACCATATCCGCTTCATCGTAGATAGATTCAAGTCATCAGACGCCATCTACTCATGGCAGGTGGCAAATGAGCCTAGATGCTTTAGCAGCGACCCTGCCACACAGGATGCTTTCGTTGCCTTCATCGAGAAGTCTGCAAAGCTCATCAAGTCCATTGACCCAAATCATATGGTTTCATCGGGAAACGAGGGAGAGATGGGATGCGAAGAATCAATGGATCTCTACAAGAAAGTGGCAGAATGTCCATCTGTAGACTACATCACCA
Organism: Bacteroidales bacterium; assembly: GCA_024398075.1. Classification (GTDB taxonomy): domain Bacteria; phylum Bacteroidota; class Bacteroidia; order Bacteroidales; family UBA932; genus Cryptobacteroides. The sequence continues at coordinate 66,492 of JAKSJM010000001.1, read as the reverse complement.
TCCACATCTGGCCATTCAACTGGAGCTGGGCATCGAAGGACAGCATCATTGAGGACCTCGACAATGCCATCAGGAAGACTGACGAGTACATTGACAAGCACGTCCGTGTAGCAGAAAAGCTCGGAAAGAAGGTCGTCATCGAGGAGTTCGGTTTCCCAAGAGACGGTTTCAAGTTTGAAAAAGGAAGCGCGACGACAGCGCGCGACGCATACTACAGCCACATCTTCGACAGAGTCGTGAAATCAGCGGCAGAGGGCGGAGCGCTTCTAGGATGCAATTTCTGGGGCTGGGGTGGTCTCGCGAAGCAGACTCCAGGACATATCTATTGGGAGCAGGGCGACGACTACTGCGGAGACCCATCTCAGGAGGAGCAGGGGCTGAACTCTGTATACATGTCCGATGCCTCGACCATTGCCATCATAAAGGACGCGAACAGAAGGCTTTCTGAGCAGGTAACTGCGAAAGTGGTCTTGGAGCATGACTGGCTTTTCACCGACAGCACTCCATATGTGAAGATTGACCTTGTCTGCCCTAAGGACAAGAAAGCAGAAGTGGCCGTTGCATTTGTCAAGGACACTTCGCTCATGGGGCAGAAGGACACTGCCGCCATTGTTACGAAAAACATAGTCCTGAAGGCTGGTGAGCACAGCATCGAAGAGTTCGCCACAGAGCTTGTCCCTGGTTTCTACATGGCCAGCGTGAGCGTAGATGGCAAAAATGTGAAGGACTTCAACATTGGCGTACGTCCAGAGGAAATCGTGTCAGAACAGAGCAAGCAGCCTGATTTCGACGCTTTCTGGGAAGAAAACCTCGCTGAGCTCGCCGCTGTCCCTATGTCAGCGAAGCTCACACTCATGCCAGAGCGCAGCACAGCGGAGCGAAACGTCTACCGCGTGGAGATGAAGAGCATCGACGGCGTAACCATTGGCGGCATACTTGCAGAGCCTGCCAAGGAAGGCAAATACCCTGCTTATATAGAATATATGGGGTATGGAGCAGACGTCTACCCATACTGGGGTGGGTCAGATCCGGAGACCATCCAGTTCCTCGTGAGCGTACGCGGGCAGGGCATCTTCAGGGAGCCCGAAGCCAGATGGATAGACCGTGGTCTGAAGTCGAAGGACACATTCTACTATAAGGGAGCATTCTGCGACGCTGTACGCGCCGTGGATTTCGTCGCTTCCCGCCCAGGCTGCGATGCTGAGAGGCTCTATGCACTCGGCGAGAGCCAAGGAGGCGCGCTTACTTGGATCGCCGCTTCGCTTGACCAGCGCATCAAGGCCATTGCCCCTGCAGTCCCATTCCTAAGCGACTACGAGGACTACGCAAAGATAGTCTGGTGGCCAATGTGGGAGATGTTTGAGCAGGCAGATAAGGATGGTCTCGACAGAGACGCGCTCTACACTACCCTATCATACTTTGACGTCAAGAACTTTACAGACAGGATCAAGTGTCCAGTGTTCATGGCATTTGGTCTTCAGGACCCTACCTGTCCTCCGCACACAAACTTCGCAGGATATAACATGGTAACGGGAGAGAAGCAGTACATGTGTGTACCTACCTGCGGACACGGAATGTGGGAAATAGACGCATGGAAAGAAGCTAGAAATGAATGGTTTAAGACAATATACCAAACAATTATTAATAACAATTAATTATTAACCCAAAGAATCAGTAACAATGAAAAGCAAGTTATTTTCTTGTTTGATGATGCTGTTCTGCAGCCTGTCGCTTCTCGCGCAGACCACAAAGACCGTTAAGGGTGTGGTCATCGACGAGATCGGACCGGTTATCGGAGCCAGTGTCATCGAGAAAGGCACAACAAATGGTGCCATTACCGATTTGGATGGAAATTATTCCATCACCGTAAAGGTAGGGGCGACACTTGAGGTGTCTTCCATCGGCTACACGACCGTTGAGATCGTAGTCGGTGCAGACAACGTCTACAATGTCACCCTCAAAGAGGACCGTATGCTTCTCGACGAGTCAGTTGTCGTAGGTTACGGTACCATGAAGAGAAGTGACCTCTCTGGATCATCAGTATCCATGAAGGAGTCAGACCTCAAGGGTTCTGTCATCACCTCTCTCGACCAGACCCTCCAGGGCCGTGCTGCCGGTGTGACCGCAGTGCAGACCTCAGGTGCTCCTGGCTCATCATCTTCTATCCGCGTCCGCGGACAGGCTACAGTCAATGCAAATGCAGAGCCTCTCTACGTGATCGACGGTGTCATCGTACAGGGCGGCGGTAACTCCGGCGCAGACTTCGGTCTCGGTGACGCACTCGGAAATGGTAAGGTTTCAACCATCTCACCTCTTTCAACCATCAACCCAGCCGATATCGTAAGCATGGAAATCCTCAAGGACGCCTCTGCTACCGCGATCTACGGTGCACAGGGTGCAAATGGTGTCGTACTCATCACCACCAAGCGTGGTAAGGCTGGCGACGCCAAGTTCAACTATGATGGAATGTTCGCCGTAAGCCGTCAGACCAAGCGTCTCGACATGATGAACCTCCGTCAGTTCGCTGAGTTCTATAACTCAATGGTAGAGATTGGCGAAATAGGAAATCCAAGTGCATTCTATGCAGATCCTTCACTCCTCGGTGTAGGTACAAACTGGCAGGACGAAGTGTTCCGCACCGCGCTCCAGCATCAGCACCAGGTAAGTGCATCCGGCGGTAGCGAAAAAGTTCAGTACTATGTTTCAGGTTCTTATATGAACCAGGAAGGTACTATTATCGGTTCAAACTTCAACCGTTTCAGTGTAAGAACAAACCTCGACGCGAAGCTGAAGGATTGGTTCAAGCTCGGTCTCAACGTGTCATACGCAAATACCATGGATGACCTTAAGCTCGCAGATGGTGGTGAGGGTATTATCTTCTACTCACTTACCACCCTCCCTGATATCCCTGTATATGATGTAGACGGAAACTATTCTACAGTAATCCGCGAGGGTCAGTCCAGCACCAAGAACCCTGTTGCTATGGCTATGATGAATACAAATACCCTCAAGCGTCAGAAACTTACAGGAAATATCTACGCAGAGCTTACTCCTATCAAGCATGTCACCTACCGCACTGAGCTCGGTTTCGACATCAACAACTCTGACGCAGAGCGCTATCGTCCAAAGATCGACCTCGGAGCATACAAGCAGGATACAAACTCAATGAGCTACCAGAAAAATGCGAATCTTTTCTGGCAGATCAAGAACTACATCACCTACGCAAATGAGATCGGAAAGCACAGCTTCACCGGTATGGTAGGTCAGGAGGCTTGGGAGAGCAAGTGGGACTACCTCTCTGGCAGCTCTACAAACCTCTCATCAGATGACGTTCACAACGTAGCACTCGGTGACCCTGATACCTTCAAGGTAGGCTTCGGTTTCGGTTCTGCAGCAATGGCATCATTCTTCACACGTTGGACATACAACTATGACAGCAGATACCTCCTCACCTACACATTCCGTTATGATGGATCATCAAACTTCGGTCCAGAGAACAGATGGGCAGGATTCCACTCACTCGCAGGATCATGGAGATTCTCCAATGAGAAGTGGTTCGAGGATGTGAAGAACGCACTTGCTATCTCAAACGGCAAGATCCGTCTCGGCTGGGGTCAGACAGGTAACTCAAACATCGGAGGCTACGCATGGGGTGCCGCTATCAGCACCATGCCTTCAGCACTCGGTAGCGGATATCGTCCAGCCAACATTCCTAACACTGCCGTACGTTGGGAGAAGCAGGAGCAGTTCAACTTCGGTCTCGACCTCGGTTTCCTTGATGACAAGTACAACTTCATCATTGACCTTTATCAGAAGAAGTCATCGGACATGCTCATGAGCATGCAGCTTCCTTCATATATGGGTACACAGGGTAACGGTTCTTCAGTACTTGCAGCGCCTAAGGGCAACTACGGTACCATCATGAACCGCGGTCTTGAGCTCACCCTCGACTTCCACCCAGTTTCAAAGAAGAACTTCAGCTGGGACACCAACTTCCAGATCTCATTCAACAAGAATACTCTCGTTGCCCTTGATGGTACCAAGAACGCCGCCCTCATCGGTTACGGTCAGTGGAGCGATGTAGTGAGCACCACACACGTAGGTGAGTCACTCTACGGCTTCTATGGCTATGTTGTCGAGGGTGTATACACAGACCTTGACGACATCATGAACTCTCCTAAGGCTGAGAAATATCCTAAGGATGGTGTATTCGACAGAAATACAACAGTATGGGTTGGTGACGTGAAGTTCAAGGATGTAAACAAGGATGGCGTCATCAACGAGAACGACCGTACAAACATCGGCTCACCACTTCCTAAGTTCACATTCGGCTGGCAGAACAGTTTCCGCTACAGGAACTTCGACTTCGGTGTATTCATCAACGGTTCTTACGGAAACAAGGTCCTCAACTACAACCTCCTCGGACAGGGTTACAACGGTCTTACCCACATGAACAGTGCATGGACGAACCAGCACAACTCTGTTGCAGACCGCGCTCAGCTCGTTCCTATCGACGCAGACAAGGCATATCCTGCAACCTACCAGGGCAAGACTATCTACAACTGGTATGATGATCCTACAAACGTTACTGTAGCAAACAAGGGCACCAAGACTCCTCGTCCTACAATCAACGACCCTAACGACAACGACCGTCTCAGCACCCGTTATATCGAGGATGCATCTTACATCCGTCTCAAGAACATCTCTATGGGCTACAACTTCCCTAAGTCACTTGTTCAGAAGTGGAATGTCGAGAACATCCGCATCTCGGTAAATATCCAGAACCTCTATACTCTCACAAAGTATCAGGGATTCGATCCTGAGGTCGGTGCTTCTACACAGGATTCATCAGGTTTGACATATGGTGTGGATAACGGCCGTTATCCTTCTCCAACCACATACTCTTGTGGCCTTAACATCACATTCTAATCATGGAGGGTATAACAATGAAAAACATACTTAAAGGCATTGTCATCGCAGGTGCTCTCCTTTCAGCAGCATCTTGTCAGGAATTCCTGAACCGCCCAACAGTAGATAACTACAACACCTCTAACTTCTATCAGACAGACGAGCAGGTGCTTCAGGGCGTAAACTACCTATATAACTCTCCATGGTATGACTTCCAGCGTGGATTCATCAAGGTGGGTGAGGTTATGTCAGGAAACATGTATTGGGGTGGTTCACCATACCTTACGCTTACAGCAAACGGTACAGATATCGACCTCATGAACATGTCATATTCACTCTGGTCTGTAAATGCTCATGCAAACACAGTGATCAAGAACATCCTCGAGACCACTACAGGCACAGCAACACAGGCAGTCAAGAACCAGGCTATCGGTGAGGCACTCACCCTCAAGGCTCTTGCATATTTCTTCCTCGTCCGTTCATTCGGTGAAGTTCCTATTATCCACGACAACGCAGAGCTCCTCGGTACTGGTGAGTATAACAACGTAGAGAAGGTTGAAAAATCTTGTGTCTACGAATACATCATCATGACTCTTGAGAAAGCTATGGAACTTCTTCCTAAGAACGCGTACATCGGTTCTTATAACCGTATCGACTACTACGCAGCTGAGGGTCTCCTTGCAAAGGTATACCTCACCAAGGCTGGCCTTTCTGGAAGCCTCAACTCTGAGGACCTTGCCCAGGCAGCGAAGTATGCAAAGGATGTTATCGACAATTCAGGACGTGCACTTACTCCTAAGTACTCTGACATCTTCCGTCTTTCGCCAAAGCAGTTCAACGCCACAGGTGAGCCTCTTATCAGCTGGCAGTGGGCTATCTCAGGCGGTCAGTGGACACGTCAGAACACCCTCCAGAGTGACCTCATGATTGAGGGCTTCAGTGAGAATGGTGACCTCTGGGGCGGTTGGGGCGGCCCTTCAGTTGATCTCGCAGATGCATTCAACGCTTCAGTTCTCGACGACCCATCAAGGAGAGTTGATGCCAAGGGAAACAACAAGGAGCTTGACAAGCGTCGTCAGTGCTCTATGATGATGCCTGGCGACCACTACGAGTACTTCTGGACCGACCGTGTAGATCCTATCTACGGACGCACCGGTTTCAACTACATCGCAGGTCTTTTCGCCACAACAGCAACAGATGGCGAGGCAAAGGCATACGCTGATGGCGGCCCTGGTCAGATGGAGTGTCCTACAGGAACAAACTGCGTAAAGCACCTCTATGGTGACAATGCAGACCATTCAGCAGGCGTAGGAACACCTGCAGATCGTATGGCATATCAGCTTCCTACACATATCCTTCGTCTCGGTGACGTATATCTCGTATATGCAGAGGCAGTAGTTGATACTGACAATGCTGCTGCTACTGAGAAAGTGAACATGATCCGCAAGCGCGCTTATGGCGTTCTCGACGGAACTGGCGTCTCAGAAGCAGACTTCGATGCTAAGTACAAGGTAAGCTCAGTAACACGTGAGGACATCTGGAAGGAGCGTCGTCTCGAGCTTTCTGGCGAGGGTGACTACTGGTACGATTTCGTACGTCGTTCTTACTTCCAGATGGACAAGGTTATCGCTGAGCTCAAGGCTCAGAGACGCTCTACTTACAATGGTCTGGGTGATGTTTACAAGAAATACTTCGAGTCAGACATGACCAAGTTCGAGTATAACCCAGCTGATGTATACTATGGAAACGCAGACAAGGATTATGTTGGTGACTATGATTCACCTAACGTAACAGCTACCAGCTTCACCCTTCCATTCCCAACCGAGGACGTGGTATTCAATGGCAACATGGCCTCCGATGCAGTTGCAGCGGTTGTAAATGTACGTGAGCTCTACAAGTATAACTTTTAATTTGAAGTAAGAAATGAAATCTTTTAAGACAATCAGCTATCTGTTTGCAGCTACACTTCTTGTCTCAGGTCTCAGCTCTTGCGACAAAGCGGATTACCCACAGCGTTTCCGCGCGACAGAAGGTGTGCCTACAGTCCATAGCGTGCGCTATGCAGATAAAGACACCTATATTGAGCAGGCTTTCATGGAGGAGGTAGTATGTATCCTCGGTGAGAACCTCAAGAGTGTGCACGAAGTACTGTTCAATGACCAGCAGGCCATCCTGAACACCAGTTACATCACTGACAACACTCTTCTAGTTCAGGTTCCTAAGACGATGGCGAAGGTCGAGACAGACAAGATCTACCTCGTTACAGCCAAGTCGGATACCGTAACATATAATTTCCGTGTTCTTCCTCCTGCACCTCGTGTCAAGAGCATGTCTTTCGAATATGCTGCTGACGGACAGGAGGTTACTATCACTGGTAGCTATTTCTACCAGAAAGCAGGTGCAGCACTCGTTGTTGAGTTCCCTAACGCTACTGTTGAGAACATCCCAGATGCAGACATCACCCTTGAGACCATCAAGGTAAAGGTTCCTGCAGGAGCACAGCCTGGTAGAGTAAAGGTTACTACCGCTTCTGGTACCGGTTCTTCAGAGTTCATGTTCCGTGACAACAGAGGTCTTCTCTTCGACTTCGATGGAACCAATGGTCTTTACACTGCAAACAAGGGCTGGCATGCTGCGCCTATCGTTGATGGCGGAGTATCTGGTCAGTGCTTGCAGCTCAATGGTTCAAGACAGGAGTTCACAGCCGACGGCGGAGACTGGCACGATGGTGACGCTCATTTCGAGTACTGGGCTGGTAACTGGCAGGATCCTGAGACTTATGGAACTTGGGATGGCCGTCGTCTTATCGACATCGTTGACTTCTCTAACTTCGGTTCCATGGTACTCAAGTTCGAGATCAAGATCGACCCTTCTACCCCTTGGACCGGATGTCCTATGCAGATCATCTTCTCTGGTGTGCAGCATGTATCAAATGGCAATGCTGATGTTAAGGATATCTACGGAGTCACCCTCCCTGGATGTAACAACACCTATTTCAACAACGCCAGCATCTCTCTCCCACGCTACATGTGGAGACCTTGGGCAGCAACCGGTAGCTTCGACACCAATGGTGAGTGGATTACCGTTACCTTCCCTATCTCAGACTTCACCTCATTCTTCGATGGTTCAATGGCTACAGGTACACTTACACCTGACTGCTTCTCTAACCTCGAGCTCTTCTTCGCAGGTGGTACCTCAAGCGAGGGTACTCCATGTAGCCCTATCGTCTATGTGGATAACATCCGTGCCGTACCAGCTAGATAATAAATGCAGAACAAGATGAAAAGAATTAATAAAATCTCAGCAATAATCTGTGCAGCCGCTTTTGCCCTTGGCATTACCAGCTGTACCGTAAAGGAACTGGACACAAACCAGTATTCTGACACCGCTGTTACTCTTGCTTCTTTCGGACCTAACCCTGTGATGCGTGGTGCACAGCTTCGCTTCTTCGGTTCAAACCTTCAGAATATCTCTGAGGTGAATGTTCCTGGAGTAGGCGCCATCACCAACATCGAGGTAGTCACATCCGGAAAGACCAGCGAAATCCGCGTCACTCTACCTGTTGAGGGACCAGAGATTGGTTACGTAACTCTCAAGTCCAAGGACGGTCAGGAGTTCAAGACACGCAGCGAGCTCACATACCAGGAGCCTATCGTATTCGATGGTTTCACAGCTCCTGAAATTGCATATCCAGGTGATGTCATCACCCTCAAGGGAGATTACATGCAGCTTGTGCAGTCAGTTACCTTCGAAGGTGGCGAGAACGTTCCAGTCTTGGAAGGCTCTACACGTCACGAGGCAAAGGTAGTAGTTCCAGCTACTGCAGTCACCGGAAAGATCATCCTCTCCGATGGTGGTGAGGTGGAGAACCTCTTCTACTCTGAGAATGATCTCGTAATCGGCAAGCCTTCAGTAACAAAGTCTGCAAAGAAGAACGTAAAGGTTTCTGACGAGCTTACCGTAAACGGACAGCATCTGGAAATGATCTCATACTTCACTTTCCAGAAGGGAGAAGCTACTGAGGTTGTAGATGTATTCAACCTCGCAGAGGACAATGCATCCATCACCGTAGCCGTTCCAAGCTTTGCAACAGACGGAGCATTCACAGCAGTTTCATTTGCTGGTGATGAGTTTGCTGCTGGTGAGATCGCTTGCATCATGCCTTCTGCACTTACAGTGAAGAACACTCCTAAGGCAGGTCAGGAACTCCTTATCGATGGTAAGGATCTCGACGTTGTCACCAGGGTAGACTTCAATGGTGCTGAGAGCGCAGATTTCACCTACGATAACGGTTCTATCAAGGCCACAGTTCCTGCTGTTGCAAAGGCAGGCGATGCTGTTCTTTACCATGCAAATGGAAACTCTGTAACCGTGGCTTACAGCCTCGTTATGCCTACTATCACATCTGTAGCTCCTCTCGAGCTTTATGCTGGTGATGAGCCTGTAAAGGTAAGCGGTACAAACCTCGACCTCGCAGTCAAGGCTTATATCGGTGGCAAGGAGGTTGAGATTTCAGCTATGAGCGCTACTGAGCTCACACTCGCTACAGCAGTTACCTCAGTAGGTGGTGTTGTTACCCTCGAGCTTGCAAATGGCGAGAAGGTTTCTTCAGAGCAGGAAGTTACCATGAAGTATCACAGCAAGGTGATCGTAACTTCTATCCCTGAGGCTCAGCACATCGGTCAGGAGGTTGTTATCAAGGGTTCTAACCTGAACCTCGTAGAGACCATCTATATCGGTAGCACTAAGGTTACCTCATACAGCATCCGCAAGGACGATGAAATCCGTTTCCTCATGCCTTGGATGAAGGTCGGTTCATACTCTGTAAACTTCGTTCTCTATGACGGAGACACAGAGGTACAGCCTAATCCTATCAATGTTCAGCTCGAGCAGAACATCGTGACTATCTGGGAAGGCAGCTTCAAGGTAGGCGGCTGGGCAGCAGGTATGCAGGATCTCGCATGGGGTGGATATGACTGGAGCCAGGTTAAGGCTGGCACCGAGCTCATTATCTACTACTCACTTGATCCAGACGGTGACTACCATCAGATGCGCGCCGGTAACGGTAGCTGGGCAGCACTTCCTTCATGGAAGCAGCTTCCAGGTGCTGATGGCGATGGAAACGTTCCACTCGCAGATGGTAGCAGCTATCTCTCTATCAAGCTCACCAAGGATGACCTCGTTCAGCTTACTGAGAAGGGTGGTCTCGTGATCTGTGCAGCATGGTTCATCGTAGAGAAGGTTGTTCTTATCTCAGACATCCCACAGGAGAAGACTATATGGTCTGGTTCATTTGCCGTAGGCGGATGGGCAAACGGTATGCAGAGTCTTGCATGGGGTGGCTATGACTGGTCTACAGTTGAGGAGGGCACCAAGCTCATCCTCCACTACGAGTATGACCCTGCAATGCCAGAAGGCGAGAGAGTAGAAATGCGCTGCGGTAATGGTAGCTGGGCAGCTCTTCCTTCATGGAAGACTCTCCCTGGTTCAGACGGCGACGGTAACGTTCCTCTCGACGAGTCAGGTGAAATCTCTATCACACTCACTGCAGATGACCTCGTTCAGCTTACTGAGAAGGGTGGTCTCGTAGTTTGTGCAAAATGGTTCATTCTCACAGGAGTAGGTCTCCTGTAAGATTATAAAAAGGGCGGCGGCAGCCGTGTCGCCGCCTTTTTTTATTACTTAATCATGAGAAAAAATATACTTCCACTAATAGCAGCAGCGCTTTCCATCATGTATTCATGTAATGGAAACGACCCTGTCGTACAGCAGGAGAATGAAGCTCCTGTATTAGTAAGCAGCACACCAGAAAGTGGAGTAAAGGATATCGCGGGCACATCCATTGACATTAAGCTGACATATGACCAGAATGTCAAGTGCCTCACGAAGAATCAGGCATCGATCTCTGTAGACAACGGAGCGATAATCACGAAAGTGAATGCCTACATGCAGGACGTCACCATAAGCGTAGACGGACTGGAAACTGGAAAAACCTATATCCTCAGCGTACCTGACGGCTGCATTGAAGGATACAAGGAGAACCAGAAGGCCGCGAAAGGAGTCACCATCTCCTTCTCGACCAAAGAGAAACCGGTAGAGAAGCATTACGAGCTCTCCCCTGTCACCGAGCTCTCAAACAAAAATGCCACCGCACAGGCAAAGAATGTATATAGATTCCTTCTTGAGCAGAGCGGAAAGAAGATGCTGAGTGGTGTGCAGAGTGAGGGTACAGCGAATAACAATGAGCACGTAAACCTCATCTACACAAAGACCGGAAAGCATCCGGCACTTGCAGGATACGACTTCATCTTCCTGCAGTACTCTCCTACCCCTCAGGGGTGGACTTGGGTTGTAAATTATGAAGACATGTCAGCTCCGATTGAGCATTGGAACGCTGGCGGTCTGGTCAATTATATGTGGCACTGGAACGTGCCAAACTCAAAGACCGACTGGGAGAACGGCCTGAACAAGGGCGACTTCAACGGTTACAATTTCTATAGCGACAAGACTACCTTCAGCATCGCCGAAGCGCTCAAAGAAGGCACCTGGCAGCATGACTTCATCATGAAGGACATGGAAAAGGTGGCTGGATACCTCAAAATCTTGAAAGAAGCAGGTGTGCCAGTCATCTGGCGTCCACTTCACGAGGCTGCAGGAAACTATAACCTCTACGGTAAGCAGAACAACGCATGGTTCTGGTGGGGTCGTGGAGGCGCAGAGAACTGCAAGAAACTCTATAGACTCATGCGCGACACGTTCGAGCAGAAATATGGACTTAATAACCTCATCTGGGTCTGGACACTTGATGCCACACAGGGTGCAGAAGCAGAATGGAGCGACTGGTATCCTGGAGATGAGTATGTCGACATCATTGGTGTAGACATATATGAGGAAAACACGACGGCGAAGAGCCGTCAGTACCAGGCGTGTGTGGACCTGGCGAAGGGAAAGAAGCTCGTCACCATCAGTGAGTGTGGCAATGTTCCTGAGCCCGCAGCATGCTTCACCGCAGGAAACAAGTGGAGCTGGTACATGGTCTGGAGCAGCGATGCGAACTCATACAAGCATAACACTGACTCATATTGGAAGAAGCTCATGGGCAGCGACGCTGTCATTACCCGTGAAAGTATGCCATCATTGAAATAAAACTATTATGAATAGGACAAACAAATTTTTGACTCTTGCGGCAATGCTCCTGGCAGTTGCATGTGGAGAGAAACCAGTAGAAGAAGTACCATCTGCAGAAGCGCCAAAGTGCGTTTCCACTGACCCAGCAAACGGTGCTTCAGGTATCGGCTATGAGGGAGATTTGAACATCACCATCAGCTATGATCAGAACATCAAGTGCATGACTGCCGACCAGTCAAAGATAGTGATTGACAATGATGCCAAGATAGTAAAGGTAAACCCATACAACACCTCGCTGACTCTTACAGTAAATGGTCTTAAGGGAGATACCAAATATACAGTCACCGTACCAGAAGGCATAGTGAAGGGATTCAAGGAGAATCAGGACGCAGCCAAGGCTGTGACCTTCAGTTTCACCACAAAGAGCGCTCCGCTCCCTCCTACCCCCGATCCAGAGCCAGACCCTCAGGACAACGATGCCTGGAAGCAGCTCGAGAAGCTCGGACTTGGATGGAACATGGGTAATCATTTCGATGCATTCTATAACGGCACCTGGGCTGGAGACAAGTTCCTTTATCCAGACGAGACCTGCTGGGGAAATCCTAAATGCACGCAGTCTACTTTCACAGGCCTTCGTTCTGCGGGCTTCCGCACCATAAGAATCCCTATCACCTGGCTCAAGATGATAGGTGACGCTCCTGATTACACCATCAATGAAGCATGGATGAAGAGAATCAAGGAAGTAGTGGGTATGGCACGCGATGCTGGCCTCCAGGTCATCATAAACACCCACCACGACGAGGACCACTACCTCGGCAGCGAGTCCATGGGCCACAGGTGGCTGAACATCATGCAGGCCACCACAGATGAAGCAGTGAACACCAAGGTGAAGGAGCAGATCAAGGGTTTCTGGACCAATGTAGCCAATGAGTTCAAGAACGAGGGGGACTACCTCATCTTCGAATCTTTCAACGAGATCAATGACGGTAAATGGGGTGGAAGCTCAAATACAGACAAGCAGTCAGCAGTGCTGAACCAGTGGAACCAGGTATTCGTGGATGCAGTACGTGCTACTGGTGGAAACAATGCCACACGCTGGCTTGGAGTGCCTACATACTGCGCTGGTCCTACATACATCAAATACTTCGTCATGCCAAATGACCCAGCCAAGCATACCATGCTCGCTGTACACTGCTATGACCCATACGACTTCACCCTCGCTGAAGGACTTCCTCAGAAGAAATGGGGACATACCCTGGGCAACAGCTGGGACGAGAAGGCTATACGCGATGTGCTTGGCACATTGAACTCAAATTACATCGCCAAGGGTATTCCTGTATATCTGGGCGAGTTCGGATGTAGCATGCGCGAGTACAACACAGTCGAGTGGAGATGCCAGAAGTACTACCTTGAGTACTTCGTGAAGGCAGCGAAGACCTACGGCCTTCCATGTTTCCTCTGGGACAATGGTAACGCAGGTGCTGGATCAGAGCACCATGCATACATCGACCATGGCACTGGAGCATACATCGGTCACTCAAAGGAGCTCATCGATGTGATGGTAAAGGCCATGACAAACAAGGACAAGAGCTACACTCTTGACTATATCTACGACCACGCACCTACCAATTAATAAAGAGAGAGTAAAATGAATTTTGACGAAAGACTTGAGATGCTCACAAACGAGCACGAGAAGCTCATCACGAGAAAGAATGAGCCGATCTACGGAAACGGAGTCTACGAAAGATATAAGTATCCTATCCTCACAGGAGAGCACGCTCCCCTGTACTGGAGATACGACCTCGACGAGCAGACAAACCCATACCTCATGGAGAGGTTCGGCATCCACGCAGCGTTCAACAGCGGCGCCATCAAGTGGGGTGACAAGTACGTGCTCGTAGTGCGCGTCGAGGCGGCGGACAGAAAGTCATTCTTCGCAGTGGCCGAGAGCCCTAACGGAGTCGACAACTTCCGCTTCTGGGAGCGCCCTATCACCATGCCTGAGTGGGGTGAGCCTGCTACCAATGTCTACGACATGAGACTCACCAGACACGAGGACGGATGGATCTACGGACTCTTCTGCGTGGAGAGAAAGGACCATGACCTCGAGGCTGACCTTTCGGCAGCCACCGCTGCCTGCGGTATCGCCCGTACCAAGGACCTCATCACATGGGAGAGACTCCCTGACCTGAAGTCTCGCTCACAGCAGAGAAACGTCTGCCTGCACCCTGAGTTCGTGGATGGCAAGTATGCCCTCTACACACGCCCTCAGGATGGATTCATCGACGCCGGCAGCGGCGGTGGCATCGGCTGGGCACTCATCGACGACATCACCTGCGCTGAGGTAAAGGAGGAGAAGATCATCAACGCCCGCCACTACCACACCATCACCGAGGTGAAGAACGGAGAGGGTCCACACCCTATCAAGACCGACAAGGGCTGGCTTCATCTCGCACACGGCGTTCGCGGCTGCGCTTCGGGCCTCCGCTACGTCCTGTACATGTACATGACTTCGCTCGAGGACCCTACCAAGGTCATCGCGCAGCCCGCTGGCTTCTTCATTGCCCCTGACGGAGAGGAGTACATCGGAGACGTCATGAACGTCACCTTCGCGAACGGCTGGATTGCCGACAAGGACGGGAAGGTATTCATCTACTACGCTTCATCTGACACCCGCATGCACGTGGCCACATCGACCATCGATCGCCTCGTGGACTACTGCATGAACACTGAGCCAGATGGCCTCAGGACGGGTCTCACAGTAGAAAGGCTTAACAAACTCATTGAAAAAAACTTAAAAAAATAAATCTATGGCAACAACTAAAACTAGCCTTTGGGAGAAGGTCGCATACGCACTAGGCGATGCTGCAGCAGGTGGAATCGTATGGAAAATCATGTCCATAGCCTTCCCTCTCTTCTTTACAAATGTCTTCGGACTCTCATTTGCTGACGCGGCGACACTCATGCTCATCGCTCGCCTTTTCGATGTGGTCACTGACCCTATCATGGGTAGCCTCGCAGACCGCACCCAGTCACGTTGGGGAACATATCGCCCTTGGCTCATCTTCGGAGCGATTCCTCTCGGACTCGTTTTCGCACTTCTTCTCTATACCCCAGACTTCGGTCCTGTGGGTAAAAGAGTGTACGCTTACGCTCTGTATCTTATCATGATGGCAGTATACACAGCTGTTAACGTCCCTTACGGTTCACTGCTTGGTGTAATGACCGATGATGACAACGAGAAGAATCAGTTCTCATCATTCCGTATGGTAGGTGCTTACGCTATGGGATTCGTGACACTGCTCTCATTCCCTTACCTCCAAAAGTTCGTAGGCGGCACTGATGCACATCAGTACGCTACACTTGGAGCATATTTCGGAATCGCAGCAGCCATCCTCACCCTCATCTGCGGTCTTTGTACCAAGGAAAGACTCAAGCCAGTAAGAGCTGAAAAGTACTCAATGAAGCAGTTTGTCGACCTCTTCAAGAACAAGCCATGGCTCATTCTTACCGCCGCAGGAATCTGCACAAACTTTTTCAACGGCTTCCGTTACGCAGTGGCTGGATACATGATTTCATACTGCCTCGGTGGAGACGTTACCATTGGCGCACTCATCATCAACTACACCGTGCTCATGGCATTTGGCGAGGTGACATGTATGATCTTTGGTGGTGTCTCCCCTAAGTTCACATCATGGGTCGGCTCGAAGCGCAAGGCGTTCATGGCAGCTGCTGCCATCTGCCTCGTGACCTCAGTTGCTTTCTTCTTCATACCAATGGATCCTAAGTACATTTGGCTCATGGTAACTATGGTTATCCTTACCTCTGTAGGTATCGGTATCTACTCTCCACTCCTTTGGTCTATGTACGCAGACGTAGCAGACTATGCTACCGAGAAGTTCGGCACCTCATCTACCGGTCTTATCTTCTCGTCTGGTACCATGGCACAGAAGCTTGGAACAGCCATCTCAGGCTCACTCATTGCCCTTCTTCTCGGCCTTGCTGGTGCGAGAATGATTCCAGATGATTTCGGAAACACAGTAATCGACCCTACCTCTGTCACTGAGTCAGTGAAGACCATGGTATGGGCTCTGTTCTCACTTGTTCCTGCAGTACTCGCCCTCATCATGGGTTGGCTTGCATACATATTCCCTATCAAGAAGTAAAACATGAGAAAGTTTATCACCATAGCAGCCACACTTGCCCTCGCGGCAGGACTCAGCAGCTGCAAGAATGAGCCTGCACAGAAGATGGAGAGCCTTCATGTAGAAGGCACCCAGCTTTACGCAGGCGACCAGCCTGTACGCCTCAAGGGTATCAGCTTCGGATGGCATAACATCTGGCCTCGTTTCTGGAATGCAGGCGCCCTCGCGCAGATGCACAATGAATGGGGCGCGAACCTCTTCCGCGCCGCAGTAGGCTCAGATGACCACGCCCTGGCTGACAACCCAGGCATCCCAAGTGGTTATATCAACAACAAGGATTTCGCGCTTGAGTGTCTCTACAAGGTCATTGACGCTGCGATCGAGAATGACTCATACATCATCGTTGACTGGCATTCGCACGACCTCTATCTAGAGCCTGCCAGGGACTTTTTCACTGCAGTTGCCACCAGATACCCTGACTGTCCAAATGTGATCTACGAGCTGTTCAACGAGCCTGTATCCAGAGAGTTCAATGCCTCAAGAGACTATAGCCAGCCTACTGACGAATCGCTCGAAGGCTACTGGAATGATCTCAAGGTATATGCGGAAAGTCTCATTGAGACCATCACAAGCATCTCTACGGCACATCCACTCATCCTCATGGGTTGCCCTCAGTGGGACCAGGACATCCATCTCGTGCCAGCAAACCCTGTAGAGGGTTATGACAATATCATGTACACCGTACACTTCTACGCCGCCACCCACAAGGACTACCTGAGAGAGCGCAGCGACTATGCCATCTCGAAGGGCATTCCAGTGTTCCTTTCAGAATGCGCAGGTTGCGAAGCTACTGGCGACGGCTTCCTCGACATCGAGTCATGGAACACCTGGGACAAGTGGGCAGAGGAGAACGGCATCAGCACAGTGGTATGGTCAGTATCCGACAAGAATGAGACATGCTCTATGTTCACTCCTGAAGCGTCATCCGAGGGTCCTTGGAGCGACGAAGTTATCAAGGAATGGGGAATAATCGTAAAAGACTGGCTTAAGTAAGAAAAGACAATGAAAACTACATACGGTCATTATGATGACGTCTCAAGAGAGTACGTCATCACGGATCCACTGACTCCTTGGCCATGGATCAACTACCTGGGAAGTGAGACATTCTTCTCGCTAATCTCCAATACAGCAGGAGGTTACAGCTTCTGCAGGGATGCGAAGTTCAGAAGAATCACACGCTATCGCTATAACAATGTCCCTATGGACAACGGCGGTAGATACTTCTACATCAATGACAGCGGCACCGTCTGGTCACCTTCTTACAAGCCTTGCAAGACAGCACTTGATCTGTACGAGTGCCGTCATGGAATGGGCTATACCAGAATCACTGGAGAGAAGGCAGGAATAAAGGCAAGCGTGCTCTTCTTCGTACCACTTCACGAGTGGTGTGAGATTCAGAAAATGACTCTAACAAACACTGGCTGCGAGACAAAGACATTCAAATTATTCTCCTTCGAGGAGTGGTGTCTCTGGAACGCAGAGACCGACATGGAGAATTTCCAGAGAAACTTCTCCACTGGAGAGGTAGAAATCGAAGGTTCGACACTCTATCACAAGACAGAATACAAGGAGCGCAGAAACCATTACGCCTTCTATACCGTAAACACAGAGATTGAAGGATACGACACCGATAGAGAGAGTTTCATCGGTCTTTACAATGGTTTCGATGCACCACAGTGTGTGGTGGAAGGCAAGGCAAGCGGCAGCGTAGCGCATGGCTGGTCCCCTATCGCCTCGCATTGCATCGAGGTCACCCTCGCCCCTGGCGAGTCAAAAGACCTCGTATTCATGCTCGGCTACGTGGAGAATCCTCAGGAGGAGAAGTTCGCCGCTGACGGCACTATCAACAAGCAGCGCGCACACGAGCTTATCGGCGAATTTGACACAGCCGAGAAGGTCGACGCAGCATTCGCTGAACTCGCAAAGTACTGGGACAACCTTCTCTGCCGCTTCGAGCTGAAGTCCGGCGACGAGAGACTGGACAGGATGGTAAACATCTGGAACCAGTACCAGTGCATGGTGACCTTCAACATGTCGCGAAGCGCATCATTCTTCGAGAGCGGCATCGGCCGCGGAATGGGCTTCCGCGACTCGAACCAGGACCTCGTGGGCTTCGTGCACCAGATCCCTGAGCGCGCACGCGAGAGAATCATTGACATCGCATCGACACAGTTCCCAGACGGAGGCTGCTACCATCAGTACCAGCCACTCACGAAGAGAGGTAACAATGGTATCGGTGGAGGCTTCAACGATGACCCACTCTGGCTCATCTTCGGTACAGTGGCGTACCTCAAGGAGACAGGCGACTTCAGTATCCTCGAGGAGCCTGTTCCTTTCGACAATAAGCCAGGATCAGAGGTATCTCTGCTCGAGCATCTCAAGGTGTCATTTGACCATGTTGTGAACAACCTTGGTCCTCACGGCCTTCCACTTATCGGCCGTGCTGACTGGAATGATTGCCTTAACCTGAACTGCTTCTCAAATGACCCCAATGAGTCCTTCCAGACCACTGAGAACAACAATGTAGACTCCAAGGCGGAGTCGCTCATGATCGCAGGCCAGTTCGTAGTATGCGGAAGCGACTACGCCGCACTCTGCCGCCATCTCGGCATGACTGAGGAGGCGCAGAGAGTGGATGCAGAAGTAGCCAAGATGGTCGAGGCTGTGAAGAAGGACGGATGGGATGGAGAGTGGTATCTTCGAGCATACGACTACTACGGACGCAAGATAGGTAGCGATGAGAACGAGGAAGGCAAGATCTTCATCGAGTCTCAGGGATGGTGCACAATGGCCCAGATCGGTGCAGAGGAAGGCATGGTCGCAAAGGCGCTTGACTCTGTCAAGGAGCGTCTTGACTGCGAGCATGGTATCGTTCTGAACAACCCAGCATTCACCCGTTATTACATTGAGTACGGAGAAATTTCTACCTATCCTGCTGGTTATAAGGAGAATGCGGGAATATTCTGCCACAATAATCCTTGGGTAATAATTGGCGAAGCATTATCAGGACGCGCAGAAGACGCTTGGGAGCACTATAGAAAGATCTGCCCAGCATATACCGAAGACCAGAAGCTTCACAGGGTGGAGCCATACGTTTATTGCCAGATGGTCGCAGGAAAGGATGCCGCCAAGCCAGGCGAGGGAAAGAATAGCTGGCTCACAGGAACTGCCGCATGGAACTGGTATGCCATCACTCAGTTCATACTCGGTATCAAGCCTGACTATGATGGTCTCGTAATCGACCCTGTGATTCCAGCAGACTGGAAGGGTTTCAGCGTGAAGAGAGCCTTCAGGGAGGCTAACTACGACATAGAGATCAAGCGTACAGGAGCAGAATCACTTGTAGTTGACGGAGTGGCCGTTGATGGAAAGCAGATTCCATACACCAAGGGTAATCATAAGGTAACAGTAACTATCAAATAACATTATGAAGAGAGTGTTCACACTTGCAGCTGCATTTCTGTCTGCATTGAGTCTATACGCCCAGGAAGTAATCAGCACAAAGAGCACCACCATGGTTCTCGAGGCCGAGAAAGACCATGAGCTCAGAATCCTTTATTACGGCACAAAGCTTAGCGACCAGGAAATCGCTAGCCTGAAAGACGCTGGGTATAGGACTCAAAGAGCCTATCCAGCGTATGGTCTGATAAACACAGAAGAAGCTGCTCTAGCAGTGACACACTCCGATGGAAACATGACTCTCCAGCTCCAGGTCTCTGACATAAAACAGGAGACCTGGGAAGGAGGAAAGCTCATCACCATCACTTCAAAGGACACCCACTACCCTTTCGTCGTGAAGTCTATTTACAAGACATACGACGAGCAGGATATGATAGGCACCTGGACTGAGATAACAAACGGCGAGAAGAAGCCTGTAGTGCTCACCAGATACTTCTCTGGAGTACTTCCAGTGAGAGTGGACGATGTGTATATGTCTCACCTTTACGGAACTTGGGCAAATGAGGGAAGGGTATGCACGGAACCATTGACCCGCGGATACAAGGTGATCAAGAACCTTGACGGTACCAGAAACTCACACACTTCGCACGCCGAGGTGATGATCTCTCTTGACGGCAAGCCTCAGGAGAACTCAGGTAGAGTGATAGGCGCTGCGCTCTGCTGGCCTGGAAACTACGAGCTCGCATTCCACACCACCGACGAGGACTT
The DNA here is from genome assembly GCA_024398075.1 of Bacteroidales bacterium. GTDB lineage: Bacteria > Bacteroidota > Bacteroidia > Bacteroidales > UBA932 > Cryptobacteroides. The sequence goes on along the minus strand of JAKSJM010000001.1, from coordinate 46,084 downwards.
CCATCATTTCCTTGCCGGTATCTGCCCTGACAATGCCGCATATACCCTGGAGCCAAAGGAAACCTTCGTCACCCCTGAGCTCGCCCTCACCTACTCAGAGCAGGGATTAAGCGGAGTGAGCCGTAACTATCACCATTGGGGCCGAAAGTACAAGCTCGCTCATGGTGACAAGGAAAGAAAGATCCTCCTCAACAGCTGGGAAGGCGTTTATTTCGACATCAATGAGCCAGGCATGGCGCAGATGATGGAGGATATCGCATCGATGGGTGGAGAACTCTTCGTGATGGATGACGGATGGTTCGGTGACAAATACCCACGCCTCGTGGACAACTCATCGCTTGGCGACTGGGTTGTGGATAAGAACAAGCTCCCTCACGGCATCGGTTGGCTCGTGAAGACAGCCTCAGAGAAGGGAGTAAAGTTCGGCATCTGGATCGAGCCTGAGATGGCAAATTCAGTCAGCGAGCTCTATGAGAAGCATCCTGAATGGGTCATCAAGGCATCAAACAGGGATATCGTCACTGGACGTGGAGGCACCCAGCTCGTACTCGACATGTCAAATCCTGCAGTGCAGGACTATGTAGTGAAGATCGTCGATGATATCATGGGCGAGAATCCAGACATCGACTACATCAAGTGGGACGCGAATATGCCATTCAGCGCACACGGAAGCCAGTATCTCAAGAACCAGAGCCACCTGCACATCGAGTACTGGAGAGGCTTCGCCAATGCTTGCGACCGCATCAGGGCGAAGTATCCTGACCTTACCATCCAGTGCTGCGCCAGCGGCGGTGGACGAGCAAACTGGGGAGCACTTCCTTGGTTTGATGAGTTCTGGGTAAGTGACAACACAGACGCCCTTCAGCGCATCTACATGCAGTGGGGCACCTCATATTTCTTCCCTGCCATGGCCATGGCTGCGCACATCAGTGCGACTCCGAACCATACCGTCTTCCGCACCACGTCACTGAAGTATCGTATCGATGTAGCGATGAGCGCAAGACTAGGAATGGAGATCCAGCCAAAGAACATGACAGAAGAGGAAAAGGCTCTTTGCAGGAACGCCATCAGCGAGTACAAGATGATCAGGCCAATAGTCCAGTTTGGAGACATCTACAGGCTCGTATCGCCTTACGATGACCATGGATTCGCCTCAATGATGCACGTGGCCTCAGACAAGCAAAAAGCGGTATTCTACTGGTGGAAGATAGCGAACTTCTACGACGAGCACTTCCCACGCGTAAGGATGGCGGGACTTGACCCGGAAAAGCAGTATACCATCAAAGAGCTGAACAGGATCGACCTGAAGCCACTTCCTTATGAGGGAAAGAGCTTCTCAGGCAAGTTCCTTATGGAAAATGGCCTCGAAATCCCAGCCACTAACGAGCCAGAATACTCGAAGAAGACCGACTGGTCCAGCCGAGTTCTATATCTGGAAGCCAAGTAGCATTGGATTATTCTTTTTAATTGTATATTTGTGGCAATCACTCAATAATTTATCATATCATGAAAATTACACGTATTGCCACATTGGCAGCATGTTCAGTCCTGATTGGGCTGACTTCATGCAAACAGCAGGGCCAGACCGCAGCCGACTATCTCGGCTATGACCCGGACGAGCAGCAGCTCCTCATCGGAGATGACATCGCCATCGCTCAGACCCAGTATGGAAAAGTGAAGGGATTCATCCTCCACGGCATCTATACTTACCTAGGCATCCCATACGGAGCTCCTACATCAGGAGAGAACCGTTTCATGCCTCCACAGGCACCGGAGAGTTGGGATGGCATACTACCTACCGTCTTCTACGGTGACACCGCACCTCAGATGACCGAAGGGAAGTATACAAACAGCTACAGCACATTCGCAGACCACTGGAACTACTACGATGTCAGCGAAGACTGCCTCAGGCTCAATGTCTGGACACCAAATACAGACAGCCAGAAGCGCCCGGTTCTCGTATGGCTCCACGGAGGTGGATATACAAACGGCAATGGCATCGAGCAGGATGGCTATCACGGAGAGAACCTTGCACGCTCAGGAAACATCGTATTTGTAAGTATCAACCATCGTCTCGGTCCTATCGGTTTCTCTGATTTCTCAGCTGTTGATCCTAAGTTCAAGGAGTCTGGAAATGTGGGTATGCTCGACATTCACGCCGCTCTCCAGTGGGTTCACGACAACATTGCAAACTTCGGCGGAGATCCTGCAAACATCACCATCATGGGCCAGAGCGGCGGCGGCGCCAAGGTATGCAACATGGTTGAGATGAGCGACAATGCTGGCCTCGTACACAAGGCCGTGGCACTCAGTGGAAACACAAACAAGGCTCTTGACCAGAACTTCAGCAGCGAGCTCGGAAAGTTCATCGTCAAGGAGGCTGGACTCAAGCCATCAGAAATGAGCAAACTCCAGCAGATGCCATGGAGAGAGTATTATGCATTGGCCACCAAGGCAGCTGCAAAGTTCGTGGAGACATATCCAAACACAACAGCACGCGGCGCATTCGGTCCAGTGGCTGACGGTGTGCACTTCGCCAAGGACATCTACTACCAGAACAAGGAAGCATGGTCAAACAGCGTCCCTATGATGTTCTGCACCACCACAGCAGAGTGGGGCATGAGCAGGACAAGCCCAGAACTTGAGGCCATCGACAAGGAGCAGGCGATCCAGATGCTTCAGAGAGGAAACCTCTTCAGCGGTCCGCGCAGTGCAGAAAAGTGCGCAGAGATTTATGAGGCTTACGCCAATGTTCTCCCAGGCAAGACCAAGCCTATCGAGATTGTCAATCTTGCAAACGCATCACGCGACATGGTAGTGTCTGTAGCTGACGCAAAGAAATTCCAGGATGCACCTGTATACATGGCATGGTTTGACTACGAGCCAAATCTCTTCAATGGCCGTATGCGCGCATTCCACTGCGCAGACATCTGCTACTGGTTCCGTAACACAGACCGCATGGTCACCCATACAGGTGGCGGCAAGGAGCCAAGAGTCCTCAGCGACAAGATGAGTACGGCGCTTCTTAACTTCATGAAGACCGGAAATCCAAACAACAAACTCCTCCCTGAGTGGCCAGAATACACCACAGAGGAAGGAGCTGTCATGATACTTAGCAATGACTGCCATGTCCTCAACGATCCAGATCGTGAGGCGAGAAAGTCACTGTAGTCTATCTATTGAAATCACGCAGGATCTGTCCTGCAAGTGAACCGGTGTGTGTGCCATCCACGATGGTATGCACACCGTTTACAAATACATGCTGGATACCGGCGGCGAAGATGTGTGGATTCGCATAGGTAGCCATGTCCTTGATCTTGTCGGCATCGAAGATGGTCACATCAGCCGCATAGCCTGGAAGAAGCAATCCCCTCTCCTTGAGCTTGATACGTGATGCAGGAAGGCCAGTGCACTTATACACAGCGGTGGCCATATCCAGTATCTTATCTTCCCTCACAAACTTCTCAAAGAAGCGGGCGAAGGTGCCGTATGACCTAGGATGCGGAAGTTCCTTGCCCAGAGGTCCTTCTGGAGAGTAGACGCTACCATCTGACGCTGGCATTGAAAGTGGATGGGCATAGATCATCTGGAGATTCTCCTCCTTCATGGCGAAGGTAGCCTGGTTTACACTCAGCTTCTCTGAAATGAGAAGGTACCTTATCATCGCCCACTCGTCCATGCCCGAGATGGCACAGCACTCTGCGAGATTCTTTCCGGCATAGACCTGGTTTGCAGCGTCACTACATCCAGCTACGATGACCTTGTCAGCCCCTCCGAAGCGCTCGAGACGACTGTAGGCGTAGCGCTTCATCTTCTCACAGGCCTGAGGATCATTGAGACGCTTCATGATGTCAGCGTTTGTTCCATCACGAAGTTCAATAGGAATGAACGAAGTGAAGCCCGTAGAGAACGCAGTGTATGGATAGCGATCGAAACTTATGTCAATGCCCTCGGAGCGTGCGGCGTCGATTTTCGCGAGCAACTGAGGGAGCTTGTCGAAATTCGCAGGATTCTGCGCCTTCAGGTGGCTCACCTCCAGGCGCGCGCCGGACTGGCGCGCCACTTCGATGGCCTCGTCAAGAGCCTCCAGGACGTGATCATCCTCATTACGCATGTGGATGGAATAGAGAGCATTGTGCTTCGCCACGACCTTGCACAGCTCGACCATCTCCTGCGTGTCTGAGTAGCAGCCTGAGGCATACTCAAGTCCGAAGGACAGTCCCACTGCTCCCATCTCGAGCTGACGGTCGAGGATCTCGCACATCTTTCTGAGATCATCCTCGGTCGCAGGGACATTGTACGGGCCCACAACTGCATCGCGCAGGTCGCCATGTCCTACGAGGCTGGAGTAGTTTATGCCTATCTTATGCGCCTCCAAAGCCTCATAAAAGCCATCTATTTCCCTCCAAGCCTTGTGGCCATAGATTTCCCTATCCTTACGGTGCTCCCATGCCTCATCGGAGTACACGAAAGGCGCGCCGCCACAGTTTCCGCCCACCTCGGAGGTAATGCCTTGATAGATGCGGCTATCCCCTTTCGGCGCGACCAGGAGGTTTGTATCTGTGTGGGTGTGAATGTCAATGAATCCGGGCGATACCACAAGCCCCTGCGCATCGATGATTCTATCCGCATACACTCCGAGGTCTGTGCCAATGGCCGCTATCTTTCCATCGCGAATGCCGACGTCTCCGATTATGCCGGCCTTGCCGCTGCCATCGAAGACATTTCCGCCCTTGATGATGGTGTCAAATGTATTCTTCGTCTTCACGCTCCTGCAGCCGGGCATTATACCGGCGCTAGCGAACATGAATCCCAATGCTGAAGTCTTCAGAAAGTCTCGTCTATCCATATCAATATTTGTCAAGTAATGCAAATATAGACATAAAATTGCTATCTTTTGTAGACATAAATGTACACGGCACGAAGGTGAACATCCAGAAGAGCACCTATGTATCAACAGATTTCCCTGACAAGGCGACCTTCGTCGCCCGCTAGTGGCGCATCATATCTATCAGCGTGCTGCATCTCATGACGGGAACATCGGTATAAGCCACAAAGTGCTTCAGGTTGTTCGTGACAATGACATCGCAGTCTTTCTGCTCTGCAGACAGGATCTGAAGCGAATCTTCAAAATCTGGGTGTGGAGTTTTAACCGCCATGCTGATATCCATAGATGAAGGGCTCATCACTTCACACCAGCTCATGAGTTCTCTCACCACTGTCCTCACACCCTCGGCATCTGCAGTCTTTCTGACAATATACGCAATGTCAGCAACGCTCAGATAGCTACAATAGCATCTGATTTCCTCTCTACATGCCAAATCTATCAGTCTGGCTACGTCTTCCCATCCATCTCGCTGGAGCAAGAAATCCAGAAGGACATTCGTATCTAGAAACAGTTTCGGAAGTATCTTCATTTCTCAAGGATGTAATGGCACCTTTCATCCAGGACTATGTCACTGGCAGAGACTGTTCTCATATTCAGGATAAAAGCAGGAATATCCTCAGAGACACTAATGCCAGAGAAGAGGACATCGAGCTCTGAATCATGACCAGAATCAAGAGACCTAGTCAGGACTTCCTCTACATACTGATTCACTGATTTATGTTCTCTCCTCGCCCTGTTCTTGAGTCTGTCGATAAATTCAGGAGAGAATCTGAATGCCGTCTGAACTGTCATATAATTTTTTTTCAAATATATAACATATTTTCATTTATATAACACCAATTCGAAGGTAAGTTGATTTAGTACTGTAAAAAAAGGCTCCCTACGACTTTCGTCGAAGGGAGCCTGAATGATATGTAATCGCAATAATTACTTGGTCATAGCCTGAGCTACTGCAACAGCGACAGCCACTGAGCAACCTACCATAGGGTTGTTACCCATGCCGAGGAAGCCCATCATCTCAACGTGTGCAGGAACTGAAGATGAACCTGCGAACTGAGCGTCAGAGTGCATACGTCCGAGAGTATCGGTCATACCGTATGAAGCTGGACCAGCAGCCATGTTATCTGGATGAAGGGTACGTCCGGTACCACCACCTGATGCTACTGAGAAGTAAGGCTTGCCAGCAAGCACGCGCTCCTTCTTGTAGGTACCAGCAACTGGATGCTGGAAACGGGTAGGGTTGGTCGAGTTACCGGTGATAGATACATCTACACCCTCCTTCCACATGATCTTCACACCCTCACGTACATCGTCAGCACCGTAGCAGCGTACACCACCACGAACACCCTCTGAATAGCGGGTCTCGCTTACGATCTCGTAGTCGCCTGTATAATAGTCGAACTGGGTCTGAACATATGTGAAACCATTGATACGAGAGATGATCTTCGCAGCGTCCTTACCGAGACCGTTAAGGATGACGCGGAGTGGCTTCTGACGTACCTTGTTTGCCATCTCAGCGATCTTGATGGCGCCTTCAGCTGCTGCATAAGACTCGTGACCTGCGAGGAAAGCGAAGCACTCGGTCTCCTCACGGAGAAGACGAGCTGCGAGGTTTCCGTGGCCGAGACCTACCTTACGGTCGTCAGCTACTGATCCAGGGATACAGAATGCCTGGAGACCCTCACCGATAGCCTCGGCAGCGTCAGCAGCGTTCTTGCAACCCTTCTTGATAGCGATGGCTGCACCTACCACATAAGCCCACTTTGCATTCTCAAAGCAGATCTTCTGGGTGTCCTCGCACATCTGATATGGGTCGATACCCTTCTCATCGCAGATAGCCTTAGCCTCTTCGATGCTGTTGATTCCATACTTTGCAAGAGCTGCATTGACCTGGTCAATACGACGCTCGTAACTTTCGAAAAGTGCCATAGTGCTTATGCTTTACGTGGGTCAATATACTTAACTGCATCCTTGAAACGGCCATAGGTACCCTTAGCCTTCTCGATAGCCTCTGGACCGGTAGCACCAGCCTTGAGAGCATCCATGAGCTTACCAAGGTTTACGAACTCATAACCGATAACCTCATCGTTTGCATCGAGAGCCATCTGTGTGCAGTAGCCCTCAGTCATCTCGAGGTAACGTGAACCCTTAGCGCGTGTTCCGAACATGGTACCAACCTGGCTGCGGAGGTTCTTTCCGAGGTCCTCAAGTGAAGCACCTACTGGAAGACCGCCCTCAGAGAAAGCAGACTGAGTACGACCGTAAACGATCTGAAGGAAGAGCTCGCGCATAGCGGTGTTAATTGCGTCGCAAACGAGGTCCTGGTTAAGAGCCTCAAGGAGGGTCTTGCCAGGGAGGATCTCAGATGCCATAGCAGCTGAGTGGGTCATACCTGAGCAACCGAGGGTCTCTACGAGAGCCTCCTCGATGATACCGTCCTTAACATTGAGGGTAAGCTTGCAGCAACCCTGCTGAGGAGCACACCAGCCAATACCGTGGGTAAGACCAGAGATGTCCTTGATTTCCTTAGCATGCACCCACTTTCCTTCCTCAGGAATAGGAGCATTCTCGTGCTTGGCGCCCTTAGCGACGCAGCACATGTTCTGAACTTCTTTTGTGTAGATCATAACTAGTTATTTGTAAAACAAAATTTCACCTTTTATCTTGCAAAGATAACAAATTATTTCGAAGGATAAATAATATCTAACTGATAGAATGAATCAGCAGGGTCGCGATGTGAACTCTTCACGATTTCCCACATCTGAGCCACTATTTCAGGATGCTGATCTGCCACATCATTGTCCCTGTTCTCCACAGTCTTGGATGGCACAGAGATATCATATAGTTCCATCTTCGAATTTCCTTTCTTGATGTCGCGGACGATGCCCTTCCAATGGCCCATACGTACTGCGACAAGACCTTTGGATGCAGGGAACTCCCAGTAGAGGAACTCGTGCTCGCCCTGCTTCTGAGGCTTTCCGGAAAGGAGTGGATAAAGAGAAACTCCATCATTGGCAGGAGCATCCACACCCACGATTTCGGCAAGAGTAGGCATCACGTCAGCGAAGATACCCATATGATCGCTGACGATGCCGCCCTTCTTCATCTTCTTTGGCCAAGAGGCGATGAAAGGCATGCGCAGACCACCTTCCTGAACCGTAGCCTTTCCCCAACCCTTGCCGCAGCGGAATGGGTTCGCACTGTCCATCCACACTGTAGGCGAAGACGCATTGTTCGCTGGGCCATTGTCAGAAGTGAAGATGATGAGGGTATTCTCATAGATGCCGAGTTCCTTGAGCTGCTCCACAAGCTGTCCGACCTGATAGTCGAAGTACGCTATCATCGCCGAATAGGTGGCGTGCGGATAGCGACATGGGAAGTAGTTGTGAGGCCACTGATTCTGGTGGAATTCGCCCATGAGTGGCTCCTCGTCGCCATATTTCTTCACATAGTAATCCACCCACTCCTTCGGCGCCATGAGAGGTGAGTGTGGCAATGGTGTCGTCCACATAAGGAAGAATGGCTTGTCGGAATTTTCATTCACGAAGCCCTTGATACTCTCCATCATGAGGTCTGGGCCATAAGCCTTACCCTTTGAGAACTTCTCATAGCTTGCCTCGTCGTATGGGTCTGCACCTGGATCAAGACCAGTACCAGGGACTGGAACGTCCTGATTTACATACACTTTCTTATCATTCTCCCAGTAATAGAGAGGATAATGGTTATGCGCCACTCGCTGGCAGATGCAGCCATAGTAGTAGTCAAAACCCATGTTCCATGGGGTGCTCTCGGTGAGCGGGCCGCCCAGGCCCCACTTGCCTATCATGGCGGTAGTGTAGCCTGCCGACTTCATCATGGTGCCAAGCGTAGGTGTGCCTGGCCTCATGCTGCCTTGTCCCTCCAGACCTGGGTCCATGTCCACTGCGCGGTAATCCCATACCAATGGGTTCTCCTTGCCATCCACGTACTCTTTGTTATCGCGAATCTGAGAATGTCCCATGTGCTGACCTGTGAGCAAGCAGCAGCGTGATGGTGATGACAATGCACATGCGGTGTACATGTCGGTGAAACGGATACCATTGGCCGCGAGCGCGTCGATGTTTGGGGTCTCTGTGCGCGTCTGGCCGTAACAACTGAAGTCTCCGTAGCCAGCGTCATCCATAAGGATGAAAATCACATTCGGGCGCTTGTCCTGACGGCGCGACTTCTGGTGCGCATTTGCATCCTGTGCTAGAGGCAATGCCGCCACAGCTCCTGCGGCAAGCATCCAAAGATTCTTGGTCATGATTTAAAGTGTTGATGGGTTGAACTGCTGAGGGCGCACGATGGTCTTCTCGTAACGTACATTTCCATCGCGATCGCTTATGCGTACCGTCACTGGAGACTTCGCAGAGCGGGTCTTAGCCTCGTACATATGGTCAGCGGCAGACTTCGGCCTAGGGTGGTTTTTCATGCGTGGAAGGTCATACGACATGGCATGTAGCGGATCTTCCGAACGCTTCATCTCCACCTTGAGAGGTTTTCCATTCTCAAACATCTCCACTACATCACCAGGCTCCCATGCCCAGTAATTGACGAACACCTTGTTATGGTATTCTTTCTTGGCATAGTTCTTTCTGGCAGGATACTGTGCAAGCATAGCCTTCAGCTCAGGGTCTGAAGCATAGTACTTTCCGACCTCATTCATATCATATACGCGAAAATACTCCTCGCCGAACTCGTATGTCTTGAAAGTGTATGACGGAGCCTTTCCTGCCTCATACACACCCACACACATACCAGCGTCAGAGCCATCTCCACTGATGAGCGGCCAGCCCTTCTTCGTGCCCCACATGATACCAGATGTAGCAGGGTAAGCACGCTGTACAAGATGTGGATATGAAGGATGGTCGCAAAAGTCAAACTTATGGATGTGTCCTGCGTAAACCATGAAAGGATGAGTGAATCTTGCTGCCATCTTATCAAGGACAGCGAGCTGGTCACCGGGAACGAGGGTACTGTGTTCGCGACCATTGAACTTGAAGAAAGGACAATGCACACAGACATACACAGGAGTATCGTCAGAGACGTATGAAAGGTCCTTCTCGAGCCACTCGATCTGCTCCTGGGTAAGGCGCTGCTCGTAGCTTCTATCTCCCTTGATGTTCTTTCCTTTCTTGCCCTTTCCGGGAACATTGACATACACTATATCATCAAGGAACACCCAGTGGTCTGGGCCAATGTTTACGGAGTAAGCGCTTGGGCCCCAGCAATTATGCTGGATCCACGCGGCGCGCTTGTCCACATCCTCACCTATGATGGCACCATCATGGTCATGATTTCCCATCACTGAGTAGATGGAAGTAGGATAACCAAGGTCCTGGATGAGTCTAAGTCCGTCCGCCTCATTGAACTCGAAGTCGTACCAGTAGATGTCGTGTGTGAAGTCTCCAAGGTTCATGGTGTAGACTGGACCATTGGCCTTGGCTGCCTCATACTCTCGAAGTGCAAAAGGCATGGTATTCTGCTTGAAGAGCTCCAGGTCATCGCGCTCAGGATCATTGGACAGATGAAGGTCAGCTGCGAAGAGCACTGTGTAGTAGTTCTGATTCTCGCTCTTCAGTCTGAAGTCATGAATCTCCTCCTGCTCTACGGGGAGGTTCATGTACTGCCAGAAGCCTGGGCGCATGCCATCGATGGACTCAGCCACATAGCCGGAAGGTGTGGTGATGTAGACCATGCCCACTTCCTTTTTGCTCTCCATGGCATATCGTCCGGAAGCATCTGTAGATGTAAAATTTACGCCGTCAGTTACAAGAACCCCAGCGAGGGGCTTTCCATCAGCGAGGACACGTCCCTTGACATTTGGCTGAGCAGAAAGTGCAATCACTGCTGCCAGCGAGAAAAGTATGGTTATAAAAGTTCTTTTCATATTCTTTTATTTAGTAGATGGTTTTCCAAGCATACATACGAGTGTCGAGATTAGGCCTCCGATAGGGCACCACCATGTCCATGCGATATAGGTCTGGCCGAAGAACTCCTTCTGGAACATCAGAGGGATGATGATGGCCATGCCGACCACGAGGGCAGCGATGACGCTTCGCGCATTGCCACGCTTGGTGAAGATAGCAGTAAGGAATACGCCGATCATACCCGCATATGCGAAGCACATGACGCCTGTCGCGAAATCCACGAGGTTAAGTCCGGAACTCTGCTGCATGACGCAGGTGACGATAGCAAAACCAGTGAGAAGCACACCCATAAGTGCCACCATCCAGCGTGATGAGGAGATCTGCTCCTTGTCTGACTTGATCTCCTTGCCAAGTTCACTTCTTATAGGCAGATAGAGGTCTGACACAAAGCTTGAAGCCATGGAATTGATGGCAGAGTTGAAGCTTGAGAGCGCAGCAGCCAGAAGGCCTGTGATCATCAGCCCTCTCACTCCCATAGGAATATGGTTCTTGATATACTGAGGGAACACATCACGAGCATCAGTAAAGAAGCTTGTACCACTCTCAAACGACGCCTGAGGGTCATGGATATACTTCACATAGAGAAGCAGTCCGATTCCGAGGAACACGAGCACTACCGGAAGGCTGATGAGCTGTGACGCCACAAGCGAACGGCCTGCCTTCTTCACATCCTTGCAGGCGAGCTGACGCTGTACAAACTCCTGATCTGTAGTGTATTGGCACACCTTGAAAAATGCCACACCTATCATACCTCCAAGTATGGTATATGGCTTGGTGAAGTCAATGCTTGGATCAAACATCTTCAGTTTGTTGCCAGGAACCCATCCAGTCAATGTGCCATCGGCAGCGACTCCAGGCGCCATTCCCGCAGCGGCTGGTGACTTGACCATTCCTCCTGAAGTGAGAGTATCCCACACCTCCCTGAATGACAGTCCATCAAGGTCACAAGCCACGAGCACAAATGCGACTACGCCCGTGAATATCATGAGCAGGGTTTGGAAGGTATCGATGTACAGAAGTCCCTTGATGCCGCCCATCATGGTGTAGAAAGTCGAGATGACACCCAGGATGATGATGCTCCACATGAGGAACTGGAAACGGATATCTCCAAACACTATCACGGAGATCGCTATGGCAGCGATGAAAAGACGCGAACCTGATGTAAACAGCTGTCCCAGAAGGAACATGACGCTGTTCGCTCTCTTCGACTTCTCGCCGAAGCGCTCTCCGATATAGCCGTAGATGGTGATGGTTTTCGCATTGTAGAGCTTAGGCAATATCAATGCTGCCACCAGACACCCTCCAAAGATGGCACCGATGAGGTTCATTATGTAGGTGAGGTTCGTGTTGAAGCCAAGCTCAGGCGAGCCCACGAATGTGCCCGCACTGATGGTAGTTCCAGTCGCAGCGATTGCTACGAGCCAGCCCGGCATGGAACGTCCTGCCACGAAATAGTCCTCAATATTCTTGTTCTTGTGGGAGAACAGGTAACCAATGGTCACGAGCGCTCCTAGGAAAAAGGCTACAATGAGCCAGTCAATCAGTGTCATCTTCTATGTGTTAGTGTCTTTGGTCAATTATCTGTCTTCTGCCTGGTGTCCTGTACGGTCCACCTGGTGGTAGAACTGAGTGTAAGGTACGTCTGTACGGCCTGCGCCCTTCTTCATGAGTTCCACGAGATCCTGGAAATTGGTCTTGTAGATGTCACGAGGGAGAAGTTCCTTCTTCGCACAGATGGATGCCGCCATTCCGACTACCTCACCCATCATGGCGCAAGTACGCATGACTCTCACTGAACCGAGAGCGATGTGGGTGACGCTGATGTCACGGCCCGCCATGAACATATTTGCCACGTCTTTCGAGTAGAAACATCTGTAAGGCAATGCATAAGGATCAATAGGAGTGAGGACTCCGATAGACATCCACTCTGCTCCAGGGTACTTGTCTGCATTCCTAGGATCTGGATAATGCTGGTCGATACGCCATGTAGTAGTACATGTTCCGTCCTCATATGGGATAGGTCTTACAAGATCCTGCTCACGAAGCACGAGGTCGCCAACGATACGACGGCTCTCTCTCTTTCCAGAGACATGTGACACCCATGTAAGGTGTGTGCACTCCCAATCCTCCTTTTTCGCAAGTCTGTTCTTGCAGTAAGAGAAGGTGGAATAAGCCACATACATGCCGTAGTCACGGATCTTCTCCGCATCTGCAACCTGGTCGTCGTTCATGCCGACCTCCCAGTACCAGTTCGCTCTGTGTACAGGCTCCACGGTGGTCTCGTCAAGCTTCAGACCCCAGTCAAACGAATCTGGGAAGGTACAAGGGAAGTTCCAGTCCTCACAGTACCACTCGATAGAGACTCCCATGGTGTATCCATCGGCCTTCTCAGGAGCAAGGCTCTCGCCATACTCGCTTCTGGCCTCACGACCCATCATGGTCTCAGCACCAGCCATGACTGCGAGATGTGCATCACCTGTACAGTCAGAGAAGGTATAACCGGAGATCTTTATCTTGGTCTGCTTGGTCGCCTCGACCGCAGTCACGCTCTTGATCTTGTTTGCGTCCATCTCCACAGAATCAACGGTATAACCGGTGAAAAGAGTGATGTTCTTCTCTGCGAGGATGACATCCATCTTCTTCCAATCCTGGTAGTGATGTGCTCCACGAGCATTTCCGATACGGTCAGGGCCTATCTCATTGAGTATATAACCAAGTGAAGGGTAAGGTGCCATGTTGATCTGTCCGCCAAGTCCTACACGCACCTCAGATGAGTTGTTGCCACCGAGGATGTATCTATCCTGAATGAGGGCGACCTTAGCGCCGAAGCGAGCAGCCGCAATGGCTGCGCAGAGGCCTGACATACCTGCACCCACGATCACGAAGTCATAGTATCCCTTGTCCTCTACAGGCTCCACGCCCATGATGGACTCGCGGATGGTCTTGTATTCCTCAACTGAGTCTCCAGGCACTTCGCTGGACTTTGTGAATATGATAGCATCACATCTACCATCGAGACCCATGAGGTCGTGGAGTGCGACTTCATGCTTTCCCTTGGCCAATGTATAAGTGCCACCCTTCTGCCAATACCACTGCGCACGGGCTGCTCGAGCCTGGAGGCTGACATCAGACTTGTCCTCGTCCTTTCCTACGCCGAACTCCGCAGCATCTGCCACGCCATCCACTTTCACCTGGAAAATGCCTGGAGTCTTGCCTTCTGACCAGAATGCAGTCCAGTTCTTTGTACGCACCCAAAGTGTGTATTCGCCGTCTTCCTGCACATTAAAACTAGTATGGGCATCCTTCTCGAGAGGCTTTCCAATGCCATGGGCGAGAAGATAGCTAGAGCCCATCTGGAGCACAAACTGCTGCTCCAGTGTCCAGTCACCGAGGTCATCGAACCTGGTGGCAAGAAGCATGATTGAATCAGTACTTTTCATTTATTATCGGTGATTTTGTCTTATACAGGATGTCATTGCACAGAGCAATCCTGCTCATGCAGTACTCCTTGAAAACTATCCATTCATAATATGGCCCCTCAGCCCCCTCAATAGGCAGGGTGAGGTCCTTTCCGTCATGTGCCACCCTCACAAGCACATTTCCTTTCCTGTTCTTGTAGAAGACGAACTCAATGGCCGTGGCCATTGGGACACAAGAATAATTGTAGACATTCTTCACATCGCGAGGATCTGCAGCTGTCTGGTTGAAGCCCTCCACATCGAGGACTGTGAGGAGCGACGACACCTTGAAATCATGCCCCAGACGCAGCCTGGCTGCCATCTGTGGGTCCTGGATGTCCGCTTCCGCATACTTGATTATGTCTCGGAGCAATGCCTCCGAAAGGCTCCAGTTCCTTCCCTTGAAGTATTCATTCTTTCCGCAGATGCAGTAGAACCTGAAATTCTCGCACTCCCACATGGCCAGCATCTCCTCAGGGGTCACGAAATCCATGAAGGACACCTCGCTCGAGAATGACTGAGTGTTCGAGATGAGGTAGTAGAACATCTTCTGCGCTGTGATGGCATCGGGATAGACCTTGGTGACAAAGGTCCAGTCCTTGAAGAGCCTGCCGAAGAACACATCGGGATCGGCATTCTCCTCCCACAGCTTCCTGTAGTCAGGCTGCCATGGCGCATTGGTTGCCTCCAGCGAGGTGCTGTAGTCACGCACCTCTGCCTTGGGATTGAAACTGCTGGTAGGGTTCAGCGCACCCATATCCACATTTGATGCGCTCATGTCTATATCCAGCTTCGGGTTCAGTCCCTTCAGGGTCTCGCACTCGGCGGCAAGGGAGATGATGGTCCTTGTCAATGTAGTCGAGCGCGCATCGATGTGACGTGCTCCCTTGAAGATGGAAGGATATCGACGATACAGCTCAGCGGCCAGCTCACGATGCTGGTCCGCGCCGATCTGCGTAAGGTCATATCCACGTCCTTCTACCAGAGGATAGAGAGACTCATAACGCGAGAGAAAGTCCTCCCCTGCCGCTGTGAGCATTGACTGCTCGCGGGCCATCCTGAGTACCTTCAGCGCATCAGAATACATGGAATCCTGGCTGAAAAGTCGTGCGCCATGACGAATGTATGTGCTCAGATAGAAAGGTTTGTAGCCCTTGGGGGCTGGTGTCGCTGAAGGCCAGCTCTGAACGCTGCGGATAAGGTAGTTTCCCGTCGCAGCATACTTGTCAGCCTGCACCTCTTCCAGCGTAAGACGCTGCGCGGATACAGATAAGGCCGCCAAACAGCCCAACAGAGATAAAGCCAGTTTTCTCATTGATTTATCAGTCAAATAGTTCAATACCCTTTGCAGTCATCGCTGACTGTAGTTCCTTCACATCAAGCTGACGAGGTGTGCATCCCTTGGATGATGCCAATGATGCAGCCATACCAATGGCCTCGCCCATTGCCATACAAATAGACATAACGCGATATGACGCATGTGCCCTGTGAGTGCCGGAGATGCATCGTCCAGCCACGAGAAGGCCCTCGAGGCCCTCAGGGAGGAAGCATCTGTATGGCAAGTCATAAGGCTTGCAATACTGGATCTTCGCCTCTGCCTGACCTGCACCGGCTGGGTTATGGATATCTACGATGAACTCCGCCTTGTGCACAACTACATCCGGGAAGCGGCAACCATCCGCGAGTTCCTCAGCAGTGATGACATAGTCGCCCATTACGCGACGGCTTTCGCGTACGCCAGTGGTAGTTCCGCTGGCGACACAGTGGCAATTCTCATATCCTGGTACATTTTCACGCAGGAACTTCACCAGAATCTCCATCTGCTCACGCAGCTCAAGGTCAGCCTTGAAAATCTGGTCAACGCGTGTGATATCTACACCATTGACCTGGGTGGTATTCACCTGACGCGAACCAGCATTCACTGTAGGATGAAGCCTTACGGCGGCTATCTTCTGCGGGATTTTGCCTTCATCAGCCTGCTTCTTGCACCAGTCAAGGAAGCGCATGCCAAAGAGCTCTACATTGTCCACATCACCTATGCAGATGATGGCCTTCTGCTCATCGAGGCCATCCACGCGGAATTCAAGGGTCACAGGCTGCATGAGGCCATCTTCCCTACCTTTCTCGATGTGCGCTCCGGCAAGGAACGACACCACGCCGTCTCCTGTAGCATCGATAGTGACAGGAGCCTCGAGGCGGATCGGACCCTCATTGGTCGCAAGCACCAGCCCCTTAACCAAATTGCCATCCTTGATGACGTCAGCTACCATGCTCTGTAAATAAACGTCAATCAAAGGATTATCCACAAATCTAGCGAGTGCGAGCTTTGCGTGCTCCACGTCGTGAGCCATACCTGTCTCACCTATCATATCGTTGCCAGGAACTCCAAGAAGCTCCACCAACTCATCTCTCATGGTACCTTTGCCCACCATACCGAGGATAGGTCCCACGAAACCGGCTGTGAGATTGCCTCCCACCACGCCGTATCTTTCTACGAGTGCCACCTTTGAGCCCATGCGGGCTGCTGCCATGGCGGCGCAGATACCAGCAGGTCCTGCACCTGCTACTATCACATCATACTTTTTCATTTCTAACAATCTTCATTTCTCGCACCGGTAGTATCTACCAGTGTATATATCTGCATGTAAGGCACATCCGTGCGTCCTGCACCTCTCTTCATGAGAGAATCAAGCTCCTCCCAGTATCTTTCATAAATGGCACGTGGCATAACTGAATGCTCATAGCAAACCCTCGCAGCAAGTCCTATCACCTCACCCATCATGGCACATGTTCGCATCACCCTGGTGGTGCCCAGTGCAATGTGGCTGACGCTGATATCTCGTCCAGCCATGAAGAGATTCTCCACGTTTCGGCTATACAGGCATCTGAATGGCAATGGGTAAAAGTCCAATGGTCTCAGACATCCACGACTCAGCCAAGGATCCTTGAACTTAGCTGCATTCTCAGGATCTGGCTCGTGATTATCGATATACCATGAAGTGCTTACGCACCCATCGGAATACTGCTTGAACTCCAATAGATCGTTCTCTGTAAGTACCACATCACCCATGAGCCTTCTGGACTCTCGCTTTCCGATCACATAACTGAGCCACTTCAAAGAGGACTTTTCATATTCGTCCTTATATGATGCGTGGTTCTTCAAGAAATTCCAGTTCGAATATGCCACATACATTCCATAGTCACGAATCTTCTCGGCGTCTTCGATCTGATCGTCCTGCATGCCGACCTCCCAGTACCACTGCCCCCTACGAACCTTCTGCGCAGTGGTTTCATCCAGGGCAAGGCCCCAATCGATGTCTGGGAAAGACACTGCCTGCTCACCGTCTTCGCTATACCACTGCATGGACGCACCGAGCGTGATGCCATCCTCCTTCTCAGGAGCGGATGGCTCACCGTAGGCGCTGCGTGCCTCACGGCCCATGTGCCAGTCGGCTCCTGCCAGAACGCCCAGGGTAGCGTCACCCGTACAGTCAGCAAACAAGACTCCCCTGATCTGAATACAGGTATAGCGTCTCACATCCGTGGCCATTATGGACGTAATATGTTGTCCAGACTTTGTCACAGAAGTGACACGATAGCCAAGAAGAAGAGTGATATTTTTTTCATCAAGGATAGCCTTTATCTTCTTCTCGTCTTCATAGATATCTGCTGGACGGGCATTTCCCTTGGATGAAGGACCGAACTCATTGAGAAGATAACCAAGTGACGGATATTTTCCTATGTTCAAACGACCTCCCAGTCCTACACGCACCTCAGAAGAGTTGTTTCCACCAAGTACGTCTCTATCATGGACAAGCGCCACATGAAGCCCTGTTCGAGCTGCAGCGATTGCAGCGCACATTCCAGCTACGCCACCACCTACAACGACGAAGTCAAAATGCCCTCTATCTTCTGGGACATCGCTGATTCCAAGGAATTGCTCGCGCATGTAATGCATGTCGTCGAGAGGTTCCTTGAAGTGGCCATCCTCTTCACGTGAAAGATAGATACTGTCGAATCTCGCATCAAATCCAGTCAAGTCATGTACAGATATCCTGTGCTGGCCAGAAGACAGCATGACCTTGCCACCTTTAACCCAGCGCCACTCAGAGCTTCCATTTCCGAATACGGTCTCCAATGGCTTGCCGTCTATCTCTACTGAGAAAAGGCCAGCCGCTTGGTCAGACCATGGAGCAATCCAGTTCCTCGTTCTGACCCAGAGCATATAGGTGCCTGATTCAGACACAGCGAAATTCGTGGATGCATCATCCACTGGAGTTCCTAGTCCATGAGCGAGCATGACACTTGATCCACATGTGTCAAGGAACTGCTGGTCAATGACCCATCCTCCCTGCTTATAGAACAATGTTCCTGGAATAAGTATTTCACGGCATCTACCCTCTGAAGATGCAGGAGCAGTAGAACCGCCCACTTTAAGTGTCGGTTCAAGTAGCACATCACTGCCTTCTGAGCCATCCATCATCTCGCAAAGCATAGAGAATGAGTACGATGCTGTATCATAGGTGCTCTGACATATCTGGCTGATCTCAGGATTTGTAATCGTGTATGCTTCCCCACCATCAAATCCTATCAGAGCTATATCCTCCGGAATTTTAAGGGCGCATCCTTGGATGGCCTTATAGACACTGAGTGCAAGATGTCCACGAGGAATGAGAAGTGCGTTTACGCCTCTTTGCACCATCTGGTCCAAAAGTGGCATAAGTTCCTGAACAGAAGCGTCCTCTGTAACGTAGTTGATATGAGCTACCTGCTCAAGGCCGTATGATTTCATCAAGGACATGTAGACATGCTCTCTACAGTTCAATGTAGAGTTGACGATGGCATTCGAAATCATCTCGACTCGTGTTCTGCCTCCGTCAATGAGGTGGTCGATCGCCATCTGGACACCTTTGGAATTGTCCAGAAGGACCCTACCCACATGCCTGATATGTGGGAGGTCACGGTTCAGGAGCACCACGGGCAAGCCCAGAGAATACGCCTTCATCACAGCCTGGTCAGCACCATCGCATGGAGTGATCAGAAGTCCTCCCACGCCATTTGCGATGAACGTGTCTACCATTTCATTCAGTTTCTTGACATTGTCATCAGAGGAACCAAACAGGACGGTATAACCTGCTTCATAAGCGATATTCTCAATATGTCTCGAGATCTCCGAGAAATAGTGGTTGGAAAGGTCAGGAGTAATCACTCCGATGATCTTCTTTCGTCCACTCCTCAGACTAGCCGCCGCTTTGTTTGGTTTGAATCCCAAGCGCTTGATAACAGCGAGCACACGCTCACATGTCTCCTTGCTGACTCCTTCCCTACCATTGATGACCATCGAAACCAGTCCGACAGACACCTTGGCCTCGCGTGCCACGTCCTTGATAGTCACAGCCATAAGCAACTATATTTTATCTAGACTTATATTCACCGCTCGCGTACTTGACGGTGTATTTCTTATCTGAATCACTTAGAGTGTAGACATGATATGTCTTGCCACCCTTTGCGACTCTCACAACCACGTGACCATTGCCAGCCTTGAATCTCTGGCTGTAGCCAGTATATGCCTTCTGGGTAGTACCTGAATTTGTGATGTAAGCATCCATGCCAGGCACGAGATCAGTCACGCCCTCGAATGTAGCTTTACGAGGATGCTCGTCAGTCCATGAGCATACCACCCAGACCTGAGGCTGGAAATATCTCATTGCCCACGCCTTATCCTTATAGCCGAATCCATTGGTATTCTGGGTTCCATGGTGGTCAGCCTTCATGACCTCAACCTTTCCGCAAGCCTTGGCCACTGGAGTCTCAATATCCTTCCACGAGTAGTTGGAGATGCCATCATACTGCGCATCACCGCCCTCGAAGAAATCGAAGTCTCCATAAGAGATTCTTACCATGGCACTGCAGTGGTTCTCCTCTGGGCAGTTATCTGAACTCAAGATATTCTTCGAATTCGCATACGATATCTGAGAAAGCGATGGGAATGTCTTTGTGGTAGAGGTACCGGTACCAGTCCACACCTCACCGTTCACTGCGATGTTCTGTACCCTGACATTCTGATAGTCATTTGCCTTGTAGAGCAGTGGGAACTGGTCATTGGCTCCAGCCTTGAATATCTCAGCCTTCATGCCAGAGTTAGCCACGTGCCACTTGACTGCTGCGATATAATTCGCACAGTTTGAAGCATTGTCGGCCATGGTAGCCATGTCGAATGGATAGTTGTAGTCTGGATATCCACGATCGACGAGCTTACCCACCTTGAAGGTATCCATGATCTCTGGAAGACTCTGCAAGGTGTAAGAAGATGACTTGGAAGACTTAGGAAGACCATTTGCGCCGCCGAAGTGGTCATTGTGGAAATGGGTCAGCATGATATAGTCAATCTTGTCGTTGCCAGTCCATTCCATGCAGTGCTTGAGATAGCCAGCAATGAACTGGCCATATCTCTCACCGCTCTGGGTAGGATCCCAGCGTGAGCGAATCTCTGTGTTCTTGGTTGAGCCCACAGCACCTGTAGCCACCTGTGAACCAGCTGCATCAATAAGCATCTGGGTGCCATCTGGGAAGATGACAAACACACACTCACCAGCAGTGGTGTTGATGAAATGAAGGTCCATCTCACCCTCATGCCAGGCAGGAAGTGTTTGTCCTACCTTGACTTCCGATGTTTGAGTCGACGGATCATCGTCTCCTCCACCCTGGTTAATGACTGGTCCTTGAATGACGTTCTCCTTGTTTGTACATGACATTGCGGGGGCTGCCAATGCAACCACCGCAATCATAATAGAAATTAACCTTTGCATGCAATATGTATGTTCAGGAACATTTGGCCACCCGAAATGTCCACACGGATACGGATGTAGTTGCCAAAGTTAGGATTTACTTTTATAATATGCTGTCCCAAACCCGTGATGACTGCCTCTGGCGTATCATCATCAGCCCAATGGACACCATCCTGAGAGAGCTGCACATGAGCCTTCATGACAGGATCTCCCTCCACCTTCTCAACCATTACAAAGAAGATGGCCTCATCGGCCCAGCCCACCTCATAAGGGTGGGTCTCAAATGGGCCTGAGAAAAATTTCTTCACCTCAAGGTGAGAGTCGTTGAATGTCTTCATCTTATTCCTGAGAAACAACTACTGAGTCAACATAAAGGAATACTCTTCTGTTTGTGTCTGTGCCGACCCAGAACAAAGGATTGATAAGGTTATCAATGCGTCCGTATGCATCTACGGTATCACATGGAATTCCTCTCATGTCCCAGATCCTGTCCTGACACTGACACTCTACATACTCGCGCTTCTGAGTATCGATCTTCAAGCGCATGTACTGCCAGTTGAGTTTGCAGTCTGTCTCGTTATAACAGAGCTTCTGATGACCATCCTCGAGCCACTGGAAACCATCATGGCTTCCATCAGGATATCTTTTGCCGAACCACCATGGGTCTACACCTCTCTTGCACCAATCACCTTCCAGACCAAAGGCCCAGTCCTTGTCAGTGCCAGGGGTGGCGCTCTCATACTGCCATCTCTGTACCATTTTTCCGTCGACTGCATTCAGGTAACGCATACCTACATGATATCTCTTGCCACCTTCCTGGACATCGAAACCCATTCCGAAATCTCGGATTGAATTCTCATGAAGCCCTGGCTGTGGTCTATCATCAGGGTCCATCGCATCCTGCTCTGCTGTATATGAGAACCAGCACTCCATCTGAAGATATCTACAGCCTGGGCGATAGAACGAAAGCCTCTTGATAGCATGTCCTAGACACCCTGGAGCTGGAATCTCCGTATATGGAGCAGCAATAGGCCTTGTGGAAAGCTTAAGACTATATGTTCCTGACATTGCGCCATGTGTGCCAGGATATCTATATGTTGCTGAGCTCAGCATGACCGGAGGCCACTGGTCTTTGCAGACCAGTGTCTTCGGTACATCAAAATCTGGATACTCCGTAAAATTTGGCATCAAAGTCATCCATCCATTAAGACCTGTGTTGAACACATCGTAGGACAGTATGTTCTTCAGCGGCGTGAATCTACTGCGGAGCAATAATTCATCTACACTCATAATTTTCCAAATATACTAATAACCAGGGTTCTGAACAAGATTATCATTAATGATGATATCTTCATTAGGGATAGGGAAAAGCTCTACCTTAGGATCATATACATGAAGGCCGTAACGCTGGATGAGGCCCTTGTCAAACATCTGGGTGAAGTCTGCGAAACCATCTTCATCGATGTCTGGAGTCTCTGGCCAGTACCAGTTACCATCTGCATAGTACTTCTTGATCTGAGTAGCATTGAGGTGACCATAGTAGTGGATGCTGTATACCTTTTCAAGCCAGCCCCATCTACGAAGGTCGAAGAAGCGACGTCCCTCCCATGCAAGTTCTACACGACGCTCCTTGCGGATGAGACGGCGAAGCTTTGTCTGGTCGGTCTCGGTGATCTCAGGATACTTGTCAGTATCACCTCTCTTCACGCCATAAGCACGTGCACGGATGTCATTGATTGCATTGAGGACGCTACCATCGATGCTGTTCATCTCACACTTGGCCTCAGCGTACATAAGGAGGACATCAGCATATCTGAGCATGATCCAAGGGTTCTCGCTGTAGATAGGATCTCTCCACTCAGGCTGAGCGCCCTTGCGCAAACATGTGCTGTTATACGCTGCGTACTGATCCTGAGTCTTGTTGTCCTTGTTCTTGACCATCTCACCATCCTTGAGAGTGGTGGTGAAAGATGGCTCTGGATTGAACTCTACACCATAGATGGTGGTTCCAGGAGCAACGAAGGTCATGCAGCAGCGTGGGTCACGGTTCTTGTATGGATCGTGGCAATCGAAAAGTGGTGACTCATCGATAGGCTTACCATCGGTACACTCATAAGCTGCAAGAAGATCCCATGAAGGCTGAGCGGTGTTATTTCCACCAGCAGTTCTGAGAACCCAGCTCTTGATTGACTGTGAAGTCTCGAGAGCGTATGAATAAGGGATAGACCAAAGGATCTCAGTGTTCATGGTCTTGTCACGGAAGAGCTCACCATAGCTGTCTGCAGGGTCTGTAGACGAATAGTACAGAGAATAAGCGCCAGAATCAATGACCTGCTTTGCATAGTCAGCTGCCTTCTCCCAATCCTTTACATTGAGACAGAAACGAGCTGCGATACCAAGGGCTACGTTCTTGTTCACTCTCCAGATGCCCTTTACGTGATTATCGACAGGAAGGTTATCGATAGCGAACTGGAAGTCCTTCATTACCTGCTCCTTGATAACACTTGTAGATGTACGGCCCATCTTGAATGCCTCATCGAGATCGAGTGTGCCTACATAGAAAGGAACATCACCCCAAAGAAGCATCATACGGCCATAAAGGAACGCCCTGAAGAATGCTGCTTCAGCCTTGAATGGAAGCATTGATGGATCGTCTGCATACCTGGTGTCGATGGCTTCGATGATACGGTTTGCACGGCTGATACCCTTGTAGCTGTTCTCCCAATAAGTGATAAATGTAGAGGTGGTACTTGTCACAGAACCATTGCAGAATTCATATACCTGGTCTCTCTGTGCCCAGTCGTCTGTACGACGGTCTGTCCAATACTCCACATGCATACCATAGAGATATGTTCTGTAGAGGTCGTTGAGCGAGATAACGATCTCGTCTGCATCTGAATACCAGTTCTCGCTTGAAGCCTGGCTAAGAGGATTCAGGTCGAGCTTCGCACACGAAGAGCCGAGCACGAGTGCGGTAACGATGGCTATAATGTATCTAAACTTTTTCATACCTGATTAGAATTTGATGTCAACACCCATTGTGAATGTTCTGGCGATGTAAGAGTTCGTAGTCTGCTCTGGATCCCAGCCCTTAAGGTAGTGATCGAAGCAGAATGGATCGTCAGCATTGAAGTAAAGACGAAGTCCCTTGAGGCCCATCTTTGCCACTGCCTTGGAAGGTACTGTGTATCCGAGATTGATGTTCTTGATACGGAAGTAGCTGCCATCCATGAGCCAGTAGTCTGACATCTCATAGTTGTTCTTCTCTGAAGAAGTGTAGCAGAGCTTAGGATACTCAGCCTTGGCATTCTGCTCTGCAGTGTTATACGCGCTCCAGTAGTTTCTTGTACCATCAGCGTTAAGATAGCATGCAGGAGCTGCGAGCCACTGGCTGTAGAATGGTCTAACCATATAACCAGTCACGCGGCTAAGCTGCTTTGCTACGCCATTGAAGAGAACGCCGAAGCTCCAGTTCTTCCATCCGAGGTTGATATTTCCACCAAAGATGTAGTGTGGAAGCGAGCTTCCAAGTATGGTCTTGTCATAAGTAGCGTTGATGAGTCCGTCTGGCTCAGCGACACCCTCCTCATTCTTTGGACCAGAAAGGTCAAGGTATCCGATATCACCAGGACCAAGGGTGGCGATAAGCTGGGTAGGAGCATTAGCCACGTCTTCAGCAGTCTGGAAAATACCTGATGACTTGTAACCATACCATGCATGATACTCCTCACCCTCAGTGATGATCTGGTCACCCATGAACACGGTACCATTCAGGTTACCCATGATAGACCTTGAGTCAGAGAGGTTAGCGCCAATAGAGTAGCTGAAATCGCCGATCTTATCTCTCCAGCCTACCTTCACTTCCCAACCACGGGTGAACATGGTTCCTGCGTTACGTGAAGGATCACCATATCCCATGAATGAAGGAATCTTCACATCAAGAAGCATATCCTTGGTCTCCTTGTAATAGTAATCAGCTGTAAAGTCGAGTCTATTCTCAAGGAATGATGCATCAACACCGAAATCGTAGCTCCATGTAGTCTCCCAGGTAATGTCCTGTACAGCATATGAAGTCTGTGCTCCAGTCATCTGAGAAAGGATCTGATTTGTCTGGTCATACATGATAGCATTGTTGAAACTAATGCTTGACTGCCATGGATAGTTACCGATACGCTCGTTACCAAGGGTACCCACAGAAGCACGAAGCTTAAGGTAGCTGACTGGTTTCACATTCTCCATGAAGCCTTCGTTGCTGACTACCCAACCGAGTGATGCTGATGGGAAGAATCCCCAGCGAGAATCCTTATGGAAGCGGCTGGAACCATCGGCACGTGCATTGAGCTGGACATAGTAGCGGCTCTTGTAGTTGTACATAAGTCGGCCGAAGAATGAACGGTATGCATTCTCGTTGGCATCACCTGTAGGAGTGAGGTTCTTGAGGTTTGCAAGATCAAGATAAGGGAAGTTACCGAGCTCAAGACCTACTGACTTGGTAGACATGCTCTCTGAGAAGCGACTGTACTCCTCATAACCAGCCATGAGATTGAGGCTATGGGCATTGGCGAAGTTGTGGTCGTATGTTGCCACTACCTGGGTCTCGAATGTATTCGCATCAGCGCGGGTCTCAGTAAGGTCATTGGTGGTATGTCCACTTACATAACCAAGCATTAGTGCTGTATCGTATGCATCATAGTAAGGAATGGCTCTGCTCCAATCCTTCTTCTTTGTGAGAGAGAAAGTAGGAGTGAAGCTACCCGTGATGTTGAAGTCCTCAAATGGGCTGTATGTGAGTGCAATTCTACCGGTAATGTAGTCATTTCTATTCGAAACATAACCACCTTCCTTAAGAACTGCGAGAGTATTTGAACCGGTCTTTGAAGGTCCGATACGATCATCTGGGTAGAGTCCAAGATAGATGCTTGGATACATGTTCGCAGCCTGAAGAGGAGTAGTCTGAGGATCAAGCTTGGTAGCATGCTTGAAAGAGATGTCGAAGTCTCCGCTGAGATGCTTGCTGATCTTATAGTTGTTCTTCATTCTGGCCATGATACGCTCATGGCTTGAGCCCTCGTAGAGAGCATCGGTCTTCTCGTAAGAAGCAGAAACACGTGTCTTTACCACCTTGTTTCCGTATGACATAGTCATAGAGTGCTTGTGACGAGGAGCCCACTGCTTGAGGATAGCGCTCTTCCAGTCGAAGTTTGGATACTCGATAGGATCAAGTGCGTTCATCGCGAAATAGTTCTCGATGTAATCCTGAGCATACTGCTGATAGTCACCACCTGTAGGGTTGCCCGCGTCGTTCCACTTGTACTCATTGAACATATTCATGTAGTTGAGCGGATCGGTGAGGAACTCTGCACGCTCTGAAGCAGTGATGACAGAAAACTCTCCGTTATAGGTGATGGCTACATCTCCCTCGCGAGCGCTCTTTGTGGTGACGAGGATGACACCAGCTGCAGCACGCGCACCATAGATGGAAGCAGATGCTGCGTCCTTGAGGACGGTAATCTGCTCTACATCGTCAGGTGAGATGTTGTCAAGGCTATTCACCGCCATACCATCCACGAGGATAAGAGGGTCGCAGCCGTCACCAGTGATGGTGGTGATACCACGCACCTTGATGGATGCGCTGGCACCAGGCATGCTGCTGCTTCTTGTCACCATGAGGCCAGGGACAGTACCCTGAAGGCTCTGTGAGAGCTGAGCAGTACTCTGCTGCTCGAGGGTCGCGCTGTTAAGCACACCTACCGAACCAGTGAGGTCCTTCTTCTTGACAGAACCATAACCAATGACAATGGATTCGTCAAGTCCCATAGAATCCTCAGTGAGTGTGATTGCCAATGGCTGAGCACCATCCCACTTGAAGCTGAGAGCATTGTAACCGAGGCAGGTAACCTCAAGAGTGTTGCCCTTTGATGCGCCTTCGAGAGTGAAGGCGCCGTCAAGGTCTGTTGTGGCCCATTTGCCGGTGGCCATATCATGAACCATGGCGCCGATTACAGGACCTGTCTTATCTGATACCTTTCCCTTCAGGGTGTTCTGTGCAAATGCGCTGATAGGCAGAACAAAGGCCAGAATGAGGCTTAATATTATTGACTTTCTCATATGCTTATTCCTTTACACAACGTACCATACCTCCCTGGGTGCAAGCACCAGAGTTGTTTACATTGTAAGCTGTCGCGTTAACATTGATCCAATAACAGTTGGTGCTTGTGTTATAGGTCGATGAGCAATATCTTCCGTCGATACCGCCATTGACCACATTACCATTGTTGTTGAATGTGTATGCTCCACCAAGGGTGAAGATGACCTTACCGAACTTGAAATAGTGATTGTCAGCACTGTAGTTGTCAGTATAGTCGGTAGAAGATGACTTCTTCGCTGTGGTAGCGATGCCGGCATCAGTAGCCAGGGTGGTGAACTGGTCCTTGCTAGGGATGCGGTATCCAGCAGGACATGGGTCAAACATGGTCTTTGCCGCATCATTCCAAAGGTCGGTGAGCTTGGTAGTACCATCCTCAGCCACCCAGAACTTACCTGCGTCCTCATAGTACTTGGTAGGCTCGGCGATCATTCTCTCGATGAGATATACAGCCTTCTCGGTAGTGTTTGCGCCCCACTCGTAGCCATTGTAAAGAGAAGTTCCGATGAACTGGATGTCACCGTATGCGGTCTCCTCGTATGAGCCGAGTGGTCTCATAGGATCCTTACGGCCCCATGAGAAGAAGAATCCAGCTGAACCAGGAGCGGCGAACTGACCTTCCTTGGCAGTAGTCACTGCACCAAGATTTCTGTCCATCCACGTGAATGAGCCTCCCTCAATGTTCTGAGGGGTCTGCGTGAACCAGATATGCCATGACCAGATAATCTTTCCTGCAGCATCAAGGGCAGCGATAGACATATTGCCAGTCACAGTCTCAGGGACAAAGAAACGGACATAACCATCCTCGAGCTCAAGATACTTGATGAATGCATCTGGAGCGAGAGGAGCCTGAACATCATTTGTAGTGCTCCACAGAGCGATTACTGATGCTGGCTCGAGAGCGCCAAACTTGCCACTGAGAGTTGCAGGGACGGTGCCGTTTCCTCTTACCTTCGCATTGAACTTATAATAGCCAGCCTGAGGGACAATATAGCAGTTAGCCGTACCCTTTGCACTGAGGTCCACATAATCCTTCTTAGGAGCAGCGGCCTGAGTGATGTTCACCTCGAAGGTCTTTTCTGCGATCTTCACGGTGAGCTTGGCAGTCTTCACTTCCTCCTTTGTGTTCTCTGGGAAGTTTACAGTAACGGTAGCATTGCCAGTACCAGATGCAGGAGTAGGGACAAATGATGCGTTATCGCTTGTCACAGTCCAGTCCTTCTGAGTACTGATAGTGAAGGAAGCTTCTGTAGCAGAGTAGCTTACAGATATCTCCTGAGGATCTACACCTGTATAGAAGAGAGACTTCTGTGAGATGGTCACTGTGAATGTCTCGCCATTGATCATCACTGTCACTACAGCGTCTGCATTGTCCTCGCCTGTGTTCTCTGGGAAGGTAACAATGACGTCTGTACCTGTTTCTCCGCTGGTCTGGCTGAGCTTGAACGACGGATTATCGACAGAAGCAGTCCAAGCCTTCTCACCGAGAATGGTGAACTTAACAGAAGTAGCAGCGGCGTCTACATTGAATGCAGTCTCGCTGACGCCGTAAGGCACAAATCCGCGCTGCTCTACGACGAGCTTGAGCGGAGTAACATGGTCACCAATGAAACGGATCTGGCTCTTCTTTGCATCTTCCGTTACATTCTCATCGATTTTCAATGTGAATGTGGTGACATCACCAATGGTCTGAGTATCGGTGATAGTAGCGAAGTCACAGTCGTTGTTCACCCTGTACACAACGTCAGCGGTAACATCGAATGTGACAGTAGCTCCGTCAGCACTGACACTGATGTTCTTAGTGGACAGTCTCATGTAGTGCTCTACTTCCTTCTGACAGGAAATGAGAGACATCATGGCTATACCCACAAGAAGTAATTGTTTGATTCTCATAATGATATGTGGTTAGATTGTTTGATCAAAGGTGAATGACTCCCAAGGAAGCTCTGCATCCTTGCCATTGTCAAGCACAGCTGCAGCATGGCAGAGCATAGGGAACATTGAAAGGTCAGCCTTGCCGAGCTCGGCCTTCTTCTCCATTGCCTTATATACTCTTCTGGCGACGACGAGACTCTCGAGGGTAACTCCCGCGAGGATATCCATCGCCTCCTGGTAGGTCTTGCCCTCACCGAGGAGAATGCCGACCTTTCTTGTACGACCACCATAAACTGTCACGTAGAGGTCACCGATACCGATGTTTTCGCAATCGCGGCTAGCGCCCTGCATCTCGAGAAGGTAGCGCATCTCCTTGACAGCCTGGTAGAAAGCACCTGCCTGGCTGTTATAATGGAGGCCTGCCTCGGCTCCGTGATGTCTATTCACAAGGCCAATGGTCATGGCTACTGCGAGAGCATATCCATTCTTCAATGCTACAGCGCTCTCGAGTCCTATCACATCATTGGTAAGAGAGATATGGTAATAATCAGTAGACATCGCCTCCTTCATCATCTTGATGGTCTTCGTATCGCGACCGCAGAAAGCGACTTCTGTCTGATCGTGGAACACGAGCTCATAAGAGGTACAAGGACCTCCGATAGCGCAGATCTCGCGCTTGATACCCTTGGCTGCAAGTCCTCTCTCCCAGTAATCAGGGTAAGAGATAAGGGTGCCATCCTCAAGGTTAATGAGTCCCTTGGTAACAGAGAGCACCGGAATCTGAGGATCAAGATTTGAGAGAATCTCCTCGAGGAACCAGTCCACGCCGAATGAAGATACACCTCCGATCACGAAGTCACAGCCTTCTACAGCTTCCTTCCACTGCTCGAAATAGTAATACTTGACTCCCTGAGGGAACGGAATCTCAAACTTTGGATGCTGATTTGTCTTCTTACATGCATCGATGATTTCCTTATCAAGAGGAGTACCTACGAGACGAACCTCATGTCCGTTCTCAAATGCCGGGAATGCGAGAGCTGAGCCCATCATTCCACTTCCAATAATTGTGATTATCATTGTTTATAAAAATACGTTCTGAGATTTAAGCTGTTTTCTGAGAGTATCGATATCGATTGCATCTGGAGTGATGCCTGCGCCGATGGCGAGCGCCGCAGCTGTACCAGCTGCTTCACCCATCGCCATCGCTGGCGGCATCACGCGCACTGCTCCGGCGGCATCAGAAGTAGCTGAAAGACAGCGTCCTGCTACGAGAAGTCCCTTTACACCCTGTGGAACAAGACATCTATAAGGGACACCATACCAAGGAGCATTGATGGTCATGTATGTGGTACTGTTTGCAGTCTTGCCACCACCATGTACGTCGACTGAATTTGATGCGAGAAGGATGCTGTCATCAGGAACTACTCCTGCGATAAGGTCCTCAGCCTGAAGTACATGCTCACCAAGGATATGGCGAGACTCTCTGATACCAAGTGTAGAGGCTGAGCTCATGAGAGTGGCATTCTTGAATGAAGGTACGTACTTATGGAAGAAGTTCATAAGCTCCTGAACCTGACGTCTTCCTTCTATTTCTCCCATTGTAAGGCTCTCTGAATCAGTAGCATCCACGTCTTTTACACGGGTACAGTTCACTGCCCAGTGATCGTCCTTGACACACTTGTAGATATTGATGGACTTTCGGGCGATGTCCCACTCCCCTGCTGCTTCAGCCTCAGCCACTCTCCAGTGAAGAGTACGATAGCTTACACCATCCACTTTTCTGAATTCAGGAAGATGTGCCTCAACTTCCTTCTCAAATGCAGGTGAATCTACTCCACATACATGGAAGAAAAGTGTAGAAGGCTGCACCTTACCAAGGGCCTGGTTTCCGAACTCGAAAGGTACTCCCGCCGCTGCAGCTACATCGCCGTCACCAGTACAGTCGATGACACATTTCGCAGAAACGCCCTGAAGGCCAGATTTTGCGAGTATGACTGCTCCCTTAATCTGATTTCCCTTCATCACTGGACGTACGAACTGAGCATGGAAGAGCACCTTCACACCTGCCTCGGATGTCATCTGGTCGAGGACAAACTTCATGGCCTCTGGCTCGAAAGGAGTACAATGGTCATGTCCTGCTGTAATCCATGCAGAATAAGGTGAAGTAGCCCTCACCTTTGATGGATGTATGGCGCCATTTATGTCTACCATCCTACAAACAATCTCATCAAAGAGTCCCTTGATTACCTGCTGCTCACCAGCAGAGTCGAAACAGGTCATGAAAGGAGCTACCATTCCCTTGGTAGCCATTCCACCGAGGCAATTGCCACTTTCGATGATCATCACTCTCTTGCCAAGGCGAGCCGCTGCGATGGCAGCGCAAACGCCGGCAGGGCCTCCTCCTACAACGAGGATATCAGTGTCAAACTTCTGGGGTATGCTTGAATCGCTTGCTCCAGAGCATGACTGAAGACTAGGCAGGACAGCCGCTGCGGCTGCCAATGCCCCTGAAGTCCTTAGGAAATTTCTTCTGTCCATTATATACGTTATTTCTTTGTTGACGGTGTAATGTGCATCAGCTGCTGCTTTCCGTAAGCAGAGACATCGATCTTCGCAGACTCTGACATCTTCGTCTCAGCCTCATCGAAGCGAGCTTTATAGTATGGATACATCTCGCTCCATTTGTAGAATGAGCCATTTACAGCCTCGAAAGGAAGCTTGCAGTCCCTCTCATTCAGCATGGCCTTCACAAGTATCTCATCCGAAGACTCGCTCTTGTAGAATACAAGCTGAAGGTTTGCATTCATAGGGATGTTCCAGACCTGCCAGATATCACTCACTGCATCAGGGTCGGATACCTCTGTAGCCCAATCATCTGCCTGAAGGGCAGTCATGGTGGCCATAAGTACGCCATCATGGCCGAACCTCAGATCCACTCCATGACGACCAAGTTCAATGTTTTCCTTGGCAGAGTCCATGATGCCACGAAGGATGCGCGTTCCATATCCCCAGCCTCTAGTCATGTTCACTGGGTCTGGGCCCTTCTGCATATAGTATT
This sequence comes from Bacteroidales bacterium, assembly GCA_024398075.1. Lineage (GTDB taxonomy): Bacteria > Bacteroidota > Bacteroidia > Bacteroidales > UBA932 > Cryptobacteroides. Next base: position 13,921 of record JAKSJM010000001.1, on the reverse strand, counting down.
TGTAGTTCTCGGCCTTGGTCCAACCGATTATTTCCTTCTCGGAGAACACATCCCAGATAGGCATCTGCTCATTGAGATTCTGCATGACAGATGCAGCGAGCCAATACCTCCACATCAGATCAAATGCGTCATAGTCTTTCTTTACCTGATCAATGTCTACAAAGAGTCTTGAGAGGAACTCATCTGGATCGAACATACTCAAAGCATACGACTTGTATCTCTGATACCACTCGCCACGGAAATCTCTAAGCACCTGGTCAAGGGCTATCTTGTCAGGATTACCGTCTGCATAAGGATTCATGTATCTTATGTTTGTCCTGGTGGCATCTATGATATCCCACTCAAGTTCAGGCATCCTGGACTGAAGGCCAAGGTTAAAGCCATGCATGGTCTCTGAAACTCTAACCACACTTGTAGAGATGGTCTTCACGAACGGATCGCCAGCAAAAACCTCTGGATAATTGTCCGCCATTCTCTGGCCCAACTGCTTGCTCTGACGATATCCCACCATGGTAAGGTCGCAGACACGCAGGTCGAAACGTGGCCAGAACTCGCTTACCCTCTTCCATATAGACTCGCCAAGCGAAGTAAGATTAGATGCCTCAGCAGCCTGTTTCAAGGAATTATAGACATCTGGATAAGTATAATTATCATCCATCTGACGAGCGCCATGACGGAAGTATCCTGTAATATAGAAAGGTTTGTAACCAGCTGGAGCCGATGTTACATTGACATCATCAAAAGGATCGATGTAATAGATGCCACCTGCCTTTTCCGGATCCTGTCTCAGTTCTTCCTCCCAGTTCTTAGGAGCAGGTTTTTCCTTAGGAAGAGAAAGCTTGTAGATGCAAGGAAGACTCTTGGTCTTCTTACGATTGACATTTGTATTCACATACATCCAGCCATCACGTATCACGATGTCCTCCATCTCAAGAGGGATCTCCTCCTGAAGTTCATAGCGAGCGGAGATGACACGTCTATCAGTGTCATATACGCGAATGCATGAAGGTCTGGTAGGATCCTGCTTTCCCACTCCGAAGCAGTAGTAGATCTTACCATCGTGCACACATCCAGCCTGTGTAAACCACACCTCATAAGGGAATACCACCTGGTCAAGGATATCATCCACACCAAGATTCACGATTTCTCCCTCCGAAAGACTAGGAATACGGAACTTTGTAGCTACATACTGATTCTCGTATGCTTCCTTGGTGACTCTAGCCACCGTACGTTGACGGGCAGAGAAAATCCAGATAAAGCCTCTCTCCTTATCGACGAGCCAGCTTGGAGCGCCAAAAATAGAAACATAACCTCTTTTGTCCCAGCCGTTTCCATCAAGGACAATGGTCTGGACAAGTTCTGAAGACCACTTCTTTCCCTTGCGAGTGATACTTTCCACAAAACAGGTCCAGTCTATCTCACTGTTTGGCTTGCCTACAGAAACGTAAAGAAGAGGGAAAGATGCGCCTGGAGCGGTTTCAATTCCAAATTCAGCATTGTTTGAATGGTTATCTGGACGAGCAGAACCAAGTGTAAAGCCACCTATAGGCTTGCCTGTAGGTTTCTTGAAATCATACACATTGACATGGCCACCATCCTCAAGAGAGAAGATATAGTTCCCGTGGATTTCCAATCCCTGCTGGGCCTTTGTCATGCCTTGCTTCTCGAAAAAAACAGAACATTCTACATCCTTCTCTGGCTCCACATATAGCTGAGCGAAGGATGACACACTCACGAGGAGCGCGGAAAATACTGATATGAACTTACGCATTTTTTCTTGAATCTATTACTCTGTACACCAGATATGCTGCTATGATTGCTAGAATAGCGCACACAAATGATATGACTATGCCCTTGACAGCCATGGTCTTCGGATCACGCGCGATGAGCATGCCGATAAGAAGGAGTGCTATGGCTCCAAGAGTGATACAGAAGCAACTGATTGCCATGAGAGAGAACTTCTTGGTGGCAAGTTTCATATGCTCGTCAGGTTCCACCTCTGCATTCGGATCCTCGTACGAAGCAATCTGATCGTAGCCACTGGCAGAGAGGCCCTTATGCTTGGAAACAAGCTCCATGGCCGAAAGAATTGCTATAGGAAGAACGCATCCAGAGATGCTTTCAATGAGGCTCTGACTCAGCACTTCAGCAGGCACAGTGAACTTGGCGGTAAAACCGACTACCCAAGTAATGGCCATTGCTATTATAAGCTGATTTCCTGTGAGACGTTTAGAGAACAAGCCCCAGATAGATGGGATGTACAGAGGGCAAATGACCATGGTAAGAAGTGTCACCACCATCTTCTCAGCGCCTCCAGCGAATGGGACAAGCATAGAGACCGCAATGATGCTGAGTCCGAATACCAATGTGAAAAGCCTTCCCACGCGGATGCGCTTCTTCTCGTCAGCAGCGCCATTCTTTCCGTGTCCCCAGATTTCGTATGTGAAAACATTGGCATACACATTCAGATTTCCGGAGAAATTCGACATGGTCGCCGAAAGCATTGCCGCCAGCATCATGCCGAGCATGCCCGACATGAGCACGGTCTTCGACATGTTCACATAGGCGCTTTCGCCGATGTATGTCATCATGGCAGGGTCTGCATCCATTCCTGGTCCAGGGACAATGACTCTGTAGATCATGGCAGGAAGGTACCAGATAAGCGGTGTGATGAAATAAAGAATGCCGATGAGGTATGTGCTCTTCTTCGCATCCTTTACCGTAGGCACACTGATATATCGCTGCACGAAAGGCCAATCGCCCCCCATCATGGCCACCTGGAGCACTGTCCAAAGGGCAAGCCACAGCCAGGTGTACGTCGACGAGGTACCAGAGAAGAAACCTGGAATCTCGCGAGCCTTGGTGATGAAAGTCTGTACGCCTCCCACCTCGTGGAACGAGAGCGGGATGAGGAAAACCACCACCGAGAAGAGCACGCCGAACTGGATGACATCAGTCATAAGCACCGCAAGGAATCCTCCTGCGATGGTGTATGTCAATGTTATCGCTCCCAGAATGAGCAGCGCCCACCAAATGCAAAGGTGTCCAACAGGCGCATCACCAGGAAGGCCCGTAGACGCCAAGATGCTTCCCTCTGGAACGCTTATCAAAGCGCACATGACTACAGCCACAGCGTACAAGGCCACTGCTGTATGCACACCACGTCCAATGATTCCGGAAATGGTGTAGAAACTGACTGTCTTATGTCCAAAGCGTATGGTCAGGAACTCGCCTGGAGACTTTATGCGAAGACGTCTCCAGCGACCAGATATCCACTTGCCCACTACAAATGAAGCAACGGTGAAACAGAGCGCCACCGTAGTGGCTACAAGTCCAGACTTGTAAGCCACTCCTCCCCATACCACAAAGGTGCTTGCCGAGAAGATGGTCATATATGAAGACACACCAGATAGCCACCACGAAGAATTTCTTCCTGCAATGAACATATCTTCCGAACTCTTTATCTTTCGTGACATTATAAGGCTTACAGCCACAAGTCCAACGAAGTAAAGAAGAATAACTATGTAATCAAGTATACCCATAATCCTAAATCTGAGCGCCCATCAGGCGAAGTTTATCTGTGAGTTTTTCTATATCCGCTTCCTGTACAGCTACAGAAGCGGATGCACACTGCGCAGCTGCCACGCCGGCTGCCTGCCCCATGCCCATGCAGCTGGCCTGAACACGCAGCGAAGCGAACGCCTTCTTATCAGCAGAGATGCATCTTCCAGCGACAAGCAAGTTTTTGACGTTTTCTGCAATCAATGCACGATATGGAACGTACGCAGCTTGCTCAAGGAAGGTAACATTCTGCGAAGCACCCTTCGCGACATGCACATCGATAGGATGAGCGCCTCTAGAGATGCTGTCATCATAACGATCGCCACTTACGTACTCGTCTGCCGTAATGACATGAACGCCATGGATTCTTCTACTTTCGCGTATACCAGCATGTACCGCGACTGAAGAAACATACGAATTCTCGAATTCCTTGAAGTTATCCTTCAGGACCTTAGCCATCTTGAAGACATCCTCCCTAAGAAGACACTCAGCGCGGGTAAAGTCTCTATTGTCCAGGGCATCTCCCGCCGTTCTAGTCATATTCACCGTGACTACGCCAGGCTGAAGAGTGGTGCAGAACCATGGACCGCCAAATTCTGGCATGCCAAGTTCATCCATCTTCGCGAGCAGCACCTCCCTCACAGGAAGACAATGGCAATTCTCGCCCTGTTTGTTATGATGCATCGCCTCCTGAATCATTGGCGAATCTGTATCCACTCCCGAGAGAACGAAATATGTAGACATAGGCTGAAGAGGCATTCCTTCCATCGGAAGCATCTCTACACCAGCCATATACGCCAAGTCAGCGTCACCGGTACAGTCTATGAAGACCTTGGCTGACAATGCTTCAGTACCATTCTTATTCTCGATGATGACATGCTTCACACTGCCATCCTCGAAATCGCAGCCACTAAGGTATGAGTGCATATAAAGATCTACACCGGCTTCGAGAACCATTCTCTGGCAGCACAATTTGTATAGTTCAGGCTCAAATGCCACATTTCCAAGTGGCTTTTCAATAAGACCACCGCCCATCTGCTGCAGTCTCTGTACGAACTCCCATGGAATGCCGCCAATGACTTGCTTGCCCTTGTAGGTGAACACACTCAAAGGTGCGACAATGCCAGCCGTGGCCATACCTCCAAGAAAGCCATATTGTTCAATGAGAGCCGTCTTTGCTCCCTCCCTTGCAGCCGCTATCGCGGCAATGAATCCGGCAGGACCTCCACCGCATACGACTACGTCGTAGCTTCCAGCAACGGGTATTTTCTTGGTTATCTGTATCATTAGTGTAAAATTAGCGACACAAATATATGAAAGGTTTCAAAGAAATACAAAGATACACGCGATAATTTTATAACGTTTTTGAATCGGTTCAAGAAATAGCATGCAACAAAAAAATCCCCGACGCCAAAGCATCGGGGACCTAGATTTATTAAGGCAAGCCTATACCTCCTGGTCAAGCTTAACCTTATGGACAGGATCACAAGTCAGACCCACGCCAAGCTTGTGGAATATCTTTCTATCTACTTCGCTGAGCATTACAGTAGAATGAACCTGGCAGCCATTAAGTTCTGGGAGTTTATCCAGAGCCTTCTTACAGTTCTCATCATGGGTACTAAGCATGGAAAGCGCTACAAGTACCTCATCGGTATGAAGGCGTGGATTATGGCCATGCAAATAGTCCACCTTGGTCTTCTGAATAGGCTCGATCATGCTCTCTGGAATAAGCTTGACATCATGAGGAATACCTGCAAGATGCTTGGTCGCATTCAAGATAAGAGCCGCACTTGGTCCGAGAAGCGAACTGGTCTCAGCTGTAATGATGGTTCCGTCCGCAAGCTCTATGGCCGAGGATGGCTTCTCACAAAGCTCCTGACGGGCTTTCGCGGCGACTGTAGCCCTTCTATATTCTGTGGTGATCTTGGCCTGCTTCATCAAAAGAGAGATCTTGTTGACCTCACTATCATTACCGGCACCATCCGCAAGCTTATTAAGTGCGGTATAGTAACGGCGAATGATCTCGTCACGTGCTGCATCACAGCAAGCATCGTCATTTGACATGCAGAAGCCGACCATATTTACGCCCATGTCAGTAGGTGACTTATATGGGTTATCGCCATCGATACCCTCAAAGAGGGCATTTAGCACAGGGAAAATCTCAATATCACGATTATAGTTGATCGCGATCTTTCCGTACGCCTCGAGATGGAATGGGTCGATCATGTTCACATCATTAAGGTCTGCAGTAGCAGCCTCGTATGCGATATTAACTGGGTGCTTGAGTGGAAGGTTCCAAACAGGGAATGTCTCAAACTTGGCGTAACCGGCCTTGACACCATGCTGATGCTCCTGATAGAGCTGGCTAAGACAGACAGCCATCTTACCGCTACCAGGGCCCGGAGCTGTGACAATGACAAGCGGGCGTGTGGTCTCGACATAATCATTGCGGCCAAAACCCTCCTCTGAGTCGATGAGAGCCACATTGTTTGGATAATCCTCAATGGTATAGTGATAATATGCCTTGATACCCATACGCTCAAGTTTGGCACGATATGCATCGGCACTGCTCTGGCCATTGTAATGGGTGATGACCACAGAATTAACGAGGAAACCGCAGTTCATGAACTCAGACCTAAGACGGAGAACATCCATGTCATAGGTGATTCCGTAGTCCTGACGAACCTTGTTTTTCTCGATGTCGATAGCACTGATAACGATTACAATCTCAGCCGAGTCGCTGAGCTGCTGAAGCATGCGAAGCTTGCTGTCTGGCTTGAAGCCGGGCAGTACTCTACTTGCATGGAAATCGTCGAAAAGCTTTCCTCCGAGTTCGAGGTAAAGCTTATTGTCAAACTGAGCGATGCGCTCCTTAATGTGTTCTGACTGTATCTTCAGATACTTGTCGTTGTCAAATCCGTATTTCATAACGGGACACAAATTTAACAACAAATACCCAATCACGAAAATCTTTTTTCTCGATTTTACTAAATTTGCGACATGGAAATAAAGATTCACAAAGGCCGTCCAGAGGACCTGAGCCACAGACTAGAAAAGGAGATCAAGTGCTACGAGCTACTCGATAGCATTGGTGTAGAATATATTAGAGCCGACCACGACGAGGCCTTTGACATGGACACATGCGATGCAGTAGGCGCCGCTCTCGGCACCGATATCTGCAAGAATCTTTTTCTATGCAATCGCCAGCAGACTGAGTTTCACATGCTCCTGATGCCAGGCAAGAAAAAATTCAAAACAAAGGATATCTCAGCACAGATAAACTCCTCTCGCCTATCGTTTGCAGGCGAGGAGCACATGGCTGCGCTCCTCGGGCTTACTCCCGGTTCGGTGACCATCCTTGGCCTGATGAATGACACAAACAAGAAAGTGCACCTTATCATTGACAAGGACCTCCTGAAGGAACACGACAGCATAGGCGTGCACCCATGCATAAACACCTCCACGCTGAAGCTCAGCATGGAGGCGTTACTGGACAAAGTCATCCCCGCACTCGGGCACGAGCCCACATTTGTGGAACTGCCCTGGTATACGGAAGAGGACTAATGCTGGATAGCAGCGAAGCTAATCAACTGTGTCAATGCTTTTTCCGAAGACCACATACCTCTGATAGAGAAACTCGGTGGAGAAATTCAGAAGCATGTTAATTCCTGTCACAAGGTATTCATTCCAGCCCAGACCATCAGCAAGCCAATGCCCCAGCAGAGTGCTGAGTGGGGTAAATACCAGATAGTACGCAAACACCATGAGCATCGCCTTGGAATAATTCGCTGTAGACTTGAAAGTAAACTTTCTGTTCAAGGTAAAATTCCATACGACGGACAGAACCAACGCTATCAGATAGCATGGCCAGTATGGCATGTCCGTAAACTCATTTAGAAGAGCAAATGAGCCCATCTCTACAAGGCCTGCGCTTACAGAGAAGAATGCGAACTTCAGGAATCTCCAAAACTCTTTCATGACTTAATTTTTAAACACGCAAATTTAAGAAAAACTATGAAAAAAAGGCGGCTGGAATTTCCAATCGAATATGCATAGGATTTTCCAGTAAAGAGCTTTTATTTTGTCCTTTTTGCGAAAAAAAGACTATTTTTGTAGGATAATAATACACAAACGAACAAAAACATGAAGAAATTTATCGCTATCGCTGTTGCTCTTGTAGCATTTGCAGCAGTTTCATCAGCTCAGCCTAAGGCACTCGGTCTCCGTGGAGGTTACGGTGCAGAACTTTCATATCAGCAGTACATGGGAGGTTCAAGCTTCGCCGAGCTCGACCTTGGAATGTTTGGTCACTCTATGCTTGTATCAGGTCTTTACGACTTCAGCATCTACAGTGAGGGTGGTTTCAACTTCTACGCAGGACCAGGCGCACAGGTAGGCCTCTGGTCTGTAGACGGCAAGTCTGGTCTCGACGCAGCAGTAGCTGGCCAGATCGGCTTCGAGTACAACTTCGACATCCCTCTCAGCATCTCCATCGACTGGAGACCAGCATTCCACTTCATCGGAACTGATGGTGTCAAGGGATTCAACTACACAGGTGCAGCACTTGGTGTACGCTACAGATTCTAATCTGACATACAGAAAGCACAAGAGGCTCTGGAGCAATTCCAGAGCCTCTTTTTTTACTGTACCCCGAGGAGTTCCACCTCGAACATCAGCGCCGATCCGCCAGGAATACCTGGCTGTTTGGCATCGCCATACGCGACTTCAGCAGGCATGTAAATTTCCCACTTATCGCCAATGTGCATGTGTGGAAGGGCGATTATCCAGCCCTCTATCAACTCGCGTAGCCTTATGGCCAATGGGTAACTTCCAAGCGAAGTGTCAAAGCATTTCCCGTCCATGGTTCTACCCAAATAGTGACAGCTTACCACGCTATTAAGAGTAGGCTGTTTGCTGACAGCAAAACCACTGTTAATGACTCTATAGAAAACGCCTTTCTCAAGGGATACCATGCCCTCCTCCTTGGACTTGGCCTCAAGCCATGCCCTATTTGCCTTGACATACTCTGGGTTTGGTTTCTTCATATTACAGTTCCTTGAAAGTCTTGAATGAATAACCTCTCTCACGAAGGCCATCAATTATCTCTCCCAAATGGGTATGTACCCTATCCTCATCTGTACGGCATGGATAATTCATGGCGTGTACGAGTATTACAGCACCATTGAGGCCAGTCTCGCTTGAAGCCTCATAATCCCAGATGGTCTGAACTTGGTCTTCGGCAGACATGTAGTTGGAAGCCTCCTTTGGCATCCAGTCATGGCCAGTAATGATACCTGGAGTAGGATTAACAAGCTTGTAACCAAGATCAATGAGATTCTGAGCAGTCTCAGCATTATAATACTCATACGGAGGAATCATCCAGGTATAATCCTGTTTCTCAAGACCAAATCTTGCCATTTCAGCCTCCATGGCGGATATGTCCACCTTGAGCGAGTCCATATCTACAAGCGTGCGTTTTTCTGCATCTTCGGTGCACAGGAGCAGATGGTGGTTTGAATGATGGGACAGGTAATGTCCTTCGGCTATAATACGCCTGATTGGTTCAGCATACTTCTCCACGCGGAAGCAGTTTCCTGTAGGGAAGAAAGAGCCCTTGACACCTCGATCTGCGAGAGTATCCAGCACAGGGACAATGCCATCGAAATTTTCGAAATAGCCATTATCATTGGTACTAAACTCAGCAGTGAAGACTAGATACACGCTTTTATCGCTTGTATCCATCAGCTTTGCCACACCACAATCGTCATAGACGGCCTTGACAGTCGCCTCCTTAGGGCTTGAACAAGCCACCAGCGCGGCTAAAGCCGCAACTAAAACAATGGTTTTCTTCATATTATAAAGTATCGATGAAATCAGGGTCGACATAGTTATAGAGGCTCTGGCAGACATTGGCAGAAAACCTGATCGCTACAGGCACTATACGGCGCCACTCCCCTGCGGCCAAGCCCCTCATCGAGGTCTTCCCTATCTGGAAATCCATAAGGGAATATACTACACCGGCATTGAAGTTATCACCAGCGCCAATGGTCGTGACCGTCTCAATCTTAGGTACTTCGAAGATTTCGTGCACGCCAGAAGAGAAAACCTCCACTTCCTTGGCCCCCTTGGTACAGATGAAATTTGGGCACAGTTTCGAGAGATGCTCCTTGTAGAGCATCGCAGCATCCGTCGAGCCAAATACATTCTCGATATCCTCAGAAGATCCGCGCACGATGTCGCTCATGGCGCAGTTCTCCTCAATCGCCACCTTAGTGGTAGGAAGGTCAAGCATATGACTCTTCCTGAAATTAATGTCGTAGTAGATAATGGCACCAGCGTCATGCGCCTGCTGAATGAGGCGCTTGGTCTGCTCGCGGGTCGTAGAGCTGATGGCGAAGAAAGAGCCGAAGACTACGATGTCTCCTTCATTGAACTCCATCTCCCCTGCCTCAAACTCAGCCGCGCGCTTGTCCCTATAGAACTCGTAATGCGCATCATTATGCTCATCGAGAAGAGCCAGCGAAAGCGTGCTCTGGGCGCCAGGGATGCGCATTACGCCCTCGCTGCTGACATGATTCTTCTCCATGAAATCGGTGACCAGATCGGCTACATAATCGGTGCCGACCTGTGTCACCATGACTATCTGTGTATCGGGAAAACGCGCTCCCACGGTACGGCCTACCGAAATCATTGCATTAAAGGTAGAACCACCCGGAACGGCCGCCTGCGGCTGACCATTCTTGAAGACTATGTCCAGCACAGTCTCCCCGATGCCGTATATCCTGTGAGTAGCCATTAGGCTATAACGCCAAGCTGCTTACCCACCTTGATGAAGGCAGCAATGGCCTTGTCCAACTGCTCGTGGTTATGTGCTGCAGAAATCTGCACGCGTATACGAGCCTGTCCCTTAGGGACTACCGGATAATAGAAACCTGTCACGAAAATGCCCTCCTCTGCCATGGCAGCGGCAAACTTCTGGCTAAGCGGAGCGTCATAAAGCATCACCGCGCAGATAGCTGACTGAGTAGGCTTGATGTCGAAGCCAGCAGCAAGCATCTTCTCGCGGAAATATGTGACATTCTCCTGCTGGCGGTCATGAAGCTCGGTGCTCTCGCTCATGATCTTGAATGTCTCCACACCTGCTGCACAAATCATAGGAGGAAGCGAGTTTGAGAAAAGGTATGGGCGTGAACGCTGGCGAAGCATGGCGATGATCTCCTTGCGACCAGTGGTAAATCCACCCACAGCGCCTCCAAAGCTCTTTCCGAGTGTACCAGTATGAATGTCAATGCGTCCGTAGCAGTCAAACTGTTCTGCAACACCCTTTCCTGTAGCGCCGACGACACCTGCAGAGTGGCTTTCATCTACCATCACAAGCGCATCGTACCTCTCTGCGAGGTCGCAGATCTTGTCCATTGGTGCCACATTTCCATCCATTGAGAATACGCCGTCAGTGACAATGATTCTGAATCTCTGAGCCTGAGCCTCCTTGAGGCAGCGCTCGAGGTCCTCCATGTCAGCATTTGCGTAGCGATAGCGCACTGCCTTGCAGAGACGTACGCCGTCGATGATGGATGCATGGTTCAATGAGTCTGAAATAATGGCATCCTCTGCAGTGAGAAGAGGCTCGAACACGCCACCATTTGCATCGAAACATGATGCATAGAGGATGGTGTCCTCTGTGTGGAAGAAGTCTGAGACAGCCTTCTCAAGCTCCTTGTGCAGATCCTGCTTTCCGCAGATGAAGCGAACTGATGACATACCATATCCACGCTCATCCATAGCCTTCTTCGCAGCCTCGATGAGCCTAGGGTTATCAGACAGACCGAGATAGTTGTTCGCGCAGAAGTTAAGTGCCTTGCTGCCGTCTGCGAGAGTGATCTCAGCGCCCTGTGCAGAGCAGATTTCCCTCTCTTTCTTATACAATCCTGCCTCTTCGATGGCCTTCAGCTCATCTGAGAGATATTTCTGAAATTTACCGTACATACAATAATGCTTTTTATGATTAGCAAATGTAAGAAAAATCACTAAATTTGTAACACTTTATATCAATAATGAAATGAAGAATGTCCTCATTATAGGTGCGACCGGACAGATAGGTTCTGAGCTCACCATGAAACTACGCAGGGAGTACCCTGAAGGAAGCATTGTTGCCGGCTATATCAGAGGAGCGGAGCCTAAGGGCATCCTGCTCGAGTCTGGTCCGTCCGAGGAGGCGGATGTCTGCAACGGTCAGCAGATCGCTGAGATTGTGAAGAAGTACCACATCGACGCCATCTATAACCTCGCCGCTCTCCTGTCGGCCACAGCAGAGAAGTTCCCTCTCAAGGCTTGGGACATCCAGATGAATGGACTCATTAACATACTTGAGGTAGCACGCGAGAATGGCTGCCAGGTCTTCACCCCTAGCTCCATCGGTTCGTTTGGTCCTAGCACCCCTCACGACGACACTCCTCAGGACACCATCCAGCGCCCTACATCCATGTATGGAGTCACCAAGGTGGCCACAGAGCTTCTCAGCGACTACTACTTCACGAAATATGGTGTAGACACACGTGCAGTGCGCTTCCCTGGTCTTATCTCATACACCACGCTCCCTGGTGGCGGCACCACCGATTATGCTGTGGAGATCTACTACTCAGCCATAAAGGGCGAGGAGTTCGTCTGTCCTATCGGCAAGGGCACATACATGGACATGATGTACATGCCAGACGCGTTGAAGGCAGCTACAGATATCATGGAAGCTGACCCAAGTCGCCTCATTCACAGGAATGCATTCAACGTAGCATCCATGAGCTTTGACCCAGAAGGCGTACTCGCGGCTATCAGAAAGTACATCCCTGATGCAAAGATGCGCTACGAGGTGGACCCAGTCCGCCAGGCTATTGCGAACTCATGGCCAAACAAGATGGACGACAGCTGCGCCCGCGCCGAGTGGGACTGGAAACCATCTTACGACCTCGACGAGATGACCCAGGACATGATCAAGCATCTTAGAGAAAAGCTGTTGTAACATGAAGTAGTCCGCATTATCCGCCTGCAAGGCCACCATGTTCGCCCGCAAGGCCGCCGTGTTCGCATGCAAGGCCGCAGTCCTGTACTTCATCTTCAACCTTGTGCTCACTCTAGTCGAAAACAGGCTACCTATCTCCATCGCCATCTCATGGCATGCACTTCTAGGAGTCGTACTTTTCTTCATCGTATGCTTCGTCATTGACTTCATCCTGCGCTGCATCCTCAATGGCAAGAAAGCCCACGATGACGTTTCATCCGACGCTAAGCCCATCAAATAATCACACGCGCCTAGTGTAGGACACATTACAAATCTAGCGCAGGACATGTCTATTGATTCAGTGTAGGACACATTACAAATAATTTGGCGTAGGATAGATATAAAGAAGGCTAGCCCGTTGACTAGCCTTCTTTATATCTATTCTTCGGAGCCACTGCCGGCGTACTTTGCACTATATGCACTATTCAGCTCCGCGATCTCCTTCTTGCCATCTACGTAATCGTCGTAGAAATCATCATACTCCCCACCAAGCGCCTCCTTCACTATTTGAATGCGCTCCATCGAGGTCGTGTCCTTAATCAAAATGCTCATATCATTAACATTATTCGGCCTTCAGCCTTCACAAAAGTATCAGGAAACCTCATCGCCACGGCATAAACCTGAGCGCTGGTCACAGGCTGCCCATCTTTTCTCACATGCAGCCGCCTGCGATTGATGACCTCAGCAATCTGCTCACTTCGCATCCCGCCGCCACGCTCTGCCAGCACAAACAATATGGCCTCCTCTATCTTCATAACCCTTCAAAGTTACGAATTTTTTCCCTAAGCCAATGCGCTCGCCCCCTCTCCGTGCGCAAAAAGCCCTTCTCTGCGCACGAAAGCCCCGTTAACTGCCGTCCCGTGCGCAAAACAACCTTCTCTGCGCACGAAAGCCCAGCCAACCACCGTCCCGTGCGCAAAGCACCCTTCCCTGCGCACGAAGGCCCTGCCAACTGCCGTCCCGTGCGCAAAACAACCTTCCCTGCGCACGAGAGCCCATCCAACCACCGTCCCGTGCGCAAAACAACCTTCTCTGCGCACGAAGGCCCCGTCAACTGCCGTCCCGTGCGCAAAACAACCTTCTCCGCGCACGAAAGCCCAGCCAACTGCCGTCCCGTGCGCAAAACAACCTTCCCTGCGCACGAGAGCCCATCCAACCACCGTCCCGTGCGCAAAACAACCTTCTCTGCGCACGAAGGCCCCGTCAACTGCCGTCCCGTGCGCAAAACAACCTTCTCCGCGCACGAAAGCCCAGCCAACTGCCGTCCCGTGCGCAAAACAACCTTCCCTGCGCACGAGAGCCCATCCA